>JAGXGS010000065.1 GCA_024636585.1 Thiogranum sp. | reverse complement strand
AATAGCCGGGATTTTTCTGGCCGCCGCCTGAAGTGGGTGAAGCGAGCATAGCGGCATCGCCTGAATACCCGGCAGTGAAGTCCGCGATCCAGCTGTATCCATTGCGGGAAATATTTTCGTCGGCGTGCTCGGCCTCGATGATGACCAGACCTTCAGCACCAGGGTCCTGGTCATAGGGAGCGGCAGTCGCCGGAGATGCAATGATGAAGGCGCCCAGGCACAGCAGGATTTTAGATAGCCGAAACAGAACCAAGACGCCAACCTTTACATTGTTGCTAGACGGTTGAAATGGTAACCCGATCGAAACTCTGCTGAAAGCCAACGTAATCCGACATAAATAAGTCGTTGTTATATATTCTGTTTCTTTATTAGATTGCCGCGCTGCGCCCATAGAACCCCTTCGGGGTTCCTTCGGGTCAAGGCATCGCAATGACGGGGACGGGAGTTGTCAGGAACTCCGCCTGCGAACAACTGCGATGGCAAGGCCCATGAACACCAGGCCCAGCGCGAATCCGCCTGCCGCCGAAAACGCCAGGTGCCGGTGGCGCGGTTTTGACGGCAGCAGATTCTTGATCCGGTATTTCAGCGTCGCCAGCACACCTTCGGGCGCTGCCGGCTCCTGCACGAAATACTCGGCAACCAGTTGTGCCCCGGCTTCGGTCACTCCCTGGTCGGGCATTTTCGAATACTGGTTATCGAATCGCGGTTCCAGCGTCCGGTATTTCAGCCAGAGTTCCACGCGCTCCATACCGGTCGCGGCCAGCACTTCTTCGCGGGCCGCGCGAAATTCCGGCAGCGGCGCTTCAGGCGAATCATGTACTGCCAGCACCGAGTCCACATAGGCTTCGGAATGCAGGCGCCGGAGCAGACTCTGCGCCAGGGTGTCTTTCATCAGTGGCGGACCTTCGTTGCCACCCCAGTCATTCTTGCCGATGGTATGGCAGCCAAGGCAGCCCTTCTCCCTGAATACCAGTTGTGCGTCCCCGGGCCCGGCTGTGGCAGTCGGATAGTCCGCCTCAGGGTCATAGCGAACCTTCAACACTGCAGCCGTTTCACCGCTTACCGGCGCCAGCGGGGAGAAATACAGACCATCGGGTCCGAACGCGACACCACTGACCATCTGCCACTGGTCGCCCCGGTACCGCACGAAATAGTCGGGCTTTTCGACAATGCGTTGTTCATCGAGCGAATACGGAACCCGGAAAATCCCCGGCGACTTGCTGTGGTCGGCTCGAAAAGCCGACAGGCCAACATAAAACTGTTCCGCATAGGCCGCTGGAAAGTCGCCTTTCCCCGCACCGGAATAATCCATCTGCACCGGCCCCTGGCTCGGCGTCCAGACATAGCTCGCGTTGCTGGCGATAGTCTCGTCATCACCCTGCCACAGGTAATTCAACCCTTCTTCCACTTCAAGAAAACGATCGACGGCGAGGCCATTGTCAGCGACGATCACACGGTCACCGATGACTGAAAGACCGAAGGGATTGCGCAAACCATAGGCCCACACGTAGTTGCGCACCCGATCGATGCGGTCATCCACGTAGTAGGGATTTTCCGCCACCGGTTTTCCATCCAGCGTCATACGAATGAGTTTTCCGAACATTTCGTCCAGCTTTGTCGCCATCAACGGACGCCAGCCTTCACCGACGCTCACCAGCAGATTGTCACCCATCACCTGGCACGGCCCAATGTGGTGTGCGAGCCCGGTCTTGTGGGCCTTGAAGATATCCGTGAATGCAATCATCGATTCGGGCTGCAAAGAGAAACGTCCCGGCGTCGACTGGAATCGCACCATGTTATTGCGCAGCACGCCGGAGTCGTCCTGATAGGCGAAGGTGACGTACAGGTAACCGTTCTCGGGTTCCAGACATAATCCGGCCAGACCGGCCTGACCCTGTCCGGACGGCAGTTCTTCTTTTGGAACCAGGTCGAAAAAATCTTCAGCGAACACATGCACACTGCGGTCGTTTGTCACGACCTTGACCTTGCCGCGCAATTCAGTCACGAAATACAGCGGATCGTCGGGTGCATTACCGGGATCGGGCACGAATGCGATAGCGGTCGGAAAGGCATAACCGGCAGTGTCGACTTCGATGGTGAAATTCTCATCGACGCCCCAGTCAAGCCGCCAGTCAGTCGGCGCAGTCTCTGTGGCGGAATCGCTGCTGTCGCCTGCCCATGCAGTTGTACATACTAGCAATGCGGTAATCAGTGATAAAAACCCTGGTTTCATTATTTGTCGCTCCGGTAACACCCGCCGTACAATAAAGTCCAGCGCATGATCGGGAATAGTTTCTGAGAGTGGCGCAGTATAATCTATTTTTTACGGCCGCAGCAGGAGACCGACAGCAGTGACAATGCCATGCCCCTGACCCGCACGCTGGTACTGAATGTGGTCGGGCTGACGCCGAGGCTGCTGAAATATGCTCCCAACCTGAATGCGCTGGCGCAAAGCGGCGCTATGCGCCCGCTCGGCAGTGTCACACCGGCTCTTACCACAACGGTCCAGTCGACTTTTCTGACCGGCACGCTGCCGCGCGAGCATGGCATCGTCGGCAACGGCTGGTATTTTCGCGATCTCTCGGAAATCTGGTTCTGGCGTCAGTCCAATCGTCTGGTGCAGGGCGAAAAGCTGTGGGACATCGCGCGCCGCATGGACGGGAATTTCACCTGCGCTTCGCTGTTCTGGTGGTACAACATGGTGACATCCGCCGATATCAGCGTCACGCCGCGTCCAATGTATCCATCCGATGGGCGCAAACTTCCGGACATCTATACCAATCCACCGGAGCTGCGCAACGAATTGCAGACGCGCCTGGGACAGTTTCCGTTGTTCCGTTTCTGGGGACCCGGCGCTGATATCGTTTCCAGCGAATGGATCGGCAAGTGTGCGCTGGATGTTTTCCAGCGCTTTCAGCCGAGCCTGACGCTGGTATACCTGCCGCATCTCGATTACAACCTGCAACGTCTTGGCCCTGATGATCCACGCATTGCCGAAGATGTCGCGGCAGTAGACCAGGTATGCGGTGAACTGATTGCCAGCGCACAGGCGGCCGGCGCGCGCGTGGTCGTGCTTTCAGAATATGGCATCACACCGGTATCGCGCCCCGTGCACATCAATCGCGCGCTGCGCACAGCCGGTTATATCCAGGTGCGCGAGGAACTGGGGCGTGAATTGCTCGATCCCGGCGCCTGCCGGGCCTTCGCGGTCAGCGATCACCAGATCGCGCATGTTTATATCTCCGAGCGGTCGCGCATTGCCGAAGTCAAGCAATTGATCGAAGCGCTGCCGGGCGTCGAGCGGGTGCTGGATGAACAGGGCAAACGCGAATTCGGACTTGACCATCTGCGTTCCGGCGAACTGGTTGCCATTGCCTGTGCCGACAGCTGGTTCAGCTACTATTATTTTCTTGACGACGAGTGCGCGCCGGACTTCGCGCGTACTGTCGATATTCATCGCAAGCCGGGCTTCGATCCGGTGGAGTTGTTCATTGATCCGGAATTGCGTTTTCCCAAAGCACGCATTGCCTGGCGGCTGGCGCAGAAGCATCTCGGCTTCCGTTACAGCATGGATGTCATTCCGCTGGATGCCAGCCTGGTCAAAGGCTCGCACGGCCGGCTCACTGAACGACCGGAAGACGGACCGCTGTTTATCACCTCCGCACCGGAACTGCTGCCGGAGAATTCCGTCGCCGCAACTGACGTGCGGGATCTGTTGCTCGCGCATCTCTTTGGGCCGGCATGACAGCGGCACAACTGCTATCGATCTGGTTGAACGCGCGGCTTGCCCCGGATGCGCGCGCCTGGCTGAATGAGTCTATCGTCCGCCTGTGCAACAGCGGCGATGATGCTGAGGTGTATCTGGCCATCAGCCTGGTGGCACGCAAGATCCCGAGGGACAGGCTCGACCTGACAGCCGCTGAAATGCAGGCTGCCGAGGCGCTTCGGCCGGGCTGGAATCCGCGCGACTGGGATTTCGATCAGGCCGCACGCATCCTGCTGCTGCTGGCGCTGGATGCCCAGCCGCCGCGTCTTGCCCATTGCCTGGAACAGCTGTGCATCACCGCCGATCTCCGTGAGCTTGTAGGGTTTTACAGGGGGCTGCCCCTGTATCCGGAGCCCGCGCGTTATACCGCCCGCGCCGCCGAGGGCTTGCGCAGCAATATCAAACCGGTATTTACGGCGGTCGCACATCACAATCCCTACCCGTCCGAGCAGCTGGCAGAAGCGGCATGGAACCAGATGCTGCTGAAAGCCCTGTTTATCGATGTGCCGCTGTGCCCTATAGTGGGTCTCGATCGGCGCTGCAACGCCGAGCTGGCACAGATGCTATGCAATTATGCGCATGAGCGCTGGGCCGCGGGTCGGTCCGTGAATCCCGAGTTATGGCGCTGCGTCGGGCCTTTTGCCCGCGATGCGATGATCCAGGATTTGGAGCGGGTATTCAGCCAGGGAACAGTGACAGAACGGCAGGCGGCCGCACTGGCGCTGCATGTGTCGCCGGACCCGGCAGCGCAGCTGCTGTTACAGGAACACCCGGATCTGCACAGGTCGGTCACGGCCGGCGAACTGAACTGGGAACGGCTCATCGCCACAGAATAAACACAGGACATTTTGATGGAACCAGCAATGCAACTGATCGATCCGCACATCCACATGAGCGCGCGCACCACGGACGACTACCAGCGCATGGCGAACGCGGGCATCGTTGCCGTCATCGAGCCGGCCTTCTGGCTCGGCCAGCCGCGCACCAATACGGGCAGCTATCTGGATTACCTGTCGAGTCTGGTGGGTTGGGAGCGCTTCCGCGCCGCGCAGTTTGGTATCAGTCATTACTGCGCCATCGGCCTCAACTCCAAAGAAGCCAACAACCCTGCGCTGGCCGAAGAGGTGCTGGACCTGCTGCCGCGTTACCTGCTGAAGGAAGGTGTCGTCGCAGTCGGCGAGATTGGCTATGACGATCAGACCGAGGCCGAGGACCGTTGTTACCGCGCCCAGCTGGAACTTGCGAAACAGTTCGAGTTACCGGTGATGGTGCACACGCCGCATCGCGACAAGAAGCGCGGCACGCTGCGCAGCATGGAAGTGGCGCTCGAACACGGGCTCGATCCGGCGCGCGTGATCATCGATCACAACAACGAAGAAACTGTCGAGGACGTGCTCGAGCGCGGATTCTGGGCGGCGTTCACACTCTATCCGCACACCAAGATGGGCAATGAGCGCATGACCGAGATTGCACGCCGCTACGGTTCGGAGCGCATTTTTATCGACTCCAGCGCCGACTGGGGCGTTTCCGATCCGCTGGCCGTACCCAAGACCGCGCAACTGATGCTGACGCGTGGCATTGCACGCGATGACGTGCAGAAAATCTGCTACGGCAATGCACTGGCCGCCTACAGCCAGAGCGGACAGATCAATGAACAGGACTGGTTGCAACCGGCATCGATCGACCAGCGCCAGTTGTTTGAAGGGAATTCGGTGCTGCGTGGTCAGCGGGCACGCGTAGGCGATGCGCCTGGCTCACCCGATTCATCCGCAACCGAATCCGACCTGATCGTCGAATAAGCACCGGCCATGAAATCTTCCATCACCACCAGCACAGACACGACGGCGGTCGTCGATACCGGCGAGTTCAGCGCCGTATACCAGCAGCGCTTTGCAGTGCAGTACGATTATCCGGTGCACTTTACCCGGCGCCTGTTTGCCTGTGACAACCCGGTGCTCGCCGACAGCCTGACTCGACTGGAGCCTGAACGCAGACAGCGGCTGGTGGTATTCATCGATTCCGGTGTGGCAGCCGCATGGCCGCGGCTGGCAGAGGATATCGGAGCCTATGCCGGGCACCATGCGGCGCGACTGCAACTGCTGGTGGAACCGGAGATCATTCCCGGCGGTGAACAGGCCAAGAACGATCCGGCCCTGGTATCGACCCTGCAACAACGCTTGCTCGACCTCGGGATCGATCGCCAGTCATGTGTGGTGGCTGTGGGTGGCGGTGCGGTGCTCGACATGCTCGGCTATGTCGCCGCCACTACCCACCGCGGCATTCGGCATGTCCGGGTGCCGACTACGGTGCTCGCACAGAATGATTCCGGGGTCGGCGTAAAAAACGGTATCAATGCATTCGGTGTAAAAAATCTGCTGGGTTGTTTTGCTCCGCCCTTCGCGGTCCTCAATGACATTGATTTTCTGGACACACTGGAGCCGCGCGACCGGCGCGCCGGAATCGCCGAGGCAGTCAAGGTGGCACTGATTCGTGATGCGACATTTTTCGACTGGCTGGAAACGCAGGTCGATGCTTTGTGCGCCGGCGATCCCGAGAGTATGACCAGGATGATCCGGCGCTGCGCCGAACTGCACATGCGCCAGATCACCCAGGGCGGCGATCCGTTCGAGACCGGCAGCGCCAGGCCGCTCGACTACGGTCACTGGTCAGCGCATAAGCTCGAGAGTCTTTCCGATCACCAGTTACGGCATGGTGAAGCGGTAGCTATCGGTATGGCGCTGGACAGCCGTTATGCGGCGCAGATCGGGATGCTCGGCGCGGGCCTGGATGAGCGCATCATACGCGTGCTGAGCGGGCTGGGGTTCGATCTCTGGCATCCGGTCATGGACCGTCACGACGGTGAAGGCCGTTCACTGTTACTGAAGGGTTTGGCCGAGTTCCGCGAACATCTCGGCGGTGAGTTGAGCGTTACGCTGTTACGCGATATCGGGCACAGCGAGGAAGTACACGACATGGATGAAGCCGAAATCCTGCTGGCGCTAGACTGGCTGCGCCACCGCGAGTCCAGCCAATGAGACTGGATGGCAGCGGCTGTCATCTCACCTATTGCAGCAATATCCACCCCGGCGAAAGCTGGAGCGAAGTCCGCGACAACCTGGCCCGTCACCTGCCTGCAGTGCGCGATCAGGTCGCCCCCGGACGCGCCTTCGGCATCGGCTTGCGCCTCTCGGCACGCGCAGCCGAAGAGCTTGCACAACCGGACACCCTCGCCGAATTCCAGAGTTTTCTCGCCCAGGGGAATTTCTACGTCTTCACGATTAATGGCTTTCCCTACGGAGCCTTTCACGCTACACCCGTAAAAGAGCAGGTTTACCTGCCGGACTGGAGAGATACGCAGCGCCTGGATTACAGCAATCTGCTGGCCGACCTGCTGGCGCGCCTGCTCCCCCAGCAGGAAGGAATGACCGGCAGTGTCAGTACGGTACCCGGCGCATTCAAGGTTAACGCATCAGATGCTGCATCTGTCCAGCGCATCGTCGAGCACCTGTTGCAACACACAGCACACCTGGTCCGGCTGAAGCGCGAAACCGGCAGCCACATCAGCCTGGCACTGGAACCGGAACCCTGCTGCCTGCTGGAGACGGTCGAGGAGACGGTGCGTTTTTTTACCGGACACCTGTTCTCGCAAACTGCCGTTGCGCGACTGGCGCAGCTCTGTTCCATGGAAGCTGCGCTGGCGCAGCAGGCGCTTCACGAGCACCTCGGCATCTGTCTGGATCTGTGTCACGCGGCTGTTGAGTTCGAAGATCCGCAGGACTGCCTGAAACAGCTTGCCGATGCCGGGATCGGAATCTTCAAGATGCAGGTCACCAGCGGTTTGCGCATCGAAAGATTCTCGGCCGCCATGGGCGCTGAACTGCGTCGCTATGACGATCCCGTTTATCTTCACCAGGTGGTTCAGTGCGGCCCGCACGGCCTGCTGCGTCACACCGACCTGAGCGCCGCCCTGCAGGCCGCAACGGACGGTTCGGCGGACGGTCAGGAATGGCGCGTGCATTTTCACGTGCCGGTGTTCCTGGAAGCGCTGGGCATTTTCCAGTCGACTCAGCCGTTCGTGCGCGCATTGCTGCAGACGCATCGGCGCCGGGCAATCTCCTCTCATCTCGAAGTGGAAACCTACACCTGGGACGTATTGCCGGCGCACCTGCGCGATGTCGATGTCGATGCGGCCATTGCCCGGGAACTGCAGTGGGTGCTTGGCGAACTGGCCGGATGAGCGTCACGCAAACTCTGCGCAGCGTTTTTGAACTCGGGCGGGTATCAAACCTGCCGACCGTGTGGAGCAATACGCTGGTCGGCATTACCCTGGGAGGCGGCGCCGGCTTGCTGGATGCGAGCCTGCCGGTT
>JAGXGS010000064.1 GCA_024636585.1 Thiogranum sp. | reverse complement strand
TTCTGCTCTCGCCGGTGCGCGTATCCAGAAGGCACAAGCCGGTAAGAAACGTCACGCGATGACCTGCCAGCCGCCTCAACTGCTGCACGGCAGTATCATGATTACCGGGCTTCCCGAGAACTTCATCGTTGCTCACCGCAACCTGATCCGACCCGATGATCAATGCATCCGGCCAGTCCGCGGCCACCGCGCGCGCTTTCAGCTCCGACAGACGCGTGACCAGTTGTTCCGCCGGCTCATAATCGATCCGCTGTTCATCGACATCCGGCGCACAGCACTCGAAAGCCAGCCCCAGCCGCTGCAACAGAACCTTGCGAAACGGCGACGTCGAGGCGAGTACCAGCGTTCTTGACTGTCGGGTTTGCATTACCTGACCATCCCTCTTTCAGCTGTGCGAGCAATAACGTTGCAGATATTGTTCGAACGAAAGCTCGTCGGTGGCTTCCAGCGCACGCTGGTCTTCCAGCGACTTGATTGCCAGTTCGGTGAAATAGCGTTTCCGTAGCTCATTCGGAGGCAGGTTAAGGAAGAACTGCCGATGCGTTTCCGATATGCGTTTGGCGAAATGGTAGAAGCCTTCGCCGCGCTCGCGCATTTCGCGCAACATGCGCGCCGACGGCGTCAGCTCGCTGTCATCGACTTTACGTTTCTGCACGTCCAGCGCCGCCCGGTAAGGATCGCCCGCGGCGCTGCGATCCAGCAGTTCGCACACCGGCAGCATTTCCTCTAACAGCTCTGCAGCCCAGTTTTTCAGGAGAATGGGTTTGCTATCGCGATTCAGGCTCAGCTCAGGCTCGCGCCCGCGATGCGCAGCAACCAGCTCATTTTCGTCGATGGAAACACGCTCATCCGCACTGATCACCGGACTCTCATGCAACAGGCAGAACAGCAGGAAGGTTTCCAGAAACCGCAGCTGTTTTTCATTGATGCCGAGCGGGTCGAATGCGTTCACGTCGAGAGATCGCAACTCTACATAGGCAATGCCCCGGCGGCGCAGTGCCAGAGTCGGCTTCTCGTTGCCCTTGGGTACCTGCTTGGGCCGTATGGTGCTGTAGTACTCATTCTCGATCTGCAGGATGTTCGCATTAAGCTGACGGTATTCACCATTCACTTGCACGCCCAGCTTTTCATATTCTGCGCAGGGCGTGGTGATGGCGCAGGTGAGGCTGGCGATATAGGCATCGAGACTGTCGTAATTAGCCTTTATGCCGTGTTCGTTTTCCCGGTTGTTCTGGTAACCGATATCGCCCATCCGCAATGAGGTGGCGTAGGGCTCGTAATAGGTGCTCTCATCGAATTCGGCCAGCGTGGTTTTCGCGCCACCCAGAAACGATTTGCAGATTGCCGGCGATGCACCGAACAGGTACGGAATCAGCCAGCCGAAGCGTTGCAGATTGCGTATCAGTGCCATGTAGGATTCCGATACGAAATCCTGCATCGGCAATTCATTTCCCTCCAGTTCCGAATAGAGCGTCCAGAATTCCGGCGGAAATGAATAGTTATAATGTACCCCGGCGATCACCTGCATGACCTTGCCGTAGCGGTAGCCGAGACCACGTCGGTAAATATGTTTCATCATGCCCGGATTGGACGTGCCGTACTCAGCAATGCGGATGCTGGTTTCACCGGCAACCACACAGGGCATACTGGTGGCCCACAGATATTCGTGATCCAGACACTGATAGACGAACTGCTGGGTGTCGCGCAGGAAATCGAGCACTTCCGGAATGCTGTGCAGCGGCGGAGTGACGAACTCAGCCAGCGCTTCGCCATAATCGGTAGTGATGAAAGGATGTGTGAGGGCCGAACCCAGCGCCTGCGGATGATCGGTCTGGGCAATCCCGCCGCTCTCGTCCACGCGCAGGCTTTCCTTCTCGATTCCTATGGCGCTGTTGCGCATCAACCTGGAGTGCTGCAGGTCGAGCAGCCGCTTGAGGCGGCGTCGAGCTTTCTGATACACGATTACAGCAGTTCCAGGTCAGGCGGATAATCACCGGTGGCGAAATTCCCCTGCATGACCATGTCACGCAGCACCGGCTGTATGGCTTCTTCGAGTACCGGATGATAGAAGGGCATGCGCAGCATCTGCTGTACAGTGAGTCCCTGTTCGATGCACCAGTTAAGTAAATGCCCGAGATGTTCCCCGTGCGGTGCAACCATGGCGCCGCCGCGCAGCAGCCCGGTCGCCTTGTCGGCATACAGTCGCAGTATGCCCTTGTTCCGCCCCATGATCAGAGCCCGACCCAGCATGCCGAAATCAACGCTGCCGATGAGGGTGCTGTCGCTATCCAGTTCACTGAAGCGTTTGCCGACCAGCACGATATTCGGATCTGAGAAGGTAATATAAAGCGGCGTCTTGCGCCGGAATGCCCGCACCTTCCCGCCAGCTGCATTGAGCCCGGCGATGCGGCCTTCATCCGCGGCTTCGTGCAGCAGCGGTCGATCGCCATTGACATCGCCGGCCAGAAACACCGGCAGGTCGCCGATCTGCATCGTGTTGGGATTGTAGTCGGGTACGCCGTTACTGTTGACGGTTATACCGGCCGCCTGCAGATTCAGTCCATCCAGGTTCGGGCGGCGTCCGATACATACCAGCACCCGGTCAACGTCCACCGAACGCGCTCCGGCTGACACACGCAGCTTACCGTCCCCGGCTTCCTCGATTGCCGCTGGTGCACCAAGCCACAGCGGCATGTCCTTCTCGATCAGGCGAATGGCTGCTGCATTGATCTCCGGATCATCCAGATGACCGATACTCTCGAGCTGATCGATGCCGGTCACGTCGACACCGAGACGCTGGAACGCCTGTCCGAGCTCCAGGCCGACCACGCCCAGACCGATCACCGCCAGCGAAGCCGGCAGCTCCTCCAGTTCGAATATGTCATCCGTGGTCAGAATGCGCTCACCGAAAGCCTGCCAGTCTTGCGGCACGATGGGTGTGGAGCCGGTCGCGATCACAACGTTTCTGGCCCGGATGCGCTGTTCTCCGACCATCAGCAGATTCGGTTCAAGGAAGCGGGCGTTGGCCTGAAGAAATTCATCGCCCATATTATCCGTGCTGCTGGATAAGACCTTGTCGACAAAAATGTCGCGCAGGTCCTGCACGTGCTCCATCGCATCAGCGCCGTTTACCGACAGCTTGTCACCACCCTCTATGCCTTCACGATTGAAGAGGGCGCGTCGGTGAAAATCTTCCGCGACCTGGATCAGCGCCTTGGAGGGCATGCAGCCGACCCGGGCACAGGTGGTTCCCAGCTCGCCACCGTCGATGAGTACGTATTTGTCGGCTTTTTGCCGGACCTGGCTGAAGGCATACAGGCCGGCGCTTCCGGCCCCGATGATTGCTACGTCGACTTCCTGTTCCATAAGATTCTACAACTCGATCATCTGCGATAGCGCCAACAACAGGCGCGGAGGCGCAATGATAAAGCGCCCCGGCTCTTTGTTCCATAGTGTGAAACCGGCGGGCTGTCCGGTTACCAGTAATTCTCGACGGTGATATGTCCGGGCGTGCGGCGGCGGTTGCGCAACAACCCGCGTTCCTGGAGTATTCTGGATGTTTCATCGACCATCGCAGGATTCCCGCAGATCATGGCTTGCGAGAGATCGGGATTGATTGCCAGTCCGGCCGCCTGCTCCAGAGAATGGTCGACGATGGCGGCCGGTACGCGTCCGGACAGGGCGAAATCAGTGTCCTCGCGGCTGACGAAAGGAATGTATTCGAGCTGCCCGGGGTGCTGCTCGCGCAATGCCTCAATCGTCTCCCGGTAACTCAGCTCAGCCGCGAAGCGTACTGCATGCACCAGCACAATCCGCTCGAAGCGGTTCCAGGGTTCAGCCGTCTGCAGAATTGACAGGAACGGCCCGATGCCGGTGCCGGTAGCCAGCATCCACAGATGCCGGGCCGGTGGAATTTCGGCGAGGGTCAGGAAACCGGCCGCTTTGCGTTTCACCCACAAGGTGTCAGCGTTGTGCAGTCCAGTCAATTTCTGCGTCAGCGGACCATCCGGTACGGTGACAAAATAAAATTCCAGTGTGCGGGCGCCAGGCGGATTGACATAGGAGTAGGGTCGTTCAATGAATTCACCATCGATTACCATTCCCAGCTTGGTAAATTGACCCGCCTGGAACGGCTCGACATCGGCCTGCACCTGTACTGAATACAGAGCCTCGGTCCATTGCCGCAAGGCGGTAACTTTGCCTTCGCTCCAGCGCGTGGTATCGATTGGCTTCACTTGGTTAACCTCTAGTTGATGGACGACGGCGGTTGTCTGCTGCTATACGCGGCCTGGATAAGCGCCAGTTTCCGCCATGCGTCGCTCCAGACTTTATCGGGATCGCGCTGCTGAAGAAATTCCGCTGCCTGATGACAGATCGCCGCCAGCTGGCTGTCATCGAAAATCACCAGTGCCGGCGCCAGGGAATCGTCCGGCTCACTGAGCAATGTGGGGAGCAGGTCCTGTGCCCCGACCGGTGAATCTGCATGTGTCAGTGCAGCGACCAGCGGCAGTTCCTGCAGTTCGAAATGCGCCTGGCGGGCGATCATCTCTTCCTGCAACTGTTGTTGTGCAAAGGCATCCTTACCGGCCCCGACCTGCATCGCTTTCATGATGACGTCGACCAGCCGCTTCAGCGCCAGCTTGATCTGCTCCTGGTCACCGGGCAAGGCACAGGCCTGCTGATAACTCTGGTCCAGTTGCTCCTTGAGTTCAAGAATGTCTTCGCTCGGCGTATTCGGTTCCAGGTCAACGCATCGCTGGATCAGCGACTGGATGCCGGTCAGGAAATTATCTCTTTCCATGCCGTCTTCCAGGCGCGCGGTCATCAGGTCTTCGTTGCTGACCTGATTATGCGGCTCGCCAAACAGCGGATTATCCCGCTTGCGCAAGAGATGTTGTTCACGTATTCCGGGACGGTTTGTCGGGACGGTATTCATTCGGGCTCCTGATTCCGGTCACACCTTACCGAAAAATCAGGCAATTTAACACGGAGATTCACCAGGGTCGGAGCCCGATGCTACGAAAGTTTCACTCCAGCCAGCGAATCTCGCGCGCCGTGGCATCGCCGATCCGGCACAGGCGCAGTGACTTTGGCATGGTTGCATTCAGCTCTGACACTGGCACCCGGCCTCCCATGACTTCTGCATGGGTCTGCGGGAATCGCGGGCTGCGTTGCGGTTCTGCATAACCGTCAGGAAAAATCGGCATGTTGTTTGCCATGTCATATTTGTCGCTGGCGCCCACCGTGTGCAGGAACTCGTGCGCGATAACGACATTATTCCGCTCCGTCAGATCCGCCGCAGCAAATGCATTGACCACTCCGATCATGCCTTTCTGCAGACCCAGCGAGTGGGCGACGCGATTCGACAGGTTCGGGTCATGATAAACGACGTACATCTGCACATCGGGCTGCGGTCCATCGAAACTGTCATTGCGGTAGGCCCAGTAACGCAGCTTCAAACTCCAGAGCATGATCGAGAGTGTGCCGGCATTGGCCGGAGGCGCGGGTGGTTTGTCATTGATCTGGGGCGCCAGTCGCAGCGTGACCGGAGTGCTGACGCTGACTCCGTAGCGCTGCGATTCCGTGCTCAGGAATGTTTCGACCGATTCAAAGCTGGCGCGCGACAGCCTGTCGATATAGGTCTGGGTCGCGGGACTGCCGTCGCCATTGATCGGATAGACTGCCACCCATAAGGTGTCGTCCCAGTCGGTGGTGCGCAGTTGGGTGAGCCAGCTGTTCATGCCGACGAAGAACAGCACCACCAGCAGAATAGTTACGCGTACAGTCTTGAAAAAATTTCGGGAAGCCATGCGGTCTCTCGTTTAACGCTGGAAAAATTCCTGTTTATATATTGGGACTTAGGCTAAATACTTGAGCTCCGTATATAATTCGGAACGAATGTGCGCGGCAGGACCGCAATGGAGCAGCGAAATGACAAAGCCCCTGTTACTGGCGGTGATCGAAATAGGCGGGTACCCGAATTTCCGGCCTTTGTATGAGCGGGCCGGGTTTCGCGTAATCGTGGAAAGTCGCATGCGCAAGGCGATGAGTATTATAAAGAAGGAAAAGCCGGCGGTTATTGTCGCGGAATTCAACTTTCAGTCGGATTTCCGCGATCGCACCAGTTCACTCGAATCGATGATGTCAGTGGTGGAGCGGTTGCCGGATACGCAGGTGATTGTTTTCTACGAACGGGAATATGCGCATCAGTTCGAGCGTTTGCTGGCGGTTCACAGCTTTCACCGGGTCTTTACGTTCCCGGTTCATGAGCAGGAACTGCTCGAGTGCGTTACCGCGCTGGCGCGCAGCTGAGCTGCCGCCGGTCCGGGCGGGAGTGGCCCCGGGATGTTACTTCGTCGCCCGTGCCAGCACCATCAAATCATAAGGCTCCAGTACCAGTTCGCGGGCCGCGACTATGACCCGGCCGGCGACCAGATCGACATTGCTTTTGCGCAGACCGAGCAGGCGCAAACGGCGGCCTTCGAGACGCTGCGGCGTGCCGCTGAAATTGGCAAGAACCAGTACGCTCGAATCGCCGTTGGTGCGGAAGTATCCGAACACATGCGGATTGTCGGTGTCGACAAACTCGGTCTCGGCGCGATCGAAGGCAGGATTCTGCTGGCGGATCTGAATCAGCCGCAACAGGTTCTGGTAAATGCGTCCGGGAACCGTGGTGTTGTCGCGGCGTTGCGCCGCCCGCTCGTGATCGAAGGCCGCGCGATGCAACCAGCGCGTGTCGCCGATCTTGTCGACGTCACGTTCGTAGCCATAGTCATTGAGCATGCCGATTTCATCGCCGAGATAAATCAGCGGCACGCCGCCGATAGTGAGAATAACGCCATGGATAAGCAGAATGCGTTGTATGGAACATTCGATTTCGTCCTGATCGTTTTCCTCGAGCGCTTTCTCCAGTCCGGCCAGTGATGCACAGGTGCCGGAAATACGCGCATCGCCGGTTTCCGGATGTTCCTGGAAGGGCAGGCCGCGCGCGAAACTGCCGGTATAGCGTCCGGTATAAAATTCGGTGAGGAAGCGTCGGTGCGCCACCGCATCCAGACCGACCGCTTCAATGTCCTGATTGGAAAATGCAAAACCGATGTCGTCATGACAGCGCACATAATTGACCCAGGCGCAGCCCTCGGGAATCGTGAAGCGTCGTTCCATGGCCGGTTTCAGCACCCGTGCCTCACCGGTCGCCAGCGAATTCCACAGCAGCGCCATAAGGTGCGGATTGTATGACAGCTGACATTCTTCCTCGCTGATGTACTTGCGCACTTCATCCGGATCGACGATGGCTTCTGATTTGAACACCATGGCCGGTGCAGCGATTCTTACCAGGGCATTGAAAGCCTGGATCACGACATGCGCCTCGGGCAGATTCTGACAGCTGGTGCCAAGCCGCTTCCACACAAAGGCAACGGCGTCGAGACGCAGTATTTCAATGCCCTGGTTGCCGAGGAACAGCATCTCTTCCAGCATCCGCGTGAACACTGCCGGGTTCTCGTAATTGAGATCCCACTGGTAGTTGTGGAAGCTGGTCCATACCCACTTTTTCAGGCGATTGCGATAGGTAAAGGAACCGGGATGCTCGTCCGGGAAAATCGGCGTCAGCGTACGTTCGTAGGCATCCGGCAACGAGCGATCCGGGAACATCCGGTAGTACTGCTGGTATTCGGGATCGCCGGCCAGCGCGCGCCGCGCCCAGTCATGCTCATCCGAGGTGTGGTTGAAGACAAAATCCAGGCACAGTGAGATACCGTGGTGCCGCAGCTCGGATGCGAGGCTGGCGAGTTCTTCCATGTTGCCCAGTCGCGGTTCGATTTCGCGATAACTGGACACCGCATAACCGCCGTCATTATCGCCTCCGGGCGTTTTGAAGACCGGCATCAGGTGCAGATAGTTGACACCCAGCTCAAGCAGATAGGGAATGCGTTCGCGCAGTCCGTTGAGATCGTCGGCGAACACATCGACGTAGCACATCGCACCCATCAACCGATGCGACTGATACCAGTATGGATCGGTGGCGCGCAGCGCATCCAGCGCCTTCAGTTCCGCCGGTCGTCCAATCCACTGCTCGGTGGCGGCGGCCAGAATGCTTTCCAGGTGATAGAAAAAATCGTACTGCCGGCCATACAGCTCATGCAGACCCCGGAACAGGCGCGGGAAATGGTCATGGAGACGCACCACAAATTCCTGCCATTCATCGCCCTCGACGGAGGCGGCGAATCGCGCCTCCAGGCGCGGCAGCAGGCGTTTCAGCGATGCCGCCGCCTGTTCCTGGTGCCAGTTGTCATTGTTCATGCTTTTCATCAATATCCTGCAGCTATAGCCACTTCTTCCAGCGGAATACCGTCAACAGCGTGAGCGCTATGCTTGCCATGACGGCGAGCAGTGTAAAGTAGCCCGAAGGTGAATTCAGTTCCGGCATGTATTCGAAATTCATACCGTAGATGCCGGCCAGAAAACTCAGCGGTATGAATATCGACATCACTACCGTAAGCACCTTCATGATCTGGTTGAGACGATGGGATGCCATCGAGATGTAGCCGTCGATCATATCCGAACATAATTCGTAGTACAGCCCGGTCAGACTGCCGGCGCGTTCCTGCTTCTCGTAGACGTCGATAATCTGATGCTTATCGCCGGTCAGCCCCGGATACGTATTGCTCTTCAGTTCACGGAACAGTTGTTCGTGATAGACGAATACGCGCCGGAACTTCTTCAATTCGGTTTTGTAGTTCAGGAGTTCGGCCAGGATCGAGTCATGCGGTTTGACCATGACCTCGTGTTCCAGTTCATCCAGCCGCGGTTCCAGGTCCAGCAGAATGCCCAGGTAACGATTGACCGTGAGGCGGCACAACTGCATGGCCAGCGTCCCGCAGCCCTGGACAAACAGGTTTGCATCCTGCGACACCTGCTGGAACAGCGCATCACTGCTCAGTGAGTCTGCGGAATGCCGCGTCACCAGAAACCGTTCGCCCACGAACAGGGCCAGTTGCAGCGTGGACAGATGGATGCTGCTGGAATCGGCTGCAAGCTCTTTCAGCAGCAGAAAAGTGTGGTTGTCGAAGACTTCCAGTTTCGGTGGATGTCGCTGCCGCTGCGCATCCTGGATTGCCAGTGGATGCAGTCCGAACGTCTCCAGCAACGAAATTTCCTCGGCACTGTCGGCGCGGCCATCGACGTCGATCCACAGCAGCGTGTCGGTATCACGCGCCCAGCGTTCGCACAGTTCCCGACCGCCGCTCGACAATGCGCCGCTCGAGCGGTTATACAGTAGTGCGCGAATCATTAACTCCAGGGGCTCCCGACAGGCTTCGTGCAACTATACACCATTGACGCTGTGTGTCGCAGGCGCGGCAGAGCGGCAGGCAAGCTCCCGGCTATACCCTATGGGGGGCAGGCAACCACATCAGGCAGTCGACGCATTGCTCGCGAGCAAGCGCGCAGCAGGCAAGACAAAACGCGCGCACTGGCCCTGTTCCTTGTAACGCTCTGGAGAGCCGCGCGGCAATGAATCCGTGCTGTCTTATGAAATAAAATTCCCCTATTTATCTGAATATTGCGAGTTATAACGCAGGCTGATTCTCAGTCTTCCCCCTTCCTGCGCGCACCCCTCTGGTGTTGAGGCTCAACCCGCCCCGGGTGCGACGATTTGCCACTTCTTCTTCCGGTCGGCGGTTGCTACGTTTGCGCCCCCGACACGTTGCCTGGAAGAACATTTTGGAAAATCCACACAGCAATCTGACCGTCCTGTCTGCCGCGCCGAAAATCCCGCGCATATTTTACGTGACCCCCATCGCCTGCTGCATGCTGCTCTGCGCTGCGCAGGTGCGGGCGGGCGATGCCGAACCCATCACCATTGTGGTGGAAGGCACCCGGCTCAGCGATGTCAGCACCGAGCAGGTGAAATCTGCAGATCTTGCGGAAGCCCTGACCAGGAACCTGCCGGGCGTGTCACTGGTGCGCCGCAGCGGTATCGCCAACGACATCATTTTGCGCGGCCAGAAAAAGGACAACATCAATATACTGGTCGACGACACCAAGACCTATGGCGCCTGCGTCAACAGAATGGATCCACCGACCTCGCACATCCTCACCAACAACATTGAAACTATTGAAATCACCGAAGGCCCCTACGACGTCGAGAATTTCGGCACCCTGAGCGGCGCGGTCAGAATCACCACCAAAAAACCCTCACAGGATTTCAAGGGCGAAGCCAGTCTGAATATCGGAAGCTGGGAGTACCGGAAACTTGCCGCCACCCTGAGCGGCGGCAACGAGCGGGCCCGGATGCTGGTCAGCGTGTCCGACGAAAGCAGCGCCCAGTATGAAGACGGCAACGGGAATGATTTCGCGGAACAGATAGACGCGCTGAATCCCTCGACCATGCCCGCCATGAACCCGCGTTATAAAGACGAGTATCGGGATCTCGATGCCTATCAGAAGAAGACCTTCATGGGAAAGCTGTACCTGGATGTGACTGCAAACCAGCAGTTCCGGTTTTCCTACACCGCCAACCGAAGCGACGATATCCTCTATCCATCGAGTAAAATGGACGCGCTGCAAGACGACTCGGATATTTACAACCTGGAATATTCAATTCGGGACCTTGGTCGGTATGCCAGGAATCTGCAGGTCCAGTACTACGATTCCAGTGTCGATCATCCGATGTCCACCTTCTACCGGATTGCCTCGGGCCCCGACTCAGCCAATGAAAGAATCAGCGCGCTCTCGACCCGCATGCAGGGCCTGAAGCTGAAGAACAGCTTCGATCTCGCGCCCGGTTCCGAAATGACCCTGGGCCTGGATGTCAGCAACAGAAACTGGGATGGCGAGTACGAGGGCAGGGGAACCAGCGCGATGATCACCGGCAGAGCCAGCATCGACGATGTCGACACCGAAAACCAGGCGCTGTTTCTGGAAGTTGAAAAGCGTTATTCAAAAGTCGATGTCAAAGTGGGCGCTCGCTATGACGACACGTCCGTAACACCCGGCGGTCAACTGGGCCAGCCATCGCGCGACTACCGGGCACTCAGCGCCAACATCTTCGCCAACTATCACCCCGACAACGCAACCCGATGGTTCGGCGGCTTCGGCAAGGCATCGCGCGTACCCGACGCCCGGGAACTGTATTTCCGCGACGCCATGACCAATGAAATCGGCACACCCTCACTGGACGACACCAGCAACTACGAAATCGATGTCGGCGTAGAAAAACGCTATGACCGACTGAGGTTCAACACCAAACTGTTTCACAGTTGGTTGAAGGATTACATTTACTACAACGCCGATAACGCAACCAGCAACGCATTCGAGAACATCGATGCCACAATCTATGGTGTCGACGCCAGTGGGTCATACGAACTGGGACGCAACCTGGTGATGGACTTCGGCGTCGCCTTCCAGCGCGGCAAAAAAGACGAGCCACTGGCGGGACAAACAGACAAAGATCTTGCAGAAATTCCGCCATTGAAGGCCAATCTGGCGTTGAACTACCGCTATGGAATGGGCAATGCAGCCAGAGTGGAAATGATCGCTGCGGACAACTGGGACGACTTCGACAGCGATAACGGCGAGCAGGCAATCGACAGCTACGCGATCGTCAATTTGAAGCTGACGCATGCGCTGCACAGGAACCTCGAAGTTACCGCAGGTATGGACAACGTATTCGGCCAGACCTATGCAACCACTAACACCTATAAGGATCTGACGCTGCTGTTCGACGCAACAGGCGACGTGATGCTGATAAACGAACCCGGCCGGTATGTGTACGTGAACACCAGCTACCGTTTCTAGTTTGACTATACTTTTCTGGTGGTGACTAACCGACCGGGAGCCGATGCCATGACTGACCAGAATCAGCAGCAGCAAAATCTCGACCAAAGCCCGAAAGCCGCCAAGCACTCAAAAAAGCCAGACGCCCTGAGCATGCACGCAGATGTTCCGGTCTGGCATGACTGCTGCTCGTGTGAAGCGGAGCCATACTGGACTGCCGAAGCGGATGAATCTGAAGAGGAGCGCGCAGGGGCTTCGGGTTCTGATAGCGAGCACCGCTGATCATTTCTGCATAACCCATCAAGCACACAGCAACCGCAGTGCGTCGGTAATCTGGCGAATCCGCCAAACAGGTAAGCCGGCCAGTCTGCCTTTCCCATTCAGATAGTCATCGATCCTGGCCGGCTGACGAGTCGAAAGCCGGAGCCCGGAGTTCGCGTTGATATACGCTTCAATGTGTTTGCGATACCATGGCCTCGCAGCTCCGCGAAGCTGCGCTTTTTCCAGAACAGAGAGGCAGTTATGCAAGAAGCGATCGATCAGAAGAGCATCAGCACCTGGCCGCTTCGCAGGCATTGTCATGGTCTCCGTTGCAAGAGAAGGAATTGAGTTGTACGAGCACAACAACAGAAAGCGCGGCCGGGATAGATGGACTCCACCTATCACGTCATACATAGTCTCTGTCTAATCGACTGTTGAACTAAACCGCTTACGCGGGGCCTTTTCCCTCCGATAACTCTCAGAGTTTCATACTTATCTCCACCCCATCCGGGGTTCTAGCACAGGAGATAAGTCATGACCCCACTCCGTCAAAAGATGATCGACGCCATGCTGGTACGTGGCTTTGCAGTGCGCACTCAGCAAAGTTATATGGATGCAGTGATTCATCTGTCCCGTTATTACCATTGCTCCCCCGAACTGTTATCCAATACACAGTTGCAGGACTACTTTCTTTACCTCGTCAAAGAGCGGCAACTCTCTCCGGCCTCCTGCCGTTTGTTCTTCAATGGCATCCGCTTTCTCTACCTCAATGTCCTGGGGTGGCCTGAGGTCGAACTGAAGATCCCCCTTCCCAAACGCAAGCAACGTATCCCCGAACTGTTGGCCCGTGATGAGGTGGCGCGATTGCTGATGGCGGTGGAGAACCGGAAACACCGGATGATGCTGACCACCTGTTACGGCTGTGGTCTGCGCGTGAGTGAACTGGTGGCATTGCAGGTGCGTGACATCGATGGTGAGCGCGCTTTGCTGAGGGTGACACAGGGCAAGGGGGGCAAAGACCGGCAGGTGCTGCTCTGCAAATCGCTGTTGCACGTGTTGCGCCGTTACTGGCGCATCTTCCGCCCCACGACGTGGCTTTTTTATGGCCGCGATCCATGCTCGAAGCTGAGCATCACCACGGCGCAGAAGGTGTTTCAGGCGACCAAGCTCAGGGCCGGTATCGACAAGATCGGCGGCATCCACAGCCTGCGTCACGCCTACGCCACGCATCAACTGGCGGCAGGCATGCCTCTGCACCAACTCAAGGAGATGCTGGGTCACAGCGATCTCCATTCGACGATGCGTTACCTCCATTGGGTGCCGCAGTACACGGAAGGTCATAGCGTGGATCTTATTCAGGGACTGGAGGTGGACCATGAGTAACACGTCCCTACAAACGATCCTGGCCGGCGTATCGCCAACATCATGCCCTGACGCCTGAACAGGCGCGGGCCTGCCACCGTATCCGTATTTGCCGCACCGCAGCGCTGGGCGGGGAGCAGGTGCAATGCAGCCGATGCGATTTTGAACAGCGCCGTTACCACTCCTGCCGCAACCGCCATTGCCCCCAGTGTCAGCGCAAGGCGAGTGAAGCGTGGTGTGAACAGCGTACCGCCCAGCTGTTGCCGGTCCCCTATTTCCACCTGGTATTCACCTTGCCTCATGCGCTCAATGCATGGGCGGTGCTGCACCCGGAGGTGATCTACCGGCTGTTGTTCCAGTCGGTCTGGTCAACGCTCAGGGCATTTTCCCAGGACCCGAAACGGCTCGATGGTGAACTGGGGATGGTCGCCATCCTCCACACCTGGGGTCAGAACCTCAGCCGCCATCTTCATCTGCACTGCCTGGTTCCCGGGGGCGCCTGGAGTGAGACGCGGCAACAGTGGCATCCCGCCAGGAGCAACTACCTCTTTCCGGTCAGGGCCCTGTCACGCAAGTTCAGAGGGGCGATGGTCAGCGCCTTGAGAACGGCCTGTCAATCACGCGCGCTGCATCGGCTCACCGATGATAAACAGGTCGGTGCCACCCTCGATCAGCTCATGAAGGATGAATGGGTGGTCTACACCAAGGCCAATATCCAGAAAGCTGAAACCATCGTCGCCTATCTTGCCCGCTATACCCACAAGATTGCTATCGACAACCACCGCCTCATCGACGACGATCAACAGCAGGTATGCTTCCGTTACAAAGACTACCGTGATCATGACAGGCAGAAAGTGATGCGACTCGGCAGCGAAGAGTTCATCCGCCGCTTCCTGCAACACGTGCTGCCTGATGGCTTCATGCGCATCCGCCATTATGGGTTCCTTTCCAACCGCTGTCGAAGGCAGCGGCTGGAACAGATCAGAGCCGCCTTGAGCACCGGTAAGCGCGCTGAAACCACTCACACAGGCAGCCGGGATCGCGCGCCCACAACGCATGCCGTCTCGCCAATGGCATCAACTTGTCCTTGTCCAAAATGCAAGGCCGGACGGCTGATCGTCATCGCCACCTTACCGCCTCAACGACGAAGAGAAATCACCATGGATCACTGAAAGCATATCACTATCGGCTTATCTGCTCACGGAGCCGCTGACTCCGGGTGTCTGCTCGCCTCTTACCCGGAAAAACAGCATCTGTATCCATTTTAGGCCCAGGCGAGAGAGCAAAAAAGCAGACAGCGCACAGTGCACAGCGCAGTCTGCCGACCAGTACACCGCCCAATGGACTTGGTTTTCCTCGGGCTCACCAATACAATCCCCTATATATGTAGCAGCCGTGGCGACGCGGCTTAGTTCAACAGACATTTATACGCCATGCTGCGCACATCATATAAATGCTTAGACGTTAGGCTACTGAAAAATGAGCATCATTGAATCAATAACACTTTTGGGAATCATGGTTGCACTTGCAGCAATGCCAAGTGCAAGTGTAGCCCTCGTTGTTACACGATCTGCCACATTGGGTGTTGCAAATGGTCTTGCTG
>JAGXGS010000063.1 GCA_024636585.1 Thiogranum sp. | reverse complement strand
GTTCAACGGACTGGAAGGATTTCGTTGAGTCTCTCAGCGTTGTCGAAACGATATTGCGAGAAGATCCGTCAGAGACGCACGTCGATCAGGATTTCGCTACCCGTGATCGCTATCGGCATGTCATTGAGGACATCGCGAGAGTTAGCCCTCACCGCGAGTGGGAAGTCGCACGCGAAGCCATTGGCCTCGCTCAGAAGGCTTCAAAAAAACTCGGTAAGGACAATCGAGCCGCCCATGTTGGCTACTATCTGATCGATCAGGGTCGCCACAGCTTGGAGCAGTCTGTCGGCTGTTGTTTGTCCGTGAAAACACGGGTCAGCCGGATGAGTCGGCGTCACCGTCTGTTTCTGTATCTGAGTCCGATTTTGCTATTTACCGCCGTGACGACAATGATGGCGCAGCTTCCTTTTGGCGGATTCGTGCCGGGGGACTGGCGCTATTGGCTATTAGCTGCCATGGGCTTGATCGGAGGTTCGGGGTTGGCCGTTTCTCTGGTAAACCGCATGGTAACGATGTTCCTGCCGCCGCGTGCGTTGCCACGCCTGGATTTTTCGAAGGGTATACCGGATAGCGAGCGCACCATGGTCGTCGTCCCCACGTTGCTCGACCGGACACAGGACGTCGATGACCTGCTTGAAGCACTGGAGATTCGTTATCTCGGCAATCGTGATCGCAATCTGTTCTTTGCCCTGCTGACAGATTTTCCTGATGCATCCGAGTGCACTCTGCCAGTGGATGAACCGCTGCTTGAATACGCACGTGCAGCGATTGATGTGCTCAACGCGACCTACAACGACGATCGTCCGTGCATCTTCTACCTGTTTCATCGGCCCAGGGTATGGAACCCCGTCGAGCGGGTATGGATGGGACATGAACGTAAACGCGGCAAACTGGAACAGTTCAATGCTCTGCTGCGGGGAGAAGGGCAAGCAGCATTTTCAGAAAAAATCGGTGATCCATCCCTCCTCGGTTCGATCAAGTATGTAATTACGCTTGATACGGACACTCAACTGCCACGCGACGCCGCACGCGCATTGGTCGGCAATATGGCGCATCCGCTTAATCGGCCGGTCTACGACACGGCCAAGGGGCGCGTCGTAGAGGGTTACGCGATTCTGCAGCCTCGCACCTCGATCAGCCTCACCAGTGCGGGTCAGTCACGATTCACGAAATTGTTCGCGGGCGAAGCGGGCATCGATCCCTACACCCGTGAAATATCGGATGTCTATCAGGATAACTTCGGAGAGGGGTCGTTTATTGGCAAAGGTATCTATGATGTGGATGCGTTTCGCCAGGCCGTTGATGGGCGCTTTCCGGACAATCTCATTCTGAGTCACGACCTGCTGGAGGGCGGCTATGCGCGCTCGGCACTGGTGACAGATGTTGACCTCATTGAAGAGCATCCGGCCAGTTACGCTCAGGAGACCAGTCGGCGGCATCGGTGGATGCGCGGCGACTGGCAACTCGCCGGTTGGTTGCTGCCGCGCGTACCCGGGCCGGGAACGCAGCGGCAGCGAAACCCGCTATCCACCTTGTCGAAGTGGAAAATTGTCGACAATCTGCGCCGCAGCCTTGTGTCCCCGGCGTTGCTTGTTTTGCTGGCGGCTGGCTGGTTGTTAGGGCCGGGACCTGCGTGGTTCTGGTTATTATTGGTCGCCGGTATTGTGTTTGTGCCGACTTTATTCGGGATCTTGATTGAATTCATCCGTAAGCCTGAAGATCGCAACTGGCGACAGCATCTGATCCTGGCCAGTCAATCCGCACTTCGTCCGCTGACAGTGACCATGCTGGCCTGGGTTTTCTTGCCCTACGAAACGCTGATTTGCCTGAGTGCGATCCTGCGCTCGGGTATACGTATGCTCTTTACCCAAAGCGGTTTGCTGCTTTGGCAGTTGCGATCCTATGGAGTTCGCAATGCGCGTAAAACACTGGCCGATTTTTTCAGGGAGATGTGGATCGCTCCAGTCATGGCGGTGCTGCTGGCTATTGCACTGTGGCAAACCCGCTCTTTGGAGTGGTTGTACTGGGCTCCGACCCTGTTGTTGTGGCTGCTGTCGCCCATCGCCGGCTGGTGGATCAGTAAGCCGTTACTGACGCCGGAACCGAAGTTGACGATTGAACAGCGGGTTTTCCTGCGCACGTCGGCCCGCCGCACCTGGCGTTTTTTCGCGGACTTCGTCTCTCCGCTGGACAACTGGCTGCCCCCCGATAACTTTCAGGAATATCCTGAGCCGGCCATTGCCTTCCGCACTTCGCCCACCAATATGGGCATGGCTCTGCTGGCTGACCTGGCGGCGTATGACTTCGGGTACATTCACGCCGGTGAATGCCTGCGCCTGATCGAGAACACGCTGACGACGATGGAAAGGCTGGAGCGCTACCGTGGGCACTTCTATAACTGGTACGACACCCGCACCCTGCAGCCGCTGCGACCGCACTATGTGTCTTCGGTGGACAGTGGCAATCTGGCCGGCAGCCTGCTCACGTTGCAGGCGGGGCTTGCCGAGCTGAAAGACGCGCCGATACTGTCGGCAAATGCGTTTCAAGGGTTACAGGACACCCTGCAGGTGCTTGCTGAACATGTACCTGTGGCACTCGGCCAAGAGCTTACGGACAAGATCAGGCTGCTTCAGGACAGCCTCCATGCGCTCACACTCAATGGACAGCCACAGACACTGATCGCCGCTGATAACGCGCTGGATGAGATTCATCGTATTGAGGGGGGGGTGGTTGCCTGGTTGTCGCGCGATACCGATATCGAGGGTGAACTTTATTACTGGGCAAGGGCTTTCGACCAGCAGTCCCTTGCGTTGCAAGACGATCTTCGCAGGATGGCTCCTGACCCCGGGCGTTTCGATGCCATCCCGACACTGTCGACCCTGGCGAGGGCAGGCGGGTCGGGCTATAGGGGCGCGGTGGAACGGCTCAGATGTATCGATGATCTTGCAGATCGGTGCCGCGAACTGGCCATGATGGATTTTGAGTTCCTCTACGACACCGCACGCAGCTTGTTGGCGATTGGCTATGATGTGGGCGAACGACGTCGCGACCCGGCATGCTACGATCTGTTGGCTTCCGAAGCGCGTCTGGCCAGTTTCCTGCTCATCGCGCAAGGGCAGGTGCCACAGAAGCACTGGTTCGCACTTGGGCGTTTGTTGACGAGTCATGGTGGCGACGTGAGCCTGATCTCGTGGAGCGGCTCGATGTTCGAGTACCTCATGCCGCAGTTGATCATGCCGAGTTATGAGAACACTTTATTGGATCAGACCTGCAGGTCTGCGGTATCGCGCCAGATCGAATATGGCCGACAGCGTGGCATGCCCTGGGGCATCTCCGAGTCCTGTTATAACGCTTCCGATATGCACCAGGTCTATCAGTATCGGGCGTTTGGCGTGCCCGGAATGGGGCTCAAGCGCGGGTTGGGGGACGATCTGGTCATTGCGCCTTACGCCAGTGCGCTGGCACTGACTGTGATGCCGCTGGAGGCCTGTCGCAATCTGCAGGTATTGGCGGGGAGCGGTTTTCTCGGCGACTACGGATTCTACGAGGCGATCGATTACACGCCTTCTCGGGTTCCGCGGGGCAAGCAGCATGCCGTCGTACGCACTTTCATGGCGCACCATCAGGGTATGAGCCTTCTTGCCTTCGAGCATCTATTGCACGATCAGCCTATGCAACGCCGGTTTATGTCCGATCCGCAGGCGCGGGCGACGCAGTTATTGCTGCAGGAACGGGTGCCAAAGCAGGGTGGCACCTTGCAGCCGCATGCTTCAGAAGTCAGTGCTTCCGCTCGCCCTCCCGCAGCGGAAGCCGGCGCCACAATGCGTGTCTTCACCGAACTGAATACACCTCTGCCTGAAGTCCATCTGTTATCAAACGGCAGATATCATGTCATGGCGACCCATGCCGGTGGTGGGTACAGCCGTTGGCATGATCTGGCGGTCACCCGCTGGCGCGAGGACACCACGGTCGATAACTGGGGCACCTTCATTTACCTGCGCGATTGTGACACGGGGCGTTACTGGTCGACGGCGCACCAACCGACACTGCGTAAGGCCGATCATTACGAGGCAATATTTGTCCAGGCGCGCGCAGAATATCGGCGCCGTGATGAAGCGATTGAGGCACACACCGAAATCAGTGTATCGCCGGAAGACGATGTCGAGATCCGTCGAGTCACACTCACCAATCATTCATCCAGAACCCGCCACATTGAGGTGACGAGCTACGCGGAGGTTGTGTTGGCGCCGTTGAACGCCGATCTGGCACACCGGGCCTTCAGCAACCTGTTCGTGCAGACCGAAATCCTGCCTGACCGGCAGGCAATCCTCTGCACTCGGCGGCCACGAACACCGGGTGAAAAGGTCCCCTGGATGTTCCACTTGTTCGCGGCACCTGGCGCGAATGCCAGCGAACCGTCGTACGAGACCGACCGCAGCCAATTCATCGGGCGGGGTCGAACCGCCGCCAATCCCGTGATGCTGGAAAGCAATGGAAAATCGTCCCCCGGATCCGGGCGCCTGACCAATATTGGAGCGCAGCGGTTGTCGAATACAGCGGGTCCGGTGCTCGATCCCATAGTGGCAATCCGCAGTACACTCACACTGGAGCCCGATGAAGCGGCCTGTGTTCAGCTCATCTCCGGTGTCGCGGAAACGCGAGAAGCGGCCCTGGTGCTGCTTGAAAAGTACTGTGACAGGCACTTCATCGAGCGCGCCTTTGAAATGGCCTGGAGCCAAAGCCAGGAGGTGCTGCATCTTATCAACACGACGGAAGCCGATGCGCAGGTCTATGCTCGTCTGGCCAGTTCTGTGTTATATGCAAATGTTTTGCGCCGCTCAGCGCCCAGCGTCATTGCCCGCAATAAGCTGCGACAGTCCGGACTATGGCGCTTCTCTATCTCAGGCGACCTGCCCATCGTTCTGTTGCGAATTGGTGATCTGAACCGCATTGATTTGGTGAAACAGATGCTTCGAGCCCATGCCTATTGGCGGATGAAGGGCCTGCGCGCGGACCTGGTGATTCTGAACGAAGATTTCTCGGGCTATCGGGCGGTTCTGCAGGATCAGGTCATAGGCCTGATCAACAATGGCCCGGAGGCGGAGACCATCGACAAGCCGGGTGGGGTGTTTGTGCGGCGTGCCGATGAGCTTTCTGAAGAGGATCGCGTCCTGTTCCTGACGGTTGCTCGTGTAGTGATTACAGATACCGCCGAGAACCTGGCCGAGCAGGTTGGGCGCCGTGCGCTGGTGGAGCGTATGCCGGATCGCCTGTTGCCATTCTCGCAAACCGTTGTTGAACCGACAGCTGAACGTGCTCACGCTCTGCCGGCTCGTGAACGTATATTCTGCAATGGTCTGGGCGGTTTCACGCCTGACGGGCGCGAATACGTTATTACCCTGGAGCCGGGGCAGACCACGCCGGCGCCATGGGTGAATGTTATCGCCAGCCCGCACATCGGCACGGTGGTCAGCGAGAGCGGAGGGGCCTACACCTGGGTAGAAAACGCCCACGAATTCCGGCTGACCACCTGGCACAATGACCCGCTGAGCGACACCAGCGGCGAGGCGCTGTATATCCGCGACGAGGACACAGGTGCGTTCTGGTCGCCGACGCCATTGCCTGCTCCAACGGTTAATCAGAATCGCTCAGGCTATGTGTGCCGTCACGGGTTTGGCTACAGCGTATTTGAGCACGACGAAGCCGGTATCTCCTCCGAACTGTTCACCTACGTCGCCATGGATGCACCGGTGAAGTTCCTGGTTGTCAAACTGCGCAACCATTCGGGCCGACCGCGCCGTATATCGCTCACCGGTTATTGGGAGCTGGTGCTCGGTGAATCGCGCCACGCCAATCTGATGCACATCGTGACCGAGAAGGACCCGCACAGCGGGGCACTGCTTGCACGCAACGCATATGGCCGTGAATGCGCCAATCGAGTCGTCTTCGCGCACGTTAACCAAGACGGTCTCGGCGAGCGCATGCAGACATTGACGGGTAACCGCAGTGAGTTTATCGGCCGCAACGGTTCAATCGCCAGTCCGGCTGCGCTGCACCGCACGCGCCTGTCGGGCAGGACGGGTGCGGGGCTGGATCCCTGCGCCGCGCTGCAGACGCAGATTGAGCTGGCTGACGGGCAGGAGCGCGAAATCGTGTTCGTGTTCGGCGCGGCCCGCAACACGGATGAGGCACAGCACTTCATTCAGCGCTTCAGTGGGCAGGCTGGTGCCCGGCGGGCCCTGGAGTCGGTCTGGGAATATTGGAACCATACCCTGGGCGCGGTGCAGGTGGAGACGCCCGATCCGGCGATGGATGTGCTGGTCAACGGTTGGCTGCTTTACCAGACACTGTCATGCCGACTCTGGGGCAGAAGTGGATATTACCAGTCTGGGGGTGCCTACGGTTTCCGTGATCAATTGCAGGATACTCTGGCGCTGATCCATGCAACACCCTGGCTTGCTCGTGAGCATTTGATCCGTTGCGCCGAGCGCCAGTTTATCCAGGGCGATGTGCAGCACTGGTGGCACCCGCCCAGAGGACAAGGTGTGCGCACCCATTTTTCCGATGACTATCTTTGGCTGCCCTATGCCACCTGTCGTTACGTGTTGACGACCGGCGATACTGGTGTTCTCGATGAACCGGTGCACTTCCTGGAGGGCCGAGAGTTGTATCCGGACGAGGAGGCCTACTACGACCAGCCTCAGCGTTCGGCGGAATCGGCCAGCCTCTATGAGCATTGTGTGCGTGCCATCAGGCACGGCCTGCGTTTCGGTGTCCATCAGTTACCGCTGATGGGCTGTGGCGACTGGAATGATGGCATGAACCTGGTCGGCCACCACGGTAAGGGCGAGAGCGTCTGGCTTGCCTGGTTTCTGTACGAGAATCTGCAGCAGTTTGCCCATCTGGCAAATGAACGGGGCGACACGGCCTTCGCCGAGTTATGCAGCCGGCAGGCCACACAACTCGGTGAGCACATCGAGGCCAATGCTTGGGACGGCGACTGGTATCAGCGCGCCTGGTTTGATGATGGCACGCCCCTGGGCTCATCAGAAAACGACGAATGTCAGATCGATTCGATCAGCCAGAGCTGGGCAGTCATATCGGGCGGTGGCGATCCTGAACGCGCCCGTCAGGCGATGACGGCGGTTGACCAACGCCTGGTGCGCAGGGATGCGCGGTTGATCCAGCTGCTCGACCCACCCTTTGATAAATCAGCACTTGAGCCCGGTTATATCAAGGGCTACGTCCCCGGCGTACGCGAAAATGGCGGCCAGTATACCCATGCCGCGATCTGGGCCACGATGGCATTTGCCGAGCTGGGCGACCGGGAGCGTGCGTGGGAGCTTTTCGCCATGCTCAACCCCGTCAATCACGGCAGCGAGCCGGATGCGATGCAACTCTACAAAGTTGAACCTTACGTTATGTGCGCGGATGTCTACGGCACGCCGCCGCATACGGGTCGGGGCGGTTGGACCTGGTATACCGGAGCGGCGGGCTGGATGTATCGGCTGGCTCTGGAAAATCTGCTGGGCCTGAAGCTGGAAAAGGATCAGCTGATCGTTACTCCCTGTGTTCCAGCCCATTGGGATGAGTACACAATTCATTACCGCTATCGCGAGACGGTCTACCACATCACTGTCAGGTGCAACGATGCACAGCCCGGGGAAGCAATCTGTGTGACTCTGGATGGCGCCCGGGTCACCGCCACAGGTGCGGATCGGGCAGGGCGACCGCAAGGGATAATCCCCCTGACAGACGACCACCGGGAACATCATGTCACAGTGGATTTTGCCAACTCCGGACTGCTTGGTAATAACCGTGAATAATGGTATTTTCGTTGCGCTTATCAACCTAACGCACAGATTATCCGCATTTGTTGTTGCCAGCAGAGTCGCCGTCATGCCGGAACCAGAGAAAATTGATGAGTACTGGATGGCCCGAGCACTTACGCTGGCGGCCCGGGCTGCTTCCTTGGGTGAGGTTCCTGTAGGTGCCGTTGTCGTCCGTGATGGCGAAGAACTCGGTACGGGCTTTAATGCGCCAATTACCGGTTCTGATCCCACAGCCCACGCTGAGATATGCGCGCTGCGCGACGCGGCGGCGAGGGCCGGAAATTACCGGCTGACCGGAGCAACTCTTTATGTCACGTTGGAGCCTTGCACCATGTGTGTCGGCGCCATTGTTCATAGCCGTATCAGTCGGCTTGTTTATGGGGCCTGCGAACCCAAATCGGGCGCAGTTGAATCGGCCCGGCGTACACTGGATGAAACCCATCTGAACTGGCAAGTAGAGGTGGTGGGTGGCATCCTGCAGGATGATTGCAGCCAGATAATCAGTAATTTTTTCAGCCGCCGGCGGGCAGAAATCCGGCAGCGGCGCCAAAAAGGTTCAGGGAAGGAGTAATTCTGCGTGAAAGTACTAGTGACCGGCGGAGCCGGATATATCGGTAGTCATGTTGTGCGCCAGCTGGCCGAGGCCGGTCATGATATTGTCGTTTTCGATAACCTCTCGACCGGTTACCGCTGGGCTGTAACCGCCGGTGAGCTGGTGATCGGCGATCTTGCGAACGAAGCCGAGATTGATCAGGTGTTCTCCAACCACCGGTTCGAAGCGGTGCTGCACTTTGCTGCCAATATTGTGGTTCCGGAGTCTGTTGAAAACCCGTTGAAGTACTACAGCAACAACACCCGCAACACACTGAATCTGCTCAAGGCCGTCGACAAGCATAAAGTGCCGTACATGGTGTTTTCCTCAACGGCTGCGGTTTATGGCATGCCGGAGCAGACGGTTCTTACAGAAGACCTTCCTCTTGCCCCGATCAATCCCTACGGCGCATCCAAGATGATGAGCGAGCGGATGATCATGGATCTTGCTGCGGCTTCCAGTCTTAATTACGTTGTGTTGCGCTACTTCAACGTAGCGGGCGCCAATCCGGACGGCTTGCTGGGCCAGGCGACACCGGAAGCGACTCACCTTATCAAGGTGGCCTGTGAGTGTGTAACCGGGCAGCGCGAAGGGATGAGTATATTTGGTACGGATTACGATACCAGCGACGGCACCTGTGTC
>JAGXGS010000005.1 GCA_024636585.1 Thiogranum sp. | reverse complement strand
TCAAGAACAGGATTGAAACCATGCTTAAACGCCAGACCCGCCCCGGGAAGCCGGGGCGGCCCGGTGTCGAGGAACCTGGTTCAATCTATTATTTCATGTAGCGTATCAGGCAACTCTGTCTTCTGCCCCCCGAATGCCTGCAATATTAGCGAAATCTGTGTTCTGACCCCAATTTATTGCCAATTTATTGTGACCCCAATTTATTGCCAATTTATTGCCAGCTACGCCGAGACCGGCAATCGCAGACCAGAACCATAATCGGCGGATTTGCCAATCCGCTGCCGTGCGGGCGCAACACTAGCCAGACCAGAACAAACAACAACCCGATCGCGCCCCGGTAGAACGACACCACGAGCGGGTCCCAGCCATCAGCCATGAGAATCCCGCCGATCCCGCCTGATAGCCCCCAGCATAGCGCCGCCAGTACCACGAACGCGGTACCCATACGCGCCATTTCGTCCGGACCAGGTGAACATCTCGGGGAGTGTCAGCCGCGCAATGACTCTGCTCAGGGACGCTGCGCGGCTTTATCGCGGAGCGTCCCTTGGAGCGAGGGGTTGGGCTTGCCCGTTTGTGCCAGGCTGTGCATACACGGCCTGATTTCGCCCCGCCGATTTCGCGCGGTACAACGCTTTGTCAGCTTCTTGAAACAAAAAATCCTCGCTCTGCTGTTCATGAGGAACCACAGACAGCAAGCCTATGCTAACGGTTACCTGCTTTGAGTCACCGAAGACCATCTTGAGGTCGTTGATTGCCTTCAAGACCGATTCCGCGATCTTCAGTGCCGTATCCAACCCGGTGTTACGCAAAATCAATGCAAACTCGTCGCCGCCGATACGCGCCACAAGATCGTCGGGCCTGCGCGCATGAGCAAGCAGAACCTGGCCAACATTGGTCAGACATTGGTCGCCGGCAGCATGCCCGAATTCATCGTTGTAGTTCTTGAAGTAATCGACATCGATAAGAGCCAGGCTGATTGGCGTTCGATTACGAATACTGTTTCGCATTTCCTTGTTCAAGAACAGATGGAACGCTCGTCGATTGCCCAGTCCGGTCAGTGGGTCCTGCATGGCCAGCTCTTCGATCCGCTCCTCGGCCAGTTTGCGCTGCGTGACGTTGTGATGGGAAACAACGAACAAGTCCCCGGATTCGTCGCCATGCAACGCGGTGACGCGCATGGTGAACCAGCGTTTCTCGTCCGGGCTGTGACAGGGGTATTCATAGCAGAAAAATGCACGCTTGCCGGCCAGCACACCCACAATGCCTTGTAATGCATCACCGGCAAGGCTATCGCCGGCAGCAGCCGAATCAGACAGGGTCTCGAGGTAGTTGTGGCCCGCACACGCGTACCCGGAAGGCAGCCCGTTTTCGATCCCAAAGTTTTGCCAGGCCAAATTGACCTCAAGAATGTTGCCCGCCTGGTCAATCACAGCGATCTGATCTTCCAGTGAATGGAATACTGATTCATACAAGGCAGCTGGTATTGGCATGGCAAGTGAAAATCTGCAGGGTTTTGATTTCTTTTACGCTATTAGTTCTTGCTGCGCAAATCCTGGAAAATGAGCGGCGCGGGGCTTGATAACAGCTCACTGCAGCCGCAAAGGCGCCAGCGCGGATCGGGTGTCGGTGTCGGGTTTATCGGCTTTGAGCCACTGGCGTGCGGCGGACCATAAGGGTTCGCCTTGCCAGTGCGAGTCTTCGCGCGCATACAGTGTCCGGTTGAGTGTCGCGATGGCGCTCGCAAACTCAGCATCGACGCGTGCACCGATGGCGCCGAGACTGGTGGGCGGATCATGCGGCCAGCGGTGCTGGGCCCAACCGAGCAGCGCGGTCTTGCAGCCCTGTGCATCGTTCTGTCGGCAGGCTTTCTTCACTGCATTGAAATCGCCGCCGGGGCGCCGGGGTGCGAGTAAGACCGGTGTTGGGTGACGCTGGCGCCACCACAGTAACCCACTGAGCAGCCAGCCCAGTGCCAGTGCGCCGCTGAGCCAGGGCCAGAAGCCGGCGGTTGTTGGTGCCATGCCGGATGGCGAGGCTTCGGCGGGTGTCGTATCCACTGGCATGGATGACAGCGGTGCTGGTGCCGGTGCGGCATCGCTGGCGGCGGCTACTTCGATGCTGCGCGCCGGAATGCGCGCGACTTCCTGTTTGCCGGTTTCTATATTCCACCAGGGTACTTCGATGGCCGGCAGTTCATAGCGTCCGGGCCGACTGGGCATGATCGCAATTTTTTCCTGGCGCATACCGAATACGCCGGTGCTGCGTTTGTCGTCGTGCAACAGGGGTTGATCGGGATACTGTTTCAATCCGTCGGGCAGGCTGTCGGTCAGCGCCGGCAACTGCGCGGCGGTGATGCCGTCGGCTGCCAGGGTCAGGGTCCGCGTGACCGGTTCGCCCACCTTGAATTGCGGCGGTGTCTCAGCCCATTCTTCCTGCAAGCGCAGGGCGCGCGCGGGTAACCAGGGCATTGCCGCCGTTGCGGGTTTCGGTTTGACCTCGATACTGAATGGTTTCGATATCAGCCGTTTGATCTGCATCTCTTCGTCGAGCAGGAAGCGACTGCTGCGGGTTACGATCTGGCCCTGGAATATGGTGGGTTCTATCGACAGGGTGCCGCTGTGCTGGGGAAAGATTGCGTAACTGCGTTCCACCACTGCATAGGCAGCGCCATTGCGTGTGGCTTCGAAGCTGCGATCCTCGCCGAGTTTTTCCACGATGGCATCGACGCCGCTGATCTCGGGTTCGCTCAGGCTGCCGCTGCGCAGATTGACCGAACGCAGCAGGCGCACTGTATACACCAGTTGTGCCTGTACATAAGCGCTTTGCGGGCTGAGTTCCGCTTCCAGAAAAATGGTGCTGTCGGGTGAGGCGCTGGTGACTGGCGCTTCGCGCACTTCGAGTTCCAGTGGATTGCTCTGGTCCCTGCCGAAGGCAATGGCGGGCAGGGTATAGGTGCCCGGTTCGCGTGCCATCAGGATCAGTTGCCATTGCTTGGTGCTGTCCATGCGCCCGTTGATGATCTGCACGCGGCTGCTCTGGGTCTGGTTCAGAATGTCGAAGAAAGTTTCCAGTGGTGAGAAATTCGGATCAGCGTCGACATCGCCGGTTGCGTCGAACATCACCGTGAACGATTCATTCACCGCCACCGGATTGCGATCGAGTGTGGCGACGATATCGGCGGCCCATGCGAGGCTCGCGAACAGGCTCAACAGAATCGAGAATATAACCGGCCTTACCATGGGTCTTCTCCTGTCGGTGCGCGGCCGCCGCGCTGTTGATACTGGTACAGGAACTTGCGTCTGAGCAGCCCGCCCGGATCATCGGGAATACGCCGCAACCACTGTTCGGTCGCGGGGTCGACAGCATCATCGCTCTGTGCATCGTCTGCGGCGGAGGCCAGGTCCGGCTCGGGCTCAGGCGGTGATTCGGTTCCGTCCTCCGGAGTCTGCGGCGGGCTGTCGGATTCGCGATCCGGTGATTGCGGTTCGGTCGGTGATGACTCCGGGCGGCCTGCTTCACTGTCGTCGCTGTTTTCGTTCTCGCCGTCATTCTGTTGCTCGCCGGCCTGTGGCTCACCCTGATCGGAATCATCGTTGCCTGGTTCCGGTTGCGATGCCTGATCGCCCTGTTTCTGACCGGATTCCGGCGGCGGCTGCTGTTGCCTTAGCAGTTCGAGATTGTGCCGCGCATCTTCGAGATCGGGGTCGAGTTCCAGCGCCCGCTCATAGTTGGCGATGGCTTCGGGAAACTGACCGGACTTCGCCAGCGCGTTGCCGCGGTTATACAGCGCATCGGGTGTTTCGAGCGGTTCCAGAAGCGCAGCGGCCGCATCGAAATCACCGGCGCGGTATTCGGCCGCGGCTTTCCATTCGGGGTCTTTGAAGGTTTGCGCCGCGCTTTGTGCATCGCCCTGTTCAAGCGCACGTGCAGCGCGTTGATCGGGTCGGCTCCACAGGTTCGACCAGTCCAGCGCCGCGGCCGGCTGCGGCACTGGCAACAGCAGCACCGCAAGCACCACCGCCAGTGCGCCGCGCCGGAACACCAGTAATGCGAAGGGCAACGCCAGCAAGATCAGCCAGGGTCCGCGTTCGCGCCACTGGTCGGAGTGCAGGCCGGTCTCCGGTGCCGAGGTGTCGAGGCTGCTGGTACCAATGTCATCGAGCAGGCTGCGGATGTCGCTGTCGTCGCTGCGCAGCATGGCAAAGCGACCGCCGCCGCGTTGCGCCCACTGTTGCAGTGCCGCGCTGTCGACACGCGGCACTACCATGGCGCCGTTGCGATCGGTCAGGAAGCCGCCTTCAGCCAGCGGTATCGGTGCGCCTTCGGGTGTTCCCACGCCGAGGATCGACAACCGGTGACCGTCCTTGCGCAGTGCCTTCAGCGCCTCCGCAAAATTGTCGTCGTCGATACCGTCGGTCACCAGCAGCACATCGCCGCGGCGCGCGCCGGCCTGTTGCAGCAGACTCCCGGCGGCCTGGAGTGCAAGGTCCGCGCGGCTGCCCTGGGTGGGCATCATCGCGGTGTCGAGACTGTTCAGTTGCGCGAGAATGGTATCGCGATCGTCCGACAGCGGCGTAACCGTGAATGCGTCTCCGGCATACACCAGCAATGCCACCTGACCGCTCTTGCGCAGTTTCAGAATGTCAGTGATCTTGTGCAGCGCATGCGTTACCCGCTGCGGCTTCAAATCGCCGGCATCCATGGAGCGCGACAGGTCGAGCGCAATCACCAGCGCCGACTGGTCGCGAAACACCGGCTGCGGCAGCTGTTCCCACACCGGTCCCGCGAGCGCAGCGATCAGCAGTGTTCCGGTCAGCGCGATCAGCCAGGGCGCCCAGGGCCGCCGCTGTATGCCAGCGCTGCCGGCCAGCAACCAGGGCAATAACTGCGGGTCGCATACCGCCGCCCAGCTGCGGCTGCGTGCCCGGTTGCGCAGCAGCGCAATTGCCAGTGCCGCCAGCGGCAGCAGTGCCAGCAGCCACAGTGGACGCAGGAAGTGGAACTCGCTCATCGTGACACTCCCGGCAGCAGCGGCCGCATCAGGAGCAGCGCGCCGAGCAGCAGGGCCGCGCCCAACGGCCAGGGATAGAGCGCGCGCGTCGGCCGGAAGAACTGGGCATCGTCGTCTACCGGTTCCAGTTCATCCAGCAGGCGATAGATCTGTTGCAGTTCGCTGGTGTCGCGGGCGCGGAAATAGCGGCCGCCGGTCTGTTCGGCAATCGCCGTTAAGGTTTCTTCATCGAGATCCTGGGAGGGATTGACGCGGCGTGTGCCGAACAGCGACCGCACCAGCATTTCATCAGCGCCGATGCCGATGGTGTAGATTTTCAGTTGTGCCGCGGCGGCGAGTTCCGCCGCTTTCATAGGGCTGACCTGGCCGGCGGTATTGGCGCCGTCGGTCAGCAGGATCAGTACCCGGCTGTCCACCGGATGATCGCGCAGGCGTTTTACCGCCAGCCCGATGGCGTCACCGATGGCGGTCTCCTTGCCGGCCAGTCCGATTGCGGATTCCAGCAACAGTTGCCGGACCGTCTGCCGGTCGAAGGTCAGGGGCGTTTGCAGGTACGCCTGCTGCCCGAACAGAATCAGACCCATGCGATCACCGACGCGGCGCTCGATGAACTCACTGGCCACCGCTTTGGTTGCGATCAGGCGGTTCACGACTTCACCCTGGATTTCGAAATCCTCGACTTCCATGGAGCCGGACAGGTCCACGGCCAGCATCAGATCGCGCCCGCTGACCGGCAGTTCCACCGGTTCTCCCAGCCACTGCGGTCGCGTGACGGCAGCGATCAATAGACACCAGAGCAGCAGCGCGAGCCACACCGGCCAGTTGGCGCCTGTCGAATGTTGCTGGCCGCGCGCGCGGGCCGCTGCAAAGTCCTCGGCGAATGGCACGCGCAGTGCCGCGTCGTTGCCCGGCGGCAGTGGCGGCAACAGGATGCGCGCCAGCACCGGCAGCGGCAGCAGTAACCACAGCCAGGGCCAGGCGAACTGGATCATGACTGGCGCCCCGCGGGTTGCGCGGCACAGCGGATCCAGCGCTCGCACAGTTGCAGGAGCGCATCGCCATCGACGCGCACCTCGGCCGCATAGGGCGCTTCGATCAAGGCACGACCGACACCGCTGGTGAAATGCTCGCCCGGCAGCAGGCTGTCGAGTCGTTGCAGCCAGGCGCTGCCGGTCAGACCGGCAACCTGTTGTCGCGGGAAGCGGCTCAGGCACAGGCGCCGCAACAGAATCGAAAGTTCGCTTGCCAGTTGCGCCGCGTCGCCCGACTGTTGCCAGCGCGCGGCGATGTCGCGCAACGCCTGTTGCGCGCTGCGTTGCAGGGCGCGGCGTCGATGGCGTCGGTACAGCGCATAACCGAGCGCGCCGAGCAGCGCCAGCAATATCAGCAGCAGCCACCATCCGGGTGCCGGCGGCCACCACGAGACCGGCTCCGGCAGGTGTATGTCACGCAATGGAAGCGCTTCGCCGGTCGGGTTCATGAGTGCCTCGCTACCAGTCCCTGTTGCAGGCGCTCCAGTGGATCGTCATGGGTCGCGCAGGGCAGGAACAGCATGCGCTGGCGTTTGCACAGGCGCTCGACCTGCGCCCGGCGTTCGGCAAAGCGTTGCGCATAGGCGGCGCGTGAATGGGCGCTGCGGGTATCGAGCAGCACGTCGCGATCGTTGCCGGCGACCCGGTATTGTCCGGGCGGCGGTAACTCGGCTTCCAGCGGATCATGGATAAATATCAGAATCACTTTGTTGTGGCGGGCCATCTGCGCGAGCTGCGCTTCGCTGCCTTCATCCAGATCACGAAAGTCGCTTAGCAGGGCGATGAGGCTGCCGGGGCGCGTCACCCGGCGCAGGCGTGCCATGGCGTTCGCGAATGCATCGGGCTGGCTGCGCTGGTGGCCACCGGGTATCGGCTTGCTTCGTTCCGCCAGTTGTTCCAGGAAGTGCAGCGTTGCGGCGGTACGCAGCGACGGGCGCCATTCACGGTGTTCGGTGCCAGAGAAAATAAACCCGCCGAGCCGGTCGCCCTGCTGGGTTGCACGCCAGGCCAGCAGCGCCGCGCAGCGCGCAGCGATCACTGACTTGAAGGAACCCCGGGTCGCGAAGAACATGGCCGGACGGTAATCCACTGCAACGATGACCGGCCGTTCGCGTTCCTCGCGAAACAGTTTGGTGTGTGGCTTGCCGGATCGTGCGGTGACTTTCCAGTCGAGACTGCGGATGTCATCGCCCGGCTGGTAAGGACGCGCCTCGTCGAACTCCATGCCGCGACCCTTGAAGGGTGACAGGTAATTCTGGCCATGCAGTGAACGGATGCGGCTGGCGCGCAGGTCCAGAGTCTGCGCGAGCTGACGCAGCGCGATGAGATCGGCGGTCGAGACCTGAATGTGCGGGTTGTCCGCCGCGGCGGTATCGAACAGGCTCAGCATGACCTATGGCACGGCGACCCGCTGTAACAGTTCACCGATGAAATGATCGCGGGTGATACCTTCCGCCTCGGCCTCGTAGCTCAGAATGATGCGGTGGCGCATTACGTCGTAAGCCACGGCCTGAATGTCTTCCGGATCGACATAGTCGCGGCCGCGCAGCCAGGCGCGTGCCCTGGCGCAGCGATCGAGCGCCGCGGTGGCGCGCGGGCTGGCGCCGTACTGAATCCAGCCGGCCAGCTCGGCACCGTAGGGTGCCGGATCGCGCGACGCGACCACCAGTTCCACCAGGTAATCTTCCAGCCCTTCCGCCATGTGCAGATCGAGGATCGCGGTGCGCGCCGCGAACAGGTCGTGCTGACTCAGCGGCTGCGGCGACGGCAGCGGTTCATTGCGACCCTGGCGTGCCTCCTCGCGGGTCAGGCGCAGAATCGCGCGTTCGGCGCTTGCCTCCGGGTAATCGATGAACACATGCATCAGAAACCGGTCGAGCTGTGCTTCCGGTAACGGGTAGGTGCCTTCCTGCTCGATGGGATTTTGCGTTGCCATCACCAGAAACAGTTTCGGCAACGGATAGGTCTTGCTCCCCACGGTGATCTGACGCTCCGCCATGGCTTCGAGCAACGCCGATTGCACCTTGGCCGGTGCGCGATTGATTTCGTCGGCGAGTATCAGGTTGTGGAACAGGGGGCCGCGCTGAAACTGAAAGCTGCCGTCCTGCGGCCGGTAGATATCGGTGCCGGTGAGGTCCGCCGGAAGCAGGTCCGGCGTGAACTGGATGCGATGGAAATCGCCTTCGATGCCTTCGCTCAGCACCTTGATGGCACGTGTCTTCGCCAGCCCCGGCGCACCTTCGACCAGCAGGTGGCCATCGGCGAGCAGGGCGATCAGCAATCGCTCGACCAGGACTTCCTGGGCGAGTATGTGCTGGCTGACATACTGTTGGAGTGCTTGCAGACTGGATTGTTGTGTCATGGTCCGAGAGTCAAAAGTTAACGCCAGCCTATAGACGCTGCCACGGCGAAAAAGTTTCCGGTGCGGAAGAGGGTGCTAGTAGTGGTGCGCGTGCTGGACGACGCGAGGCTGCGGCGCTTCGCCGACGCTGCTGTGTTCCTGGGCATGCAGCCAGTCGAGCACCTCCGCCCATGCCGCTTCGTCCTGCCGGGCATCGCGCGCATCGAGCTCGTGAATACCCAGTCCCTGTTCCGCAGCCGTAACGTAATGCTGAGTGTCGCGGATGTAGGCAATAACGGGAATATCCAGACTTTCCAGAAAGCGTTCGAGCCTGGTCATGGCTTTGGTGCGAATGCGCGTGCGGTTGGCGATGATCGCCAGGTGCTTGTTGCGCGACCGGGCCTTGCCGATCAGCAGGATGTCGCGAATGAAATCGGCGGTGGAGTGGATGTCGATGACCGACGGCAATACCGGAATCAAAACCACGTCGGTTTCGGCGATCCGGTCGTCGATTTCACAATCGCCGATCGCCGCCGGTGTATCGGTAATAATGAAACGGGTCTCGGGCGGTACGCGCATCTGCCAGCTACGGGTCACGCCCTCGCGCGGCGGCGCATAAGCGGCAACTCCGTGGATGGGTGGTCTGCGTTGCGGACGTTCCTTGAGCCAGCGCGTTGCTGACGCCTGCCTGTCGTAGTCGAACAGCGCCGTGCCATGACCTTGCGCAGAGCAATAACTGGCCAGGCTGGTGGCAACCGTGGTTTTGCCACAACCGCCTTTGCTGTTCATGACTGTGATACGCAACACCAAACACGACCTCTCTGTAACCAGGAGTGAAAGAATGAAGGCATTCAGAAATGAAAGCAAGTTCGCCTGGATAGTCGCTGTTTGACGTCAGTTTTGACCTGTATTTGACAATATTTTGGCGGATTACTGCATCAGCGTGGTGCGGGCCCGGATGCAAGACGGTGCGCCTGCCGGGTGGTCTCGGGCAGCCGGTAGCGGGTGGTGCAGCGCATCACATAATCGATGGCGGTCGGCAGGCTGACGCGGTGTCCGGTTGAAACGTAGATCGGGCTGACGCGTGCGCGGGTGCGCAGCACGGCGCCGATGATTTCATCCTTGTCGTAGAGTGGTACCCAGGCGCCGCGGTCTTCCGGCACCGCTTCGTGGGTGCCGATCAGCCGTGACTTGGCGACGCCGATGCTGGGCAGGTCGGTGACGACGCCGAGATGGCAGGCCAGGCCGAAGCGCCGCGGATGCGCCAGTCCCTGGCCATCGCACAGCAGCAGGTCCGGCAACGTTTCGATTTCCTGCAGGGCGGTCAGAATGGCGGGTATTTCGCGAAACGAAAGATATCCGGGAATGTACGGGAAACAGGTGGCGAAGCGGCCGAGTGCCTGATCGCAGGTTTCCAGTTCGGGGAAGCTGAGCACTGCAACAGCCGCGCGCGTGGTTGTGCCGGCATCTTCGAAGCCTACATCCGCTCCTGCCAGATGCCGTACCGGCCCCAGGTCATCATGACGCACGACGCGCGTCGCACCCTCGACCTGCACGGCACGCGCCGCGGTGATATCGGTCGGCCAGTCTGCCGCCAGCGCGGCATAGTCGGGCCTCGTGTGTCTTGCTTGCAACGGCTTGCCTCGTTCGCACTGGCATGTGCTTTACTTAAATCTAGTAGGCTTTGTATCAGAAACCAGATCGCCGATCAGGAGGTCCGTGATGAACAAGGAACAGATGCGGCCGGCAGTTGGAGCGCCGGACCCGGAGCTGCGAAACTCACCTGTTTTTGATGAAGCCAGTGACGATTTTCCGGATCCGGATCGGGAGCTGGAAACCGGCGTCTGCTACTTCAACGACATCGAGTATCCCATCGGACAGTACGTGTGCAGCGGCACCGAATTGCTGCGTTGCGAGGAACGCGGCGTATGGATACGGGAGGGGGACTGCCAGTAGCGGCAGTCCGATGCTGATGCTGCCGCTGAATCCTGAAAGTGTCTGTAACCTGATTTCCCAGGCACGCCTGTTTCACAGCAAGGAGGGACTGATGTTGCCGGATGTGCCCGACAGCCCCACCGACGGCTGGGACCTGGAAGCGCTGGAGACGCACGAAGACGACAGCACCTTTACCGAGTTCAAGAACAGTCTCACCGATCTGGAGCCGGATCAGCAGCAGGCGGTGGTGGCGCTGATGTGGTTGGGACGCGGTGAATTCGCCGTCGACGAGTGGGATATGGCGCTGGAAGCAGCATGCGAGAGCTGGACGGAAAACACGGCAGAATATCTGATTGCGCACCCGCAGGTGGCGGATTTTTTGCTCGAAGGCCTGGCCTTGCTTGGCTATGACTGCGAAACGTAGCGGTCATTGCGATGCCTTGACCCGAAGGTAAGTTACCCATGATGAACCCCAGAGGGGTTCTATGGGAGCAGCGACGCGGCAATCTCCAGGCCCCGGATTGTGCTGCATGAGATTGCCGCGCTTCGCTCGCAATGACGTCGACACGTGACGGTACTTCCCGGCTTCGGGATCGGGTAAAGTGAACGGATCGATCGCCGCGATCGAACTTTCACTGGAAGACCGCTGTGGATACACAACTGTTAAAAACCTTTCTCGAAGTCTATCGCACCCGGCATTTTGGCCGCGCCGCGGAAAACCTCCATCTCAGTCAGTCAGCCGTAAGCGCGCGCATTCGTTTGCTCGAAGAAGAGCTGGGGATCGAACTGTTCACGCGCGACCGTAACAACATTCAACTGACGGCTGCCGGCCGCAAGTTGCTGCGGCATGCAGAGAACATTACCAGCGTCTGGAACCGCGCCCGTCATGACCTGGCGATGGGGGAGACCGGTCCGGAACTGCTAACGGTCGGTGCGGTGCCGAGTCTCTGGGACATCGCGCTGCAGGACTGGGTTCACTGGTTACGCCGGGATCGCCAGCAGCTGGTGTTGAGCGCTGAGGCGCAGGGCGCCGATGTGCTGCTGCGAAAACTGCTGGAGGGCAATCTCGATCTGGCCTTCATGTTCGATGCGCCGCAAATCCCGGAACTGATGGTGACGGAAGTCATGCCGGTCGCTTTGATCATGGTGTCGACACAACCCGGACTCACCGCCGCACAGGCGCTGTGCGATTACGTGATGGTCGACTGGGGAACATCCTTCGCCATTACGCATGCGCGCTACTTTCCCGACAGCCCGACGCCGCGGGCGCGTGTCGGACTCGGGCGCATGGCGCAGGCCTTGATTCTCGAATGCGGCGGGGCGGCTTATCTGGCGGAACCCATGGTGGGGGATCTGCTGGCGGCCGGCACCTTGTTTCAGGTTGAGGATGCGCCGGTCATCGAGCGCACCGCCTTTGCGGTGGCCGCGCTCAATGGAACCCGCAGCGCGACTATAGAGTCGGCGCTCCAGTATTTCTCCCTGCCGCGCGAAGCGCTGCGGGCCGGCGCCTGAACGCGCTCAGCGCTGCTCGTCGCCAAGGCTCCATTCGTCATTGCCACCCCAGTCATCGACCAGGTGTTTCAGGCGCCTGGCTTCCATGAGCTGTTCCAGCTTGCGGCGCGCTTCCATCTGGCGGCGGATTCTCGATGAATCGCGTTCGCGAATCGAAGGTTCCAGCCACTGCTCGTCGCTGCTGCCGTCTCCATCCTCCTCGCTCCAGTCATCACTGGTACGTGCGGCGGCCGCTTTGCCAGCAGCAGGGGTGTCTTGCAGTCGTTTTTTCATCACGGTTTCCATAAGCCCGGTAGAGGGGGGCGATGTCGCCTATGTAAGGCCTCGGAAGCCGAATTAAAAGAGAAAAAAACCGATTGTCACGATCACCGATACCGTTCGATGACTAAACGCCGCGCCGCACGTCCAGGCGCCGGACGAATTCCTTTAATATGGTCTCGTACAAAGACTGACGCAGGCAGGCATCTTCGACGCCGGCCTCGAGATTCGGGTTGTCGTTGACCTCAATGACGAAAACGCCTGTTTCATTCTGCTTCACGTCGACACCGTAGAAGCCGTCGCCGATCAGATTTGCGGCCTTGAGTGCAACCGCCACTACCTCCGGTGGCGTGTCGGCAACTTCCCAGGTCTTGAAACCGCCCTCGGTGAAACGCCCGGAAGGCCCGTGGTTGACGATCTGCCAATGTGATTTGGACATGAAATACTGGCAGGCGAAAATCGGCTGGCGGTTGAGGATGCCGATGCGCCAGTCGAACGCCGTGTACAGAAACTCCTGCGCCAGGATCAGTTCCGATTCCTTGAACAGATTCCGCGTTATTTCCTGCAACTGATGGCGATCGGTAACTTTCGAGACACCGCGTGAAAACGAACCATCCGGCACCTTGAGCACGATCGGGTAAGGGATATGCTGCTCGACGTCCTGGATTTTGCTCTTGTGCAGAATCCGCGTCTTCGGCGCCGGGATCTGGTTGGTGCGCAACAGCTCCGCCAGATAGACCTTGTTGGTGCAGCGCAGGATCGACAGGGGATCGTCCATGACGACCATGTCTTCACTTTCGGCTTTCTTGGCGAAGCGATAGGTGTAGTGGTTGATGCTGGTGGTGTCGCGAATGAACAGTGCGTCATACTCGGCCAGCCGCGAATAGTCGCGGCGCTGGATGAGATCGATCGACAGGCCGAGCGTTTTTCCGCTCTTGATGAAATTGTTCAGAGCCCGGCTGTCGGAAGGCGGCAGCTTGTCGGCCGGGTTGTAGAGAATCGCCATGTCGTAACGCGCCGGTACGCGTGGTCGTCGACTGCGCCAGCGAGTCTTCTGATAACGAGCCAGCGCATCGCCGAACCACAGGCGTTGCTGTTCGCCGAGACGGTGCAGGGCCAGAGTTTTGATGGCGTTGATTCGCCAGTGTCCCTGCTTCTGAAATTCCACCTGCAACAACGGGCACGGGAAGGTTTCGAAGATCTGCCTGGCCAGGTCCTGCAGGCCGTCCTGCTGGCAATGGCCAAAAAAAACGTCCATCACGACTTCGGTCTGTTCGGGGGCCTGCGAGGTGCCGGCTACCCGGCGCGCCACCAGCGCGTCCAGTGCTTCGGCATCCAGGCTGTACATGGATTTGCTGCTCAGATCGAGAATGGTCTTTACCGAAGGCAGCACTCGATGGCGGCGCGCCTCGGCGAGCAGTGAACAGTAGTAACCGACGCTCTGGTAACGAAAGCTGCGGCACAGGTTGATCACCTGAACGTTGCGCATCTTGAGATACTGATCGTCGGTCAGGTATTCATCGACATGCACCACCGCGCAATCGGAATAGCCGGCTTTCCAGTCCGACACATTTTCCACTACCACCAGTTGCCTGGTCATGCCAATGCCTGTGCACTGCGGGCGCGCGACTTGCGGCGCGGGGACTTGCGCACGATCAGTGCGGCACGTTGTCCGGAACGTCCGTAACGGGCCATGCGATCGAATTCCTTGAGTGGTATCGGGATGTTGATGCAGTCGGTCCGCGACATGCGTTTTTCCTCGTCGACGTAAGGGTCGTGTACATAGATAAAGTGGCTGTCGAAGCCGGTGACCACCACCCAGTGCGGCGACTTTTCGCCATAAATACGGTAGGAACTGATGAGCACGATAGGGATGCCGCCACTGTCGAAATGCTTTTGCAGGTCAACCACGCTGAGCGAGTGATAGATAATCGGGATGTGCAGTCGTTCCAGCTCGGAACGGAAATCTTCCTGTACCAGCCGGATCACTTCTTTCTTTTCTTCATTGCGCACCGAGTCGACGAACAGCGCAGCCTGATCCTTGACGTAGACCTCCGCCTCGAAACCGCGCTGGTGTGCCGACAGCGCCAGCCCGTAAGGCCCGCAGCCGCCATGGCCGGAGGTCATGAAAATCGTCGTCGATTCGCGCCACACGCGCAGTTCCAGCAGACGTTCCATCTGCACTGATTCATCCAGTGCGTGCATGGCCATCATCAGCGTCGCCGGGCCACAGGTGAAATCAAGAGTCTGCTGATAGTAGGGGACGCGCACCAGTTCCGGGCGCAGGTGCTGGGCCAGCGATTTTTCGTAGCGCAGCGCATCCATGTGGTCTTCGTAATAATCGGCGTGCTCGCCGATCTGGTGGTAGCCCAGGTTTTCGAACAGGCGGATGGAAGCGGGATTATCGCGACGGATTTCCAGGCGCATGTACGCGCAGTCGCCTTCCAGGGCGCCAATCTCGGCGGCTTCGACCAGTTGCCGGGCCAGCCCGAGTCCGCGGCAGTCGGGATGTACGGCGATCGAGTACAGGCGTGCCAGCGAGGTGCCCGAATTGAACAGTACGATGGCGTCGCCACAGATCCGGCTGTCATGCTCTGCAACTACCGTCACCGCATTGCCCTTGGTCAGTATGTACCGGAAGCTTCGTCGCGACAGGCGATCGGAATCGAAACACAGGTTTTCGATTTCCACCAACGCTTCGATGTCCCGCAGTTCAGCGGAACGAATCATGATTCAATCCTTGCGGCACCGGCCACAGGCAGACAGCAGTGGCGCGCACTCTAGCAGTAATCGCTGCACGGCGTAATAGTCCGGCGAAGGATTGCGGGGCCTGGCTCAGGACTTCTCACGCAGGCGCGCAAAAGCCGCTGACATGGCGGTGGCAGCCGGAGCGGCCGGCTGCCGGGCCGGGCGCTTGGCGGCCTGGGGTTTCCTGTTGCGCGACGGCTTCGGCGCCCCGGTATCGGCCGCTTTTGCGACGGCCGGCAGGGGTTCGTCGCGGCGCATGGTCAGGGCGATGCGCTTGCGTTTGATGTCCACCTCCAGCACCTTCACGGTGACGATGTCGCCGGCCTTGACGACGTCGCGCGGATCCTTGACGAAGCGGTCTGCGAGCGCCGAAATGTGCACCAGGCCATCCTGGTGAACACCGATGTCGACGAAGGCGCCGAAGTTGGTGACGTTGGTGACCGAGCCTTCCAGCGTCATGCCGGGCAACAGATCGTCGAGCTTTTCGATCCCCTCCTTGAACACCGCTGTCTTGAAGCCGGGGCGCGGATCGCGTCCCGGTTTTTCGAGTTCGCTGATGATGTCGCGCACCGTGGGTTCGCCGAAGTGTTCATCGATAAAGTCATTGGCCGACAGGGTGCCGAGCAGCGTGCTGTTGCCGATCAGTTCGCCGATGTCGCGGCCGCTTGCGGCAAGAATTTTTTCCACCACCGGGTAGGCTTCCGGGTGCACCGCCGAGGCATCGAGCGGGTTGGAACCATTGCTGATGCGCAGGAAACCGGCCGCCTGTTCGAAGGCTTTCGGACCCAGGCGCGGCACCTGCAGGAGCTGCTTGCGATCCTTGAACGCGCCGTGCTGCTCCCGATAGCTGACAATGTTGTGCGCCAGTGACTCAGTGAGCCCCGCGACCCGCGCCAGCAGCGGCACCGAGGCGCTGTTTGCCTCGACGCCGACCGCGTTCACACAATCTTCCACTACCGCCGACAGCTTGCGCGCCAGGTGGATCTGATTGACGTCGTGCTGGTACTGACCGACGCCGATCGACTTCGGTTCGATCTTTACCAGTTCGGCAAGCGGGTCCTGCAGGCGGCGCGCAATGGAAACAGCACCGCGCAGCGACACATCCAGGTCCGGGAATTCGGCGGCGGCGGTCGCCGACGCGGAATAGATCGAGGCGCCGGCTTCGCTGACCACGACCGTGGTCATCTGCAGCTGCGGGAGGCGCTGCACCAGTTCCCGGGCCAGCTTCTCGGTTTCGCGGGAGGCGGTGCCATTGCCAATGCTGATCAGCTCGACCTGGTGTTTTTCAGCCAGGCTGCCCAGCGTCGCCAGCGACCGGTCCCATTGATGCCGCGGCGCATGCGGGTAAACGGTCGTCTGTTCCAGCAGCTTGCCGGTGTGATCGACGATCACCACCTTGACGCCGGTGCGGATGCCGGGGTCCAGTCCCATGGTGGTGCGCAGTCCGGCCGGTGCCGCCAGCAGCAGGTCGCGCAGGTTGTTGCCGAATACGCGAATCGCTTCCTCTTCCGCGGCTTCGCGGATGCGCTGGAACAGTTCGCTTTCCATTTGTGAAGACAGGCGCACGCGCCACGCCCAGCGTACCGAGGTCGATAACCAGGAGTTCGTCGGCTGTGCGGCCGGGCTGATCCCGAAGCAGTCGGCGACGTGCTGATCGCAGCAGCCGTGATCGTTGTTCGATGCCAGATCATCCTGGCCCGGCACCACCAGCTTAAGGCGCAGGAAGCCTTCGTTGCGCCCGCGCAGTAATGCCAGTGCCCGGTGTGAAGGCACGCTGCGGATCGCTTCGGAAAATTCAAAATAATCGGAGAATTTCGCGCCTTTCTGCTGCTGCCCGTCGATCACCCGCGCCACCAGCTGGCCCTGCTGCCAGGCGAGTTCGCGCAAGCGGCCGACCAGATCGGCGTGTTCGGCGGCGCGCTCCAGGAAAATCTGCCGTGCCCCGTCCAGCGCCGCGCCCGGATCGGCAAATCCGGCTTCGACATCGATGAAATCCGCAGCCAGTGTTTCCGGCTGTTGATCGGGATTTTTCAGCAGCGCATCGAGCAGCGCATCCAGACCGGCTTCGCGAGCGATCTGCGCCTTGCTGCGACGCTTCGGGCGGTAAGGTGCATACAGGTCTTCCAGCCGGGTCTTGGTGTCGGCTGCGCGCAGTGCCTGTTCCAGCTCCGGCGTCAGCTTGTCCTGTTCGGTGATGCTCTTCAGCACCGCGTCGCGCCGTTCATCCAGCTCGCGCAGATAGATCAGGCGCTCTTCCAGATTGCGCAACTGGGTGTCGTCGAGGCCATTGGTGGCTTCCTTGCGATAGCGGGAAATGAACGGCACGGTTGCGCCCTCATCGAGTAGCGTTACCGCTGCCTCGACCTGTCGGACGTTGACACCAAGTTCTTGTGCAATGCGCTGAAAAATGTTCATTAAGCTGATTGACCTTTTACTGCCGGGGGCGTTCGGGGATGGAATAGTAACAGAGGTTCAGGTGGCGCAGGACTCGGTTGTGCAGCGGTTGACTTCCACCGTGATATGCGACAGCTGACTGAACTCGGCGAGCACATTTTTGTAATGCTCGGGCGGCTGCGGATGGTGGGTCACGACCGACAGAATAACCGCATAATGTCCGGGGCCAACGCTCCAGATGTGCAGGTCGGCCACGCGGTTATCGGATTCGCTTTCGATTTTCTCGGTGATGCCGGCCCGATATGCCGTTTCGATGCTGCTGTCGAGTAGCACCGGACCGGTTTCAGTCACCAGTCCGTAGGCCCAGCGCGTGATCACCAGTGCGCCAACGATTCCCATCAACGGGTCCATCCACACCCAGCCGAAATATTTGCCCGAGATCAGCGCTGTGATCGCCAGCACCGAGGTCAGGGCGTCGGCGAGCACATGCATGTAGGCAGCACGCAGGTTGTGGTCGTGATGGTGATGGTGGTCCTCATCGTGATCATCTTCTGCGTGCCCATGATGGTGGTGATGATCCTTGAGCAGCAGCGCGCTGATCAGGTTGACGATCAGGCCCAGCGTCGCGACTGCAATCGCTTCATTGAAATGGATGGCATGCGGATCGAAAAAGCGTTGCAGGGATTCGATCAGCATCATCAGCGCCACCACGCCCAGAGTGATTGCGCTGGTGAATCCGCCCAGCACACTGACTTTGCCGGTGCCGAACGCGAAGGCTGGATTATCGGCGTGCTTGCGCGCGTAGCGGTACGCGAAAATGGTGATCATGAAGGCCGCGACATGGGTGCCCATGTGCCAACCGTCGGCCAGCAGTGCCATGGAACCGAAGGCCACGCCGGCGCTGATTTCGACCACCATGGTGACTGCGGTCAGGAACAGCACCTGCAGGGTGCGTTTCTCGCCGTGCGTATTGATTACCGCAAAATCGTGCGAGTGCTGTAGCTCATCCAGGGTTTCGAAATGCATAAGGTTTCCGCGCAGAGATGTCAGCGTCAGGCTGAACTGAACGGGCGTTACAATAACATGACAGGCGGCGGGTTATTCCCCGTTGCTGGTCGGGGCATTTGACGGAACGACAGAGGGTCAGGCTTTCAGCGTTTTCAGGAAGTCTTTCAGCATCACGTGTTGCCATTCGGCTTCGGAATGGTCCGGCTCCCGATCCATGGCGATATTGGCGGAGACTTGCGCCATGCGTGCATTCATGGCGGCCGTCCAGGCCAGATTCCGGCAGGGCTCCAGCTGGTCCGGCGGCGTCAGGCAGGCCGCGGTGGCGGCCGCGACAAAATGGCTCGCCTGGCGCAACCAGTCGGCTTCGCGACCGCATAAGGTGTAGGTTTCGATCGCGGCGGATTTTGCCGAATTGAAATTCCGCATCAGCTCGGCGGCCGAGACACCCGGTGCATCGGCGTGTTCGAGATATTTTTCCATGCTCGGATCGTCGGACAGATCCACAACCCGTTCGACGAAGCGCTTGCCGATCTGGCGTTGCTGTTCCAGCGACAGTTCGGACAGCGCTTTCTTGAATTCTGCATCGGACTGGAAGCTGGTCATAGGACTTTCACCTTCAGCATTTCTTTGCCGTCAGGATCGGTGAGGTGTACGGCACAGGCGATACAGGGATCGAAACTGTGGATGGTGCGCAGGATTTCGATCGGCTGCTGCGGATCATGCAGAACGTGGTTGTCCTGCAGTGCGGCTTCATACGGGCCCGGCTGACCCTGCGGGTCGCGTGGACCGGCATTCCAGGTGCTGGGCACGACCGCCTGGTAGTTGTCGATTTTCTGGTCCTTTATCACGATCCAGTGGGCCAGAGCCCCGCGCGGCGCCTCCATGAAACCGACGCCACGCGCTTCCTTCGGCCAGCTGGAAGGCTCCCAGAGTCCTTCATTGAAAGTGCGCGTATCACCGCGCCGGATGTTCGCGACCAGGTTATCCTGCCAGGTCTGCATCATGTCGGCGATGATTTTGGTTTCGAGGGTGCGCGCCGCGGTGCGACCCAGGGTCGAAAACAGCGCCGTCACCGGCAGTTCAAGCTGGCGCAGCGTCGAATCCACCAGTTCGCGGGCCTGATCGTGTCCGGTGGCGTACAACATCAGCACCCGTGCCAGCGGGCCCACTTCCATCGACTTGCCTTTCCAGCGTGGCGCTTTCATCCACGAGTACGACTCTTCGACATTGAGATGCGCGTAGGGCGGTTTGGGCCCGGTGTAGTTCAGTTCTGTCTCGCCGGCATAGGGATGCAGTCCGGCCTGCTTGCCGTCCCGGTAGTCATACCAGGAGTGCGCGACGTACTCCTGGATCTGATCGGCCGCATGCATATCGAGCTCGTGCACCTGGCTGATATCGCGATTCAGAATGATGCCCGCCGGTATCAGAAAGCTGCCGGGATCGTCCATGCCTTCGGCGGGAAAGTCGCCATAGGTCATGAAGTTTCCGGTTCCTTCGCCGCGCGTGCTCCAGTCTTTATAGAAGCCGGCGATGGCCAGCGTGTCCGGCAGGTAAACCTGGTCGACGAAGCTGCGCATGCTGTCGATGATGCTTTGCACCTGGGACAGGCGCTTGCTGTTGATCGCCGAGTCCGAATTGAGATCGATGGGGCAGGGAACGCCGCCGACCACGAAATTGGGGTGTGGATTGCGGCCGCCGAAAATGGCGTGCAGCCGGGCCACATCGCGTTGCCATGCCAGCGCTTCGAGATAATGGGAAACCGCCATCAGGTTGGCCTCGGGTGACAGCCGGTAGGCCGGATGTCCCCAGTAGGCATTGGAAAAGATGCCAAGCTGTCCGCTGTCGACGAACTCTTTCAGTTTTTTCCGGGTGTCGGAAAAATAACCCGGCGATGACTTCGGATAGTTGCTGATGCTTTGTGCCAGTTGCGAGGTGGCATTCGGATCAGCGCTCAGTGCCGATACCACGTCGACCCAGTCGAGCGCATGCAGGTGATAGAAGTGCATGACATGATCGTGTACGTACTGGGCAGCGATCATCAGGTTGCGGATCAGCTGGGCATTCGGCGGGATCGGGTAATCGAGGGCATTCTCGACGGCACGCACCGAAGCCAGTCCATGCACCAGCGTGCAGACGCCGCAGATGCGCTGTGCGAAGGCCCAGGCGTCACGCGGATCGCGGCCGCGCAGGATGATCTCGATGCCGCGCACCATGGTTCCCGATGACCAGGCCTGGTTGATGCGATTGCCATCCATCTGGGCTTCGATCCGCAGGTGACCCTCGATGCGGGTAATGGGGTCGACAACGACACGTTCACTCATGGGCAGCTTCCGTTTCAGTCAGCGAGATGCTTCTCGATCAGCTCGGTGAGACTCAGCACCGGCAGGTCGATATGATTGTGTTCCAGGCCTTCTTCGATATGTATCCGGCAGTTCGAGCAGGCCGATACCAGGCCGTCGACCTGGATCTGGTCGAGCTGGCTTTTCTTGCGATTGAAGGCGCGCAGGCGGATCTCGTCGGCGCGCTCATTGGAGCTGACGCCGCCGCCGGCGCCGCAGCACCAGTTCATCATGCCGCCCCCGGGCAGCTCCACCAGATCATCGCTGATGGCGCGGAGCAGATTGCGCGGCTGTTCGAGGATGCCGCCACGGCGACCGATCTGGCAGGGATCGTGATAGGTGAGACGGTCGGTCTCCTTGCCCTGCAGTTTCAGGCGCCCCTGCTCGCGCAACTCGTCCAGCAACTCGAGGATGTGCACGACCCGGAATCCGTAGGGGCGGCCGATGAGATTCGGACCTTCCCAGCGGATCGCCATATAGGCATGTCCGCATTCCGGGCTGATGACGTACTTCACGTTGAGTTTTTCTGCGGCCGTTACGACCCGCTGCACCAGTTCCGCGGCCAGGTCGGATACACCAATCTGGATGCCGCTGTTGGTGGCTTCGAAAGCTTCGCTGGATATCGTCCAGCTTACTTCGGTTCTATCGAATATTCGCGTGACTGCCGCGATGAATTCCGGGAAGTTCATGATCTCCATCGATGACAGCAGCAGCATGTAGTCGGCATTTTCGACATCGACCGGCACCGACAGCCCGGTGTCCTGTTCGACGTGACGTATCTGCGCCTGCAGCGCCGGCAGCTTCACGCCCATCGGGCTGCCGACAGTGATCGCTCGGCGCGTCGCGGCGACCAGTCCCTCCGGAGCGTGACCGGCGGCAGCGAGGCCCTCGCGGACCTTGCGGATCATGTAGGTGATGTCGTTGCCGACCGGGCACACTACAGAACAGCGTCCGCACATCGAGCAACCGTCATAAACCAGCGGCGACCAGGCGGCCAGCTCTTCGTCGGTCACTGGTTTGGAGAGCCCCAATGCTTTGGACAGCCTGCCCCAGAAGGTGTATTCGTGGCGCCAGACTTTTTTCAGCGGCTCCACTTTGTGAATCGGCGTATAGCGGGGATCGCCGGTCTCGGTAAAAAACAGGCAGGCTTCGGCGCACATGCCGCAATTGACGCAGCTGCTGAGGTAGGATGCGGTCGGTGCGTCGATCTGTTCCTTGAGGATTGCGTAACCCCGCTGCAGTCCCTCGCTGCTCATCAGCGGATGCCCCGGTAGCCGGACACGGCGCCGTTGTACCAGCGCGACATCCAGAGGGTGAACGCGTGCGACAGCGAAGTGAACGGAAACGTGATCATCAGCAGTTCGACGCTGAGGATATGGACGGCGAGCATCCAGGCCCCGGAAACGCCGACGCGGTGGAAGGCGAAATAGCCGGTGATCAGTGGCAATGCGGTCACCAGCCAGACCCAGTAATCCTGGAAACCGGACAACATGCGGCGTACCGGATCGACAATCCGGTGGATCAGGAGCGTCAGCATCGCGATCAGCGTGATGACGGTGGTGGCATCGATGATGTTGGAGGGCAGGCCCGGCCAACTCAGACCGATGGCGCGCTCGAACACGAGGATGTGGGGGACGAACAGGAAAATCACCACGAACAGTCCGATGTGAAAAACATAACCGGATATGATGGTAAAGCCGGAACGGTGGAAGGTGTCGGCATCCGGCACGGAGCGACTCAGCATGACCCGGAAGCCACCGCTGGCTTCCGAGCCGCGCGCTTCCGCCAGGCTTTTCTTGCGCCCCATGAACAGGATTTCGGCGATCCGGATCAGCACGCCGCCGACCAGGATCACGGTGGCAAGCGTAAACAGTGGCCCGCGCACCAGCAGCAGAAACTCGGTATCACTCATTTCGCAGCCCCTTCGTCGATATCGTCGAGCGAAACCTTCCGGTGGCTCTCGATCGCCTTGCGCTTGTGGCGTTGATGCACGGCGCCGACTGCCGCGCCGATCAGCAGGCCGCCCCCGGCCGCGTACACGGCGGCTTCTCCAATCGCCTCGGTGGGTGTGGACAGCGCATGATAGAAGCTGCCGGTGTCCCAGAAATCCGGCTCCGAGCAACCCAGGCAGGGATGGCCGGATTCGATCGGAAAGCTGGTGCCGTTGTTCCACTTGGCGGTGGCACAGGCGTTATAGGTGGTCGGTCCCCTGCAGCCCAGTTTGTACAGGCACCAGCCTTTTTTGGCGCCTTCATCATCGAAAGAATCGGCAAACAGCCCCTTGTCATAGAACGGGCGGCGATAGCAGCGGTCATGGATGGACTGGCCATAGAAGGCCAGAGGCCGACCCTGCGCATCCAGGTCCGGCAGACCGAATGTCAGGTACTGAACCAGTACGCCGGTGATGACGACCGGAATAGGCGGACAGCCCGGGACATTGATGATCGGTTTATCGGTGATCAGTTCAGACACGGGCACCGCGCCGGTCGGGTTCGGCCGCGCCGCCGGTATACCGCCAAACGCTGCACAGGTGCCGACCGAAACAATCGCCGCCGCCCCCGCGGCTGTTTCCAGGAGCATGTCGCGATTACTGATTCCGGCAATGGTTGAATAGCCCGCATCAGCGATCGGAATCGAGCCGTCCACGATTAGCAGGTAATTACCGTAGTTTTCGTGCATGGCCTGCTCGCGGGCGGCTTCGGCGGCAGCCCCGGAGGCAGCCTGCAGCGTATGGTGATAGTCCAGCGATATGGCGTTGAAGATGAGTTCTTCGATGGTCGCATCAGCACTGCGTGTCAATGACTCTGTGCAGCCGGTGCATTCCTGGAACGACAGCCAGATCACTGACGGGCGACGGGCCGCTTCCAGTGCTGCGGCGACTGCCTTGAGGCTCGACGGCGGCAGCGCCATCAATGAAGTAATGGCCGCGCAATACTTCAGGAATCCACGTCGCGTGACGCCGTGTGCGCGCAGCGTTTCGCCTACGGTGAGGCCGGGTTTCACTGATCTTCTCCCGGCAATTCATCTATCAGCCGCTGGAGATGCGCGATACCGTCTGCGATGTCCGGTTGCTGGGTTTTAAGGATAGACGGGCACGCCGTCACTTCGAGAAACCTGCCGACCACGGCGCCATCCGCGTTCGCATGGATGACTCGCCAGATTCCGGGAATCCGTGTTTCGGTGATTTCGCTGTCACCGAGCGCCTGCAGCCGGGCATGGACCTCGCCGCGCCCCAGCACCGATTCCAGTTGCCGGTGATCCTGTTCGGACAGGGGCAGACTGTTGACGTCGATGCAGTGCTCGCTACCGTCATCCCGGAACCGCAGCAGCGCGTGGTGTAATTCGTGCAGCAACGGCAGCACGTTTCCGGTAGTGGCCACGGTGGGTTCGATCTCGATTGCAATAGCGCCTACTTCATCCATGTCGCGCTCCGAGCGGCAGAAGAATGAATAAAACCTGGAAGAATGAACAAATCTTAGTTGTTCAAGTCCACTTGTAAAGCAGCTCCACGACTGTTTCCGCTGCGGCCGGGAGCGCCGCCGCCACAATCTCGCTGGGTGCGTCGCCCCAACCCAGTTGAGCGGGCTGGATACCGAGCAGGGCGCGGTTGTGCGGCAGGCGATCCTGCAGCAGCGCAATCGTCAGCAGATCGACCAGTCCGACTTCATGCACACTGCGCCGGCCGTGGGTGAGAAACGTGTCCATCTCGCTACCCAGTAGTAGTTTACTCGAACCGGGTTTGTCATTTAGTTGAGCTGCATCAAGAACAATCAGGTTGTCACAGTCTACGATTGCAGATGCCAGCGTGAAACCGAGCGTGCCGCCGTCCAGATAAGTCACCCCGGGGAAGCGCGGGTAGTGCTGGCGCAGATGATTCAACAGGTGAATGCCCAGCCCTTCGTCAGCCAGCAATGTGTTGCCTATTCCGAGAACCAGACTGTTGCTGCACATGAGGTTGAAATACCAGGTCCATAATCTAAGCTGTTGATGCGACCGCACAATAATACTAGCAGGTCGAACACAGCGGTGGGAGAAGCGTAATGTGTCTCGGTATTCCCATGGAGATTCGCAGGATCGATGGTTTTGTCGCACGTTGCGAGGCGAAGGGAGTGTCGCGCGATGTCAGCCTGTTCATGCTGCAGGATGAGTCGCTGGAGCCCGGCGATTTTGTCGTGGTGCATGTCGGCTATGCCATCCAGAAGATCACGCCGCAGGAAGCCCGGACGGCCTGGGAACTGTACGACGAGATGCTGGCCGGGGAGGCGTGACCTCATGCACGAACTTTCTGTTTGTCATGCCCTGGTCACTCAGCTCGAGACGCTGGCGAAGGCGCAGGCCGCCAACCGGATTCTCGATGTCACCCTGGGTATAGGTCCGCTGTCAGGGATCGAGCCGCGATTGCTTGAACAGGCGTATCCGCTTGCTGCCGCCGGCACTGTGGCCGAACACGCGCAACTGACCATTCAGGTGAGTCCGGTGCGGGTGCACTGCAACAGTTGCGGAGCCGAGTCGGCTGCAACCGTCAACCGGCTGGTGTGCGCGCAGTGCGGCGACTGGCATACCCGGTTGATCAGCGGCGATGAACTGTTGTTGTTGCATGTCGAGTTAACACGGGAGACTGAATGTGTGTGACACCTGCGGTTGTAACCTGACGAAGGGTAACCGGCACCTGCTGGCGCCGGGCGGAAAACTGGAAAAGACCTCGCAGGGCGCACAGGCGATTACGGTGCTGAAGAACCTGCTGTCCGAGAACGACATTGCGGCCATGCATAACCGCTCGCACCTCGATCGGCAGATGGTATTCACCATCAACCTCATGTCATCGCCGGGTGCCGGCAAGACCGCATTGCTGGAAGCGACTATCGAGGCACTCGGAGAGCGTTACCGTATCGCCGTCATTGAAGGTGACCTGGAAACCGAAAACGATGCCGAACGGATTCGCGCGAGAGGCGTGCCGGCGATCCAGATAACGACCGGTACTGCCTGTCATCTGGATGCGCACATGATTCACGACGCACTGCATCGACTCGACCTGGATGCAGTGGATATTCTGTTTATCGAGAACGTTGGCAACCTGGTCTGTCCCGCCAGCTTCGACCTTGGCCAGCATCGCAACGTAACCCTGTTGTCGGTCCCCGAGGGCGATGACAAGCCGGCCAAATATCCGGTTATTTTTCGCGCCGCCAACCTGGTGGGCGTGACCAAGACCGATCTGTTACCGGTACTCGGCGACTTCAATATGGATAGCGCGAAACAGTATGTACAGGCACTCGCCAATGCTGCGCCTGTGATCGAGATCAGTACCCGGACTGAAGCCGGCCTGCAGGACTGGCTGGACTGGGTGGAGAAGGCGTTGATCGAATATCGCGCCTGCTGCGAGCGCGGCGAAAGCCTGAGGCCCGCGATTCAGCCGGACGGCGCCAGGCTGCACGCTGCAGCGCCATGACCGGCGGGAGAGATACCGCAATGCCGCGTCAGGCAAGTCAGTGGCTGGATGAAATACGCGCGCTCGATCTGCCGGCGCGGGTAAAGATCATGAACGTATGCGGCGGCCATGAGCGTTCCATCAGCATGGCCGGATTGCGCAGTGCATTGCCACCAGAGATCGAACTGATCCCGGGGCCGGGCTGCCCGGTGTGTATTTGTCCTGAAGAAGATGTGTACGAGGCTATCCAACTGGCCCGGCACGAACCGGTGACGCTACTGGCCTTCGGTGACATGCTGCGGGTGCCGGTCAACGGGCCGAAAAAAGCGCCGCGTTCGCTGGAGCAGGCGCGCGCGGCAGGCGCGGATATCCAGCCGGTTGCCTCACCGATGGAAGTGGTGCAGTTTGCGCGCAGCCATCCGCAGCGGGAGTGTGTGTTTTTCGCCGCCGGATTTGAAACCACGACAGCGCCGGTGGCCGCCATGCTGGTCGAGGGCGTGCCCGCTAATCTGTCGGTACTGCTGTCAGGCCGGCTTACCTGGCCGGCAGTCAGGATGCTGCTCGATTCCGATACGCCCGCTTTCGATGCGCTGGTGGCGCCCGGACATGTCGCCACCATCATGGGGCCCGAAGAATGGAACTTCGTCCCACGGCAGTACGGGATACCGGCGGCAATCGCGGGATTCACCGCGGAAAGCTTGCTGGCGGCCATGTATTCGACCTTGCGCCAGTTGCTGGGAGGCGGGCAGGCATTCCTCGATAACTGTTATCCGGAAGTGGTGCGGCCCGGCGGCAATCCCACGGCACGGCAACAGATAGAGACTGCGCTGGTGGTAGAGGATGCGAACTGGCGCGGCATTGGCATCATTCCCGATTCCGGATTTCAATTGAGAGAATCCCGGCAGACGCAGGATGCGCGCCACCGGTTCCCGTCGTATGCCGACTCATCGCGCAAGCGCGTTGGTGAAATGCCGCCGGGTTGTGATTGCGCGCGCGTGGTGCTGGGGCGCATTTATCCGGATCAGTGCCGGCTGTACGGGAGCGGAT
>JAGXGS010000062.1 GCA_024636585.1 Thiogranum sp. | reverse complement strand
GAAATCGGGTCTTTTTTCGCGACCTTCTTGATCTCGGAAACCGCCTCGCGAAGCCGCTGGCACGCGAGACTCGACGCCTTCCAGCCATAGGTTCCGGCTTTGAATCTTGCCGGGAAGACCCATTTGCAGCTCGACATGTCTATGCGGTTTCCCTTATGCGATAAGACAGTCGTATGGAATGTTCAAACCCTCATGCAGCTTCTTGATCATACCTAGCGTTAAACTTCGTTTTTTACTCAGCACCTCGGACACGCGTCCACTCGTTCCGATATATGGCTCGAGATCTTTACGCGACAGGCTCTTTTGCTCCATTAAAAACTTGATCGCCTCGACAGGGTCCGATGCGGGAATCGCATAGTGTTCATCTTCATACTTCTCAACGAGCAGCATCAAGACATCCAGCTCATCGCCTTTTTGCGTATTGGGTTTTGCGCCCCATAGCTCATCGATCCGCTTTAATGCACGGTTCAACTCACGGTCGTTTCTGATAGGCTTCAGTTTCATTTCAAACCTCAAATATTCTCGATATCCACAATCTCGTCATATTCCTTATGTGTCCCAACAAACCGAATCAGCATTCCATGTCGAACATAGTCCATATGCACGACGATTCTGTATTTGTTACCACATAGATTAAAAACCACGCGGTTGCTCTTCAAGATGCTCGCATTATGTAAATCCGCTTTCAGCTCGTGTGGTGTACTCCATTCTGCTTTCGCACAGAAGTTGTACCACTCCGTCATCTGCTTTTTCGCATCGCTATATCTCGGACCACTTTTCCAGAATTGCCTCAGCTTGGACTTTGCGATCACCCTCATTGACACAGCCTAACATACTCCCACCATGGGAGCCTGCAAAATATCCCATCTTGGGAGCTTATCCCAAAACCGAAAGGGCCTCGGGTAGTTCCCTTGTCCCAGACGGAGAACGTATTTGAAAGGTGCAGCGCATCCGAGTATTTTATTTTTCTTTTAGACTGTTACAAAGCCAATATGGCGTCCCAAGGGGAGGCCGGGAATGGCCTGTGCTGCGGGCCGTCTCCGAATTTGTGCTGTCATGACTTATTTATACGGAGTCCGCAAAGATTTTCCATATAGGCCACTTTAGGAGTTGAATTATACGGAGCATAAACACATACTCCGTATAATTTTTAATGACTGCGCGATATGCAAAAACTCTCACACACCACGCAACTTCTGTACTCAGAACTGCTTCAGCAGTGCGCAATTGCATTGCCGAATCAGCGCGGGATTTCATTTGCGACCAAGACGGTCGGCGGCAACCAGTACTGGTATATGGAGCTGGTAGTGGGCAGTACCAAGCGTCAATATTCCCTTGGCCGTCACACCGATGAACTTCGCGCACTAATAGAAAAACAGAAAAAACTGTTTTCTCAGGCTGTCCCGGATTTGAAACAGCGTGAGAAACTGGTCGCCATGCTGGTGAGTGGTGGCGGGTTTGCGCCCGGCGGATCCGAGGGGCGGGTCCTCGAAGTGTTGGCCCAGGCAGGCACCTTTCTGACCGGTGGTGTGTTGGTCGGTTCTCATGCCTTTACGACTTACGGCAACATGCTGGGCGTGAGTTGGGTATCTGCTGCAATGCAAACTCAGGATATGGATCTCGCCAGCCTTCACCAGGTAGAAATAGCCATGCGCCGGGATGCCCCCGACGTAAAATCTGTTTTACTGGAATCCGGAATGGGGTTTTTTGAGGTTCCTGCACTGAATCCGAAATCGCCGTCCACCAGTTTCAAGTTGCGTGGAGAGGAGTTTAAAGTGGATCTGTTGACGCCACTCACAGGTCGGAATACAAGCAAACCTGTGCACCTGCCGCACTTCAAGACCTTTGCCCATCCCATGCGCTTTCTGGAATATCTCCTGGATGATAGTCAGGGTGCGGTCATTCCTTTTCGCAGTGGCATACTCGTGAATGTGCCGAATCCGGCACGTTTTGCGCTGCATAAACTCGTCGTTTCTCAGCGTCGTCCCGTTGCGCAACAAACCAAAGTGAACAAGGATATTCAGCAGGCCGAAGAGCTCCTGACAGTGTTACTCGAAGATCGACCGGGTGATATCTGGATCGCGCTTGAGGCGACTCAAGGCATGCCGGACAAGTTTCAGCAGCAACTTGCTGAAGGTATGAAATTCTTATCCGCGGATTTGAGACAGGCGTTGTATGGTACATAGCGACGCATAAAGGACTTGCTGCTACTTGCGGGTGGCGGTCTCCGGGAACCATCACTTAGCCCCTGAACGACTTCTATCCTGCCTTTCTTAGCGGTGGCACTTTCCGGTGTGAATCCATGGCGTGCCAAAGATCCCAGTCGCGTTGCAGGTTCAACCAGAATTCGGGACCGGTCTTGAGCGCCTCACCCAGCGCCAGCGCCGAATCCGCACTGATATTCGAAACGAAAAAGCCCGGCTCACGCGCCGGGCTTTTTGCTGTTGCATTGGCGTCCCCAAGGGGAGTCGACCTTATCCCCCGGTTACACGCAATATCCTGTGTGACATTTTCACGTTAATTTTCTGAACGATATTTAAACGTTTCGTATAAACTTCTCAAACCATGCGTGAGACAATTGTGTTCGATTTTGCACATACGGCTATTCGAGTTCCGACCGCCTGGTTCGTAGCGTTAGAAAGAGCCCTGCCGATACTAGGATTTTCAGTACTCACCAAGCCTATCAGTGAGTATATATTTAAATCACTTGCCGGGACGCTCGTTGCTTGATTTGCATAACCATGCGTAACCGTGCCGGACTGATTCACGAAAAATTCCCGCAACCTCAAGCACCAGATGGTGAACATTCGAGCAATTAGACAGTGTAGCGTAGCCAGGGGAGTCGACGTTAGATCCTGAATAACCCCGAGAACGATCACAATCCCGCGATTTTCAACGCTTCCGCACAACACCGCCGGATGCCAGACAGGAAACCGACAGACACCCTTGCACCCATTTGCTAACCTGTTTCCAAACCACGACGACGCAAGGATGCGATCACGGTTCAAGCCGGCATGGATGCCAGCACGGCCGGCGCACAGGACTCGAAACCGACGAAGAAGAGGAACATAACCATGCAGCAAAACCGGAGACGGGACACCCACGCAGCATCGACGGTGGAGCGCCGCACGTGAATGTGCTGCGCCTGATCAAGCGCACGCTGCTCCCGCTGCTTGCGCTGCTGCTGGGCGCGTTCGCCGTCGCCGCCGGTCGGTACTGGCTGCTGTTGATCGCGCTGCCGGTGCTGCTGCTTGGCATCTACGACTGGACGCAGCGGCGCTGGACTATCATCCGCAACTATCCCGTCGCAGGCCGCATCCGGTGGATGTTCTATTCGCTGCGTCCGTTTCTGCGCGCCTACATCGTTGAGGACGACCTGCACGGCACGCCGTACCCGTTCGAGGCGCGCAACCTGATCCACACCCGGGCACGCGGCGAAACGGACACGCATCCGTTCGGTACCGAGCGCGATACCGATGAGAACAACTATCACTGGGTCGTGCATTCGATCGCCCCGGAACCCGAGCCGGAGACGTCGCCGCGGGTGATGGTCGGCAACCAGCAGACCGGCAAGCCCTATTCGGCATCCATCCTCAACGTCTCGGCCATGAGCTACGGCGCGCTGTCGGCCAACGCGGTGCAGGCGATGAACCTGGGTGCCAGGCTCGGCGGATTCTATCAGGACACCGGCGAAGGCGGCTTGAGCGAACACCACCTCAGGCACGGCGGCGATCTGGTCTGGGAGCTGGGCTCGGGTTACTTCGGGGCGCGCGACGACAAGGGCCGCTTCGATCCCGGAATGTTCCGCGACAGAGCGTCACACGATGCCGTGAAAATGACTGAGATCAAGCTTAGCCAGGGCGCCAAGCCGGGCCACGGCGGCCTGCTGCCCGCCGCCAAGGTGACGTCGGAGATCGCGCGCATTCGCAACGTGCCCGTGCACCGCGACTGCCTGTCGCCACGGGCGCATTCGGCCTTTTCCAATCCCGTCGAACTGATGGAGTTCGCCGCGAAAATGCGCGAGCTGTCCGGTGGCAAACCGATCGGCCTGAAACTGTGCATCGGTCAGCCGCACGAACCCTTTGCCCTGGTCAAGGCCATGCTGGAGACCGGCATACTGCCGGAGTTCGTGGTGGTCGACGGCGGCGAAGGCGGCACCGGCGCGGCACCGCTGGAACTGTCCGACTGGGTCGGTATGCCGCTGTCTGAAGGGCTGGTGCTGATGCGCAACGCGCTGGTCGGTGCCGGCCTGAAGCACAGCGTACGCCTGGCCGCCAGTGGCAAGGTCTACTCCGGCATGGGTCTTGCGCGGAACATGGCGCAGGGCGCCGACTGGTGCAACGCCGCCCGCGCGTTCATGATGTCGGTCGGCTGCATACAGGCTCAGCGCTGTCACACGGGTACCTGCCCCACCGGTGTCACGACGCATGACCCGCTGCTGCAACGCGGCCTGGTGCCGGAGGTTCAGGGCGAACGCGCGGCCCGCTTCCACAGACGGACGCTGAACGCACTGGCCGACATCGTCGCCGCCGCCGGATTCAAGCACCCCACCGACCTGCGGCCGCACCACATCATGCACCGCATGGGTCCCGAACGCGCCGTGCCGATGGACCGCATCCACACGGTCCTGCCGGAAGGCATCCTGCTGGACGCGCCGGAAGACACCATCTACGCCGACTGGTGGGCGGCCGCCCGCACCGACAGCTTCAGGCCCGCCGTCGATCTGGTGGAACGCCGTTCCAGCGGCTATCCGCTCGAACTGAATATTTGAGGAGATCACCATGTCCAAGCGCGTATCAACCATTATCGTGGAAACACTGGTGGCGGCGGGCGCCAGGCGCTGCTACGGCATCGTCGGCGACACCATCAATCACTTCACCGACGCGGTGCGCAAGTCGGATCTGCGCTGGATCCACGTCCGCCACGAAGAGGTGGGCGCGCTGGCCGCCGGCGGCGAGGCGTTGATGACCGGCGAGCTGGCGGTATGCGCCGGCACCTGCGGCCCCGGCAGCCTGCACTTCGTCAACGGCATCTTCGAAAGCCACCGCAACGGCGCACCAGTCCTGCTGGTAGCGTCCGACGTGGCGCGCAGCGAGGTCGGCCTGAATTTTCCGCAGGCCGTCGACCAACGCAAGGTCTACGAGCAGACCTCCGTGTTCTGCGAGTACATCTCGCACCCGTCGCAGGCCCGCCGCATCACGACGCTGGCGGCGCAGGCCGCACTCAACCGGCACGGCGTGGCGGTGGTCATCGTCAACGGCGACATGTTCACCGAAAGTGACGACGACGGACAGCCGTGGTCGGTGCACCGCCCTTCCCCGGTCCTGCGCCCGGCCGACGCCGAACTCGACGAACTGGCGAACGCGCTCGACGGCGCGGCCGGCATCACGCTCTACGCCGGCATGGGCGCGCGCAACGCCCACGACCAGGTGGTGGCGCTGGCGCGCACGCTGAAAGCACCCGTGGTCCACAGCAGCCGCGCCAAGGAATTTATCGAGCCGGACAACCCGTTCAACGTCGGCATGACCGGCATACTCGGCAACCGCGCCGGGCTGGAAGCCATCGCACGCGCCGACCTCATGCTCTGCCTCGGCACCGATTTCGCCTGGAGCCAGTTCTACCCCGACAAGGCGCGGATCATCCAGATCGATTCCGACCCGACGCACCTCGGCAGACGTTCGCCGATCCACCTCGGGCTGGTCGGCGATGTCGCCGCGACGATCGACGCGCTGCTGCCCAGGCTCGAATCGCACGACGACGACACGCACCTGACCCAGGCACTGGAACAGTGGCGGCAAGACTGCGAGGACTACCGCGACGCCGCGCAGGAGAAGGACCCGGAACTCATCCACCCGCAGTTCACGACGCAGTGCCTCGACCGCCTGGCCGCCGACGATGCCATATTCACGGCCGACGGCGGCAGCCCCATGGTCTGGCTGCTTCGCCACCTGAGCGCCAACGGCAACCGCCGTTTTCTCACCAGCCTGCTGCACGGAACCATGGCCAACGCCTACCCGCAGGCGCTGGGTATCGCCGCCTCGCACCCCGGCCGACAGGTGATCGCGCTGTGCGGTGACGGCGGCATGACCATGCTGATGGGCGACCTGCTGACGCTGAAACAGGAAAATCTGCCGGTCAAACTGCTCGTCTACAACAACGGCTCGCTGGGTTTCGTGGAAATGGAACAGCGCGTTGAAGGTCTGCTGGACGCCTTCACCGAGTTGGAGAATCCCGACTTCGCCAGGCTGGCAGAGGCCTGCGGTCTACGCGGCTGGCGCGTCGATCACGCCGAGCGGCTGGAAGACGCCATGAAGGACTGGCTCGCGGCCGATGGCCCGGCCGTTCTCGACGTGCGCGTCAACCGCATGGAACTGATCATGCCGCCCAAAATCGAAGCCGGCCAGGTGGCCTCGACGGCGATGTTCGGCATCAAGGCGGTGCTCGACGGACGCGCCGGCGAAGTGGTTTCGCTGCTGCGCGACAACTTCCTCAAATGAACGGCCGCGCGGGAGGGTCGCCGTGATTCCGTATGCGCTGCACATATTCTCGCTGTTCTCCATCGTCCTGGGCATCGTCTGCGCGCTCTGGGTCGCAGCCGATGTGATCCGCAGACCACCGCACATGACGGTGATGGCGTTCGCGCTCGGCATCCTGTTCCAGTTATTAGGCCATCGTACCCATGCGCAACCTGAAACCGCTGCGCGGCCTGTGGGCCGCATTCAAGGCCGACGCCCTGTCGCTGATCTCATGGCAGATCGGCATGTACGGCTTCATGGCCATCGCACATTTCTGGCTGTTCGGCCATGTCCTGCAGGCGCAACTCGAACCAAACAGCGCCGAATTCTGGTTCCTGATGCAGCTCGCCATGGTGTCCGGGTTCGTCACGGTGTACCCGACCAACTGGTGGCTGATCAGGGCCCGGATCAAGGCGCGTATGTGAAGAGGGAATGACAGGCCTTCACACAACCGCGCCGCGCCAGATGACGCCGAAAGGATCGCGTGCGCAGAAGCAAGCAGCGTATCCGGGGTCACGAGCGTCTCGATGTCATCAAGTAACCGGCGACCAAGGATATTCGATTTCACGGCCAGTCGTATCCGCTGCTGGTCGGTGAACCGAAGCCGCTGTCCTTCGAGTTGATCCTTGAGAACACGGTTCTCTTCGATAACATAGTCGATGACCGCCTGTTGGTGGCGGTTAAGCCCGCCGGCCAGGGTGATTACGAGGAGGTAGAAGAGTTGTATGACATGGATGATTGCACGAATTGATTTCAGTAATATCGCCTGATATCAATACCATACGGTTCGTTCCAATATTTGCACCATACGGGATCAGAAATACTGTCTTCCTTTATCGTTTCTGCTCTTTTCTGGACCGCTGCACTCAGCAGCGGTCTTGTCGCCGGTATCTATTTCGCCATTTCGGTATTTATCATGCCGGCATTCGGAAAAATCGAAACATCACAGTCTGTCGCCGCAATGAACGCGATCAATAAAAAATACTGCGTTCATTGTTCATGCCGCTTTTCTTCGGCTCGACGATTGTCTCCGGAATTCTGATTGTTGTCGCCCTGGTGCATTGGGGCGAAGCAGGCTCCGGTTTGACGCTGACCGCCGGAGCAATTTTTTTTGTGGGCATGTTCGTCTGCACCGTTGTGTTTAACTTACCACTTAACAATGTGCTCGCGGGACTGCATTAAAATAGCGCCAATGCCGGAGAGGTCTGGTCGTACTACCTCAAAGTCTGGACGCGATGGAATCACCTCAGAACCGTCAGTTCATTGGTAACCTATCCTGCAAATGAAAGCATCCAGTCCGCTGAAGCTGAAATCGTGGAATAGAGTGGCGTCGGGAGGGGGACGCGAACCCCTGTATTTTTTTTTGTTAAACCCGCAGGTTACGGGTTGGATATTTTTATTTATGGAAACCTGATTTATTATTTTTCGAGGTTTCAGTTGCTTACAACGCAATATGGCGTCCCCAAGGGGAGTCGATCTTATCCCCCAATTGCATGCAATCTCAAATACCTTACATGTCTAACGAAGAACGACCGCCTTACATTACCACTCGGAAATAAAAAAAGTATAGCGAATCGCCAACTGTAAAGCTGTGACTCATATCAGGACCCAATTTATCGCAACTCCGAGGACTATATGCTGATAAAGGATACTGGAATGCCTATAAACCCCTGACCAAGATTACTTAACCACTACACTATCGATACGCCGATTAAGGTCAGGGTGACGGAGGGTGCGTGGTGCTAACCACTGGCACCGATGCTGGTATCATCAGGAATAAATAGCTCTGCATCCTTACCAACTAAGCTAGCTTCAAATGCTACCGATGTCGTTTACGCCGTCGCCGATCATAGCCACCTGGCCGTAGCGTTGACCGAGTTCCTCCATGGCTTTGACCTTATCTTCCGGCAACAGCTTGCGTTTGAGTTTCAACCGTGATCGCGCGTTGCTGGAAACATCCGGGTTTCAGCGTCTCGGGCGATGAAGCGCGCGACCGTGCCAGGTCGAGTGCGCACTTTGAGATATCGACCCTTTACTATGAATGCGAATCATTGTAATTTATTTTACCGCTTACCCCCGAGTCAAGGTTCCGCCCGTGAAACGCCTGCTTGCCGCTCTCCTCCTCTCTCTGACGCTGCCCGCACTCGCCCTGGCCGCACCGGATATGCCCAAGCTGGTTCAGCTGATCGATTACATCGGCGTCGATTACCGCGACGCGGTCGCCGACGGCGAGATCATCAATGCGGCGGAATACGGCGAGATGCGGGACTTCGCCAGTGCCGTGGTCGAACAGACCGGCCAACTGCCGCCGGTTCCGGCTCGCGACGGCCTGCAGGTGGCGGCATCGAATCTCAAACAACTCATCGAGCGGCGTGAATCGCCCGACGCCGTCGCGGCGGCGGCATCGGAACTGCGCCATACCATGATCTCCACCTTCAATATCGTGGTCGCGCCGCGCAAGGCGCCCGATCTGGAACGCGGCCGCCAGCTGTTCGCCGACAACTGCGCCGCCTGCCACGGCATCAACGGCCAGGGCGACGGCATCGACGGGCGCGGCATGGAACCCGCCCCCACCGACTTCACCGACGCGGGCCGCTACAGCCAGCGCACTTTATATGGCCTGTACAGCACCATCAGCGCGGGCGTGACCGACACCGGCATGCGCGCCTTCGACGAACTCAGCGAGGACGACCGCTGGACGCTGGCGTTCCTGGTCGGCGCGATGGCCGTCGATCCGCAGGCCGCCGCGGCGGGCAAAGCCGTGTGGGCCGCCGAGTCCGAAGCCAATGACCTGGGGCAGATCACGCGCTTCACCATCACAACGCCGAACGAGGCGCGGAACGCCTTCGGTCATGCCGGCGGCGATCTCATGGCCTTTCTGCGAACCCAGCCGGAAGTGATGTTCGCCAACGCCTCACCGCTCGACTTCGCGCGCGAGACTCTCGCCGCCAGCGTCGACGCCTATCGCGCCGGACAGAAGCAAGAGGCGTACAAGCTGGCAGTCGCGGCCTATCTGGAAGGCTTCGAACTGGTTGAACACGGCCTGGATGCGGTCGACGGCAAACTGCGCACCACCATCGAATCCGAAATGACTGCCTACCGTGTACGGGTGCGCGGTGACAGTGACGTCAGTGCCGTCGAGCAACACGCCGGCGAAATCACCAGTCTGCTGAATCTGGCCGCCGAGCGCCTGAGCAGCAGTTCGCTGTCCACGACCGCAGCCTTCGCCGCTGCCTTCATCATTCTGCTGCGTGAAGGACTGGAGGCGCTGCTGGTGGTCGCCGCGCTGGGTGCCTTCCTGATCAAGACTGACCGCCGGGACGCAATGCCCTATCTGCATTTCGGCTGGATCGGCGCGCTGATCCTGGGCCTGTTCACCTGGCTGGCGTCGGTCTATCTGATCGACTTCAGCGGCGCCAGCCGTGAAATCACCGAAGGCGTCGCCGCGCTGATCGCGATGGCGGTGCTGTTCTACGTCGGCTTCTGGTTGCACAGCAAGACCAGCGCGGTGCAGTGGCAGCGTTTCATCGACGGCTCAATGAAGAAGGCGTTGAGCGCCGGGACGCTGTGGGGGCTGACGGGGCTGTCGTTTATCGCCGTCTATCGCGAAGTGTTCGAAACCATTCTGTTCTACCAGGCACTGTGGGCGCAGGCCGATGCCGCGGCCCAGGCCTCGCTGCTCGGCGGTATCGGAGCCGGCGCGGTGGCGCTGGCCATTCTCGGCTGGCTGATCCTGCGCTACAGCACCCGCCTGCCGCTGCGGCAATTCTTCTCGGTGACCAGCATCTTCATGTTCGTGCTGGCAGTGGTATTCGCCGGCAAGGGCATCGCGGCCCTGCAGGAAGCCGGCAAACTGCCGGTCCATCCGGTGAGCTTCCCGCGCGTCGATCTGCTCGGCATCTATCCCAATATGCAAGGTCTGCTGGTGCAGGCGGGGCTGGTGGTGCTGGCGCTGATCATCTTCTGGGGCACCCGCCTGCGGCGCCGCGAAGTGGCCGCCTGAATCGGGTTATCGCCGGGCAGCGGCGATGTGTCGCTGTCGCCCATCAACCAGCACAACGTTCCGCAATTCCTGTGTGACAAAAGTAGCAGACATCCCTCAGCATCTTCTGTTCAATGTTCCTGTAGGCACCGGTTTCACCGCGCAGCGCAGCCGCGCGGCAGTCGATGGTCCAGGCTCTGTGTTGCCGCTTGCGGTGCGATTTCTGCATCCGAAGTCATCGATGACAGCGACCGTAACGATCATCCCCCATCCGGCGCCTCATGCCACCGCCCTTTCAATGGCCGAGCAGATAGCGGTTCACCACCCAGTACTTGACCGCCACCAGCAGCACCGTGACCACCAGGATCAGCGCCACCACGAACAGGGCGCGCCGCACGCCGCCGCTTCGCGGGCGTGGACGAGGACGGATCAACGCCCGCCATCCGGCCCATCCGCATCGTCTCCTTCCCTCGAGCGAGACAATGCGTCCGGCCGGTCGAGAAAGTCCGCGAGTGCCTGCTCGGCCAGGCTCCGTGTGAGGTACGGTCCGTGCGACGACCCTTCGCGCACTTCTTGAATGATTCGCGATACGTCGGTTTCTCGGCAACGGTTTCAGCGCGGGCGTTGATGGTGGAATACTTCGGCTTTTCTTCCCTGGACCAGTGGGGGACCAGTCCCCAGCGTGCTAACAGCAGCTCTCTCCCCTTCTCCCCCATCCTCACAATGGGCACAGACTGGCTTGGCGCAATGTTATAACGTGGCCCCAACTCATCTGGATCAAACAGGATGTTTTCGATCTCGAAGAAATCGACAAGCGCCTGGGCGTCGGTGATCAGATTGTAGCGACCACACATAACTGAAGCCTCTCGGAATCGCAGCTCCCGTATATCGCATCCCCGGGGAACAATATGTAAACGGTAATAGTCGGTCAGCGGAAGTTCATTGAAGCCATACCTGAATACGAACGATCAGGTTCCTGCTCCCAACGATTCAGATCCGTCTCCATTTTGCGCCAAGCTTGTTTAGCGGCAATTGAGGACCCTGATTCGCCACAGCGCCGACTTTCTGCTCGGCAAGTCAGTGCCCGGTGCTTTCTCCGAGCCGGTCACGAGACCTGAAGAGTGGTCACCGCAGCGTCCTTCGAAAGCACTTGGTCCGCTGAAGCTGAAATCGTGGAATAACGTGGCATCGGGCGGGGGACGCGAACCCCTGAGTTTTTCATCTGAAAATCAGCGCATTGCACGCCGAAGTAATCTGGTAGAATCCGCCCACAAATATTTTGTTTTTATTTCAGACTGTTACAAGCCAATATGGCGTCCCCAAGGGGAGTCGACCTTATCCCCCAAGTACATGCCATCTCACAAGCGTTACATATCTAACGTAGAATCGCTGCCTTACATTACCAGTCGGAAATAGCAAAAGTATGGCGAATCGCGATACTGGAATGCCTATAAACCTGTGGCCAAAATGACTTGACCACTACATATCGCATCTCTATCGGCCCTACTCAAATGCGCTTGAAAAAACTCAGTGTCGTCACGCACATGATAAGTGCACTAAAATCTAGTGCAAGTAAATGCTCCGATGTCCTTCTTCACACACAATTTTGTTTATTGAATGTCGTTTTGTAGCCAAAAGTGTGAGTACAGCTTGCTGAGCGTGAACGACCGGTTATACGGCTTCTCATCGTTCGGTAGTGCTGATTGCATTAGGGTAACGTTCGGAGTTGCTACATTTTTGGATGCCAGGCCATCCGGCCCGATCATGCCTTGTTCGCCGTAGTCTTTGTCTGTATTTCAGATTCGTGCGGCTGTTTCTGTTCACGCTGGATAATGTTCGAATTCGTTTGAGTCGGCAGTCAGCAACTGCAGGAATCTGGAATGCACAAAGAGCTTTTCCCGACCGACTTTGACTTCTTCCAATATGCCGATGTCGCTCAGCGCCTTCAGGTATTTTGAGGCTGTTTCGCGATGGCCAATTCCGGCATCGACGAGATTGCCGATCCGGCAATAGGGCTGGATGAAAATCTGATCGACTAGCTCGCGACTATAGATAGTTGCTTCGCGGCGACGGGCATAGTCGATGGTGTGATCGAGAAGCTGTCGCGCGGCACGAATCTTTGCCGAAGTCCATTGCGCGGTATCCTTCACCGCGAGCAGCATGTATTCCAGCCACGGCTGCCAGCGCGCTTCACTTGTCACCTCAAGCAACAGGCGATAATAGTCTGCCTTGTTCTGGATGATGTAGCGTGACAGGTACAGCACCGGGAGTTCCAACAGCTGCTTGTCCACCAGATACAGGATGTTCAGGACGCGACCGGTGCGTCCATTACCGTCCGTGAACGGGTGGATCGCCTCGAACTGATAATGGCCGACGGCCATGCGCACCAGCGGGTCGAGCTCTTCCTGCTCGTGGAGGAAGCGCTCCCAGTTGGCGAGTTTGTCGCGCAACAGAGTCTCGCCTTCCGGTGGCGTGTAGATGATGTCCCCAGTGCGGTCGTTCGCAAGCTTGGTGCCCGGAACGCGGCGGATGTCCAGGGCGGTGTCTTTGATCATCCGACACACATCCACGGCGATGGCGGTACTCAGTGGCCGCTGTTTCAAAGCCTGGTATCCGTGGTTCAGGGCGGTTCGGTAACGCAGGGCTTCCGTGGTGGCAGCATCAAGCTGATTACCTGCCGCGTCCGCAAACCGGAACAGACGGTCGGTTGTAGTGACGACGTTTTCAATCTCAGAGCTGGCCTGCGCCTCCAGAAGCGGAATGGTATTAATGAGTACCGCCTGGTTGGGGATGGTCTGGCCGATTTCTTTCAGTTCCGCCAGCGCCGCCCTCGCCTCGATACAGAGCTTCAGGATAGCTTTGGTCTCCAGCTCCTGATCAGGCGGTAGTAGCGGCAGGTTATTAAACGGTTGGGCAGGATCGAAATGCATACAATAAATAATATTTATATCAGCAGGTTATAATTGTAAGTACTTACCTTTACCCCAAGGAACCAGGGTATAATGCCTAGATATGTCGGTTTTTACAATTAATTTCGACATATTTTTTGGATATGTCGGCACAGTCGTTACATCCGGATTATATGTCGATATATTCTATTTTTGTCGACACATTAGGCAAGGGCGTCTCACTCCCGGGGCGTATCTGATTGCCTTTCACACCCAGGACCGCGACTTCGATATGCTCGCCTGCCGGTGTTTTCAATGATGAGATGTTTCGCCTATACGGCGGGTGAGAATAAGCAAGCTGGCCTCCGTGCCATTGCGCGGCTTCTGGGCGGAAGTGTGAGTACAGCTTGCTGAGCGTGAACGAACGGTTATTCGGCTTCTCATCGTTCGATAGTGCTGATTGCATGACGGTGACGTTCGGAGTTGCTGCATTCCGGCCCTACCATGCCCTGAAGGACCTGCTGATACTCTGCGCCCATCTGCTGACACTATCGTCAATCTCATGGGCCGCGGTGGCCCAAATGCTGTCGTTGCCGGCAGTCACCGGATTCAACCGAATCCGGTGCAGATTTTCTATCTTATCGAGTTAATTTGGCGTCCCCAAGGGGAGTCGAACCCCTGTCGCCGCCGTGAAAGGG
>JAGXGS010000061.1 GCA_024636585.1 Thiogranum sp. | reverse complement strand
CCTATACCCCGAAGGACCGCAAGGCGCTCAGGGCAGCGGCGGAAACCTTCCGTCCAAATCCGGCGTTTGATTCGGAAACAACGATTGCTGCACTGGGTGTCGGTGAAGCGCTGATTTCCACGCTGGATGCGAAAGGCGTGCCCGGCATGGTCGAACGCACGCTGGTGGCGCCGCCGCGCTCGCGGATCGGTCCGATCACTGACGAGGAACGCCAGGCCATCATCGAACGTTCCCCGATCAAGAGTCAGTACGCGGTGGCCGTGGATCGCGAGTCCGCCTACGAACTGCTGAAAAAGCGTGAAGCCGAACTGATCGCTGCGCGTCAGCAGGCGCAGCAACAGGCCGAACAGCAGCAGCAACAGGAAGAGCAGGCGAAAGCCGAAGCACGCGAGAAGAAAGCTGCATCCGGAGGAAGCCGGCGCCAGGGTATCGGGGAGTCGTTCGCCAGGTCGATGATGCGCAGCATCGGCAGCAGTCTTGGCCGGCGTATCGCGCGCGGTATCTTAGGCTCGATAACCGGTGGGCGTTAGCGCACTCGTGCAATGAATGAATTCCGGATAATGGCATTCAACGATCCGGTAAAACACCAAACAGCTCGCAAGCCATCTAATCTATAGGTCAACAAAAAAGGGGCGCGATGATCACTCGCGCCCCCGAAGTCCGCGCAATGCGGCCAGTCTTTACAGGCTCGAAGCCTCCGCACCCTGAATGGTGATCTCTACCCGGCGGTTCTGCGTACGCCCGGCAGCAGTTGCATTGCTGGCGATCGGGCTAGTCTCACCCATGCCCAGCGTCGACATAACGGATGCCGGTATACCCTGGTCGAGCAGAAAGTTTTTCACTGAAATTGCGCGCTTCTCGGACAGTTTCTGGTTGTAGTCATCGGCACCGCTGCTGTCGGCGTGACCGACTATCTTGACGTTCTGGATCTCGCTCATTCCCTTGATCTGGTTGGCCAGCGCAGTCAACTCGACCTGGCCGGCAGACTTGAGATTGGCGCTATTGGTATCAAATAAGGCGCCCGCGCTCAGGGAAACCATCTTGCTTACAGTTTTCGGCATGGGAGCAGGAATGGGAGCAGCCGTGGTTACCGCGGTCGGTTCCGGTGCCGGTTCCGCCACAGGTGCGGGTGCGCCGCAATCGGTCAGGTCCTGATCCTTGCTCCAGCTACTGGTCTGCACACAGTTCCCGAAGCCGTCGGTGATCAGGTGACCGCTGGAGTCGGCCACGTGAGCGCCATGGGCCTTGCCAGTATCGTGGGCGAAAGCAGCCGGGGCCAGTGACAGGCCGAGGCAGCTCAGGGCAATGGCCAGGATATGGGAGTGTTTGGACATGTGCAGTCTCCTTGGTAAGACGCGTAATGAGAAAAGATTGAGTGGGTGGGCCGGTTATTATTGATTGGCTGAGCGTTATGTTACATAAATGCGAGACAGATGACACATGCTCGCTGAACGCGATACTCATGATGCCGTTCACCGCTCAACGCAGTGTTTCAAAAACCCCGGATAGCACAGGGCCCACCGCGCCGAGGCTGTAACACCGGAGAAAGCGTTCCCGCGCCTGTCTGCCGCGGGTCGTTGCGGCCTGCGGTTCTTCCAGTATGCGTTTGAGAACCCGGGTCAGTTGTTCGGGATTGGACGGAGCGACCAGGTAACCACTGGAGCCCAGTATCTCGGGGATATCGCCGACAGTGGTCGCTAGTATGGGCTTGGCCATCGCCATGCCATCGGTCAGCTTCATGGGAAACTGGGCGCGTGCGATCCCGCTATCTCTTTGCGGAACCACGATGACATGGGCGGCCGCGACAATCTCGGGCATTTGCGCCTGCGGGAAAGGCGGCAAGCGCACAATCCAGTGCGACCAGCGCTGCATCAGTTGCGCCACATAGCTTTCACAACAATTCCGCCCGCCGACGATCACCAGCCGCGCATTCCGGTTCTGCAGCGCGTCCATGGCTGTCAGAACGTCTTCCAGCCCCTTGTGGGGCCGGGCTGTTCCGGGGAACATCAACACGATATAAGCGGACAGGCCGTAGCGCCTGCGGCTGCGCTCGGGGTCATACTTGTCCGGATCGTATATATCAGTGTCTTTGCATTGCGGCACATAGGTGCCACCGTAGTGTGCGTGCAGAAGCCGCGTGTTGACAGTGATTGCATCCGCACTGCAGATCGTCTTGTCCAGCCATCGCAGGTAACGCGCATCGGCAGGGTCCAGCCAGCGCAAGCCGTTGCGCAGCATCCGTCGTGCCCGTCCTGCGAGGCGGGCGCCGGTGAAACGCGGCCCACGCGGCCGGGATGATTTTTCGCCAGGCGGGCGGGAGGACGATGCCATCTCAGCCATTTCCCAGTCGTCGATGTCGAGCACGACCGGCGTACCGCTCAGTCGCCTTTTAAGCAATGCGACACCATAGCTGCTCAGCCGCGGCTTGATCGCATAAACAATATCGCCGTCGAGCGCGAATGCCAGCCGTAACAGACCGAACAGCCTGTTGCGACTGTCGATCTGTTTGACTTTCACACTGGATGGCGGAACCGGGTACAGCGGGCCAGCGGTCAGTTTGAGGCCCGAGATTTCCACGTCATAGCCGGTGTGTACGAGTGCCTGGGCGAGCGCGTAGGCCCGCGTCATGCCACCGGCCGCCAGATCCGGCGCGACAATGGATATTTTCCTGCCTCGGGAGGCGGCCGACCGGGATTGCATCCGCTGGCTCTATTGCGCTGTTATCAGCGGTGCGAGCGACCTGCCGTCCACGTCGGCAAGTTCAACGCCGGTGAGCGATGCGATGGTCGGAGCCAGATCCATGACCGAAACCTGTTCCTGCATCTGTCCCGGTGCAATGGACGGTCCGCGGATAAAAAACAGTCCCTCCGGGGTATGGTCGCCGGTGCGGCATTTCCGGTAGGTTCCCGTTATCGTTCCGGTGTTCGGCGAGTAGATTTCCTCAACCGGGGCACTGCGGTTCCATTCCACCAGCAGATCCGGCAGATAGTGAAGATTGTCACCCTCATAAAGATCCGCGCTGCGCAATACAGCTTTCACCAGCGGTTCTCCGCTGGTCACATTGATAAACGCCAGCAGATCCCGACTCAGTGCTTCGCAAAATTCATCGTATTCCCTGCCGGGCGCGATCAGCCCTTTCGGTTCCCTGCCGGCGAGATTTATCCGGATGCCGCCATAGGCATCGTTGTTCGGCACCCTGAAGCTCTTGCGCCTGGGGGTCTGGGCGCTTTGCTCCAGCCCCAGGCTCGTCCTGGCCTTTCTTCGCACCGGCCTGGCAAAATGCCGGACCTTCTGCGGAAGCAGTTTCCACGCCGCGCTCGCCAGCGGGACCAGCGAAGCTCTTCGTTGCCGCGGCGGATCGCCCTCGACGCGGCGCAGGATCTCGTCAAGCATGAAGGTTGCATCATAGTGCGGCCCCATGCCGTGGCTGGCGAATAACACCAGATGCGCGTCGTCGCCGACCTTGCGGATCAATTCACCGATACCTTCATCAATCGCCTTGTATACCGCCTTTACGGGATCCCCGGCGATCTCGACCAGGCGCGGATCGTATTTGTAGTGGCGGTCGTCGTGAAGATGCCAGCACTGGTGGCCGACGCAATGGCTTTCGCTGAATACGGTCACAAAGCAGTCCCAGTCGCCCTGATCGAGACACCAGGCACTCAACGCCGTTTTTTGCCGAACGCGCTGAATCAACATGTCGCGAAAGTCGCGGAATTCCTCGCCGGTGGTGCGGAACGCATTGCAGTTATGCAGGTTGTCGATACCGAACTGTTTTTCAATGTCCGCGGCCATGGATGCCGGCCACGCGGCGAATCCCGACACATCGGGATCATGACTGCCCCAATCCACGATGTGCAGACCGTTGGACAAACGGCTGGCAAAGGTTTTGGGGACGTCGATAACCGCAACGCGCTTGCCCGCCCGATTCAGGGCATCCCAAAAGGGTTCATGCTTCACCTCGCGCGGCGACACCGGTTTAACTTCATAGCTGCCCGGCTGAAGCTGTTCATAGCAATACCGTGCGTGCCTCGCCGGCGAAACCCCGGTGTAGAACGATGGCCAGATCGCGCCAACATACAGGCCCACCGGGCTTTGCGTGACGCCCCACGCAGCGGTTTCCAAAAGGCTGTTTAGATGCGGGAGTTCGCCGGCCGCGGCCCACTCCAGGATAAGATCCTTGTCTGCTGCGTCAATGCCGATAAAAAGCACTTTTGCCGGGCTGCTCATGGTGTCTTCCTTGTTGTGGGATTAGACGTGTGACAGGACACTAGCAGGATTCCAGCGCGCAGATCAATGCAACCGCATCGACCTGGGTCGCCGGCAACAGATTCAAGGCAATCGTGATCCTTTCGTGATACTACAAATCTGTAATCGGCTACCCTGTAACTATGTAGACGATCGCGATTAGCGAGGTGGAATGATGAAAATTACTCGATGGTTTATTTTGCTCGCCGGCACGCTGGCTTTTGCCTCCAGTGTCCAGGCCGACAAGGCTGTATTCGCCGGCGGCTGTTTCTGGTGCATGGAAGCTGATTTTGAAAAGCTCGAGGGTGTGAGCGATGTGGTATCCGGTTTCACCGGCGGGACGATAAAAAACCCGACCTACAACGGCAATCACGCGGGGCACTACGAGGCCGTTGAAGTGACCTACGATCCCGCCAAAGTCAGTTACCAGGCGTTGCTGGATCATTACTGGGTGAATATTGATCCCTTCGATGCGCAGGGGCAGTTTTGCGACAAGGGTTCGAGCTACCTGAGCGCCATATTCGTCGCAAATGAAACGCAAGAGAAACTTGCGGAGCAGTCACGTCAGGAGGTGGTTGAAATGTTTCCGGATCGGAAGGTGGTGACGCCCATCCTGCCCGCTTCCACCTTTTACCCCATCAAAGGCGACGAAAGCTATCATCAGGATTACTACAAAAATAATCCGGTGCGCTATAACTTCTATCGCTACACCTGTGGCCGGGACAAGCGCCTGAAAGAAATCTGGGGCGACAGGGCGACGCATTAACAGGCGAGCGGCAGGTTTCTCTCCCTGTCATCCGGAAATAATCGATACCGGCTTTCGTTGCGTCTTCAGCGCTCATGTCTTTCATGAGTATAAAATCAGATATCGCTTTAGAAATCACGGAGCGCATAAAATCTTCACCATAACCCTCAAAAAGCGACTGGTACGAGAGCGCCAGTGACAGTTTCGAGAAAGGGGTGTGACCGTGTACGTGAAGTTCTCCATTGCCTGCCAGGAATCCCGTTTTGTGCGCGACACCCAGGCACCGCGAGGAAAGCTGCTGCAATCCATGCCCACCTCGTCGGCCTTTGGCTGTGGCCAGATCGTGGACATGACGCGGTGACCGTTCTGGCCGGACTCTGGAGTGGAAGGGACACCCGCCCTGTTATCACCTACCGCCCCAGCGGGCGTCTCGGCAATCAGCTGCAGCTCTATGCCTGTGCGCGAACGCTGTCATTGCGTTACGGGTTCGATTTTCTTTATCAACCGATCGTCCATGCCCGGCAACTGAATTTTGCATACGGCGTGTCGGAACAGGTACGTACACAGGTATGCCGCTGGAGCCGCAAACGGGTGCTACTGAATGACCACGGGTGGGACGCCTCGCATAATCGGGATGGCCGCATGATCCCGGATTTTACTGAAAGGTCCAACGTACTGTACGTGCTAGAACGGAGCGGCAGCGTTTCTGTCCAACGCGCAGTACGTGTTTGCGCCCGCCAACTTTTGTTATTACCCGGACTGGATAGCGGTCCCGGCGGACTGATGCTCGTCCGTCATCATGGAATCCTGCCATTGCGATCGAGGTGGATAGGTGATCCTTACTCTGACCCCGAATTTGTTTCAGGCGATGCGTTGGGCCCTGATCCACATATCCGTATTGGCGTGTTTCGGGAAGAAGCGGAAACTCGCCTGCCTGTCCGGGCGGACCAGCTTTACCAGTTGCCGGAACAGGTTGAGGGGCGTGAGCACCGGGTAGGCCGGACTTCTGTACTTTCTGATATCCAGCACCCGAAAGCCGACTCTTTCGAGGATACCGACGACAATTTCCTCGGATGCAAAGCTCAAATGATCGGGAAGATAATAGGGGCGATGGTGATCGTGACGTTCAAGCCCGGCCGAATCGCCCGTCTCCAGCAGCAATTCCCCACCGACCTTGACCAGACGCTTCCATCGCGTCAGGGCATCGACCGGGTCTGGAAGATGTGAAAACACGTTAAGCAACGACACAAAATCGTAGCTTTTTTCATGTTCATCCAGATCGAAATAGTCGATCTCAAGACCGCGGCGGGCGGCCGATGCGCGCTTGTTCGCATTCGGTTCCAGGCCGGTCGCGGACAGGCCGGGACCAAGAAATTGCTGTATGGCCTGCAGGAACTCGCCGTGACCGGCACCGATGTCGAGCCAGCTGAGGTCGGACTTGTCCGGCGGCACCGGATAGAAGGCTCGCAGGATCGTCAGGTACTTGTCCACGCTCGGTTCACTGAAGGAACCGGTCGTATTGAGCCGCGTGTCGCCCCGATGTTCACCCGTCTGTGATGCCTGATCGATTTCCTGATCCAGCGGCCGTGGATTGACATAGAGCAGACCACAGTCCAGGCATTTAACCAGGTTAAATCCGTTTTCGGTATCGTAGAGTCTGCTTCTGTCTGAATGACAGTTGTAACAACTGACCTGCCTGGTTTTCATGCCCGCTCGCGATCGCTGCTGATTCAGTATTCGTGCGGCCCGGCACAGCGGCCGGCACACGCAGCTCGCTACTTTACACAATGATCACGCCGCCGTCCGTGTTTTCTGCATATTTGGGGTCAGAGTAAAAACTCGCAGAGTTTTTACTCTGACCCCAAATTCCGCTGTTCCTCCTTTTGTTCGCCAATCGCTGTTTTGGCTGGATTCGGGAAGAAGCCGTGAGTTATGCTCATCGGCTGGTGCACACCGCGAGCAATGCGAGTCCGTAAGCGAATATGCTGAACATCCCCGTTGTCGTCATCGCCTACAACAGGCAGGACAGTCTGCTCCGCCTGTTGACTTCCCTGGACCGGGCTCGCTATCCGTCTGCGGTGAAGCTCATCATCAGCATCGACGGCGGCGGCGCGAGGGAAGTCATCGACTGCGCACAGCGCTTCGTCTGGAACCACGGCGAGAAACATGTGATCACACAGGAGCGGAATCTGGGCCTGCGCGAGCACGTGATACAGTGCGGTCGCATGACCCGCGACTACGACGGTGTCGTGTTGCTGGAAGATGACGTCTACGTCAGCCCGTATTTCTACAGCTACATGATCCAGGCGCTGTTCGCTTACCGGGACGAGCCGCGCATCGCAGGCGTGGCACTGTATTCGCACCGCTACAACGAAACCGCCCGCCTGCCCTTCAAACCGGTCGATGACGGTTACGATGTTTTCTTCATGCAGATCGCCTGTTCCTGGGGCCAGGGCTGGCTGCGGCAGCAATGGTCCGGCTTCGACCGATGGTACGAGAAGAACCACGATCTCGATCTGAGCGCTGACAGGAGCCTGCCGCCGGACGTCCGGGTCTGGCCCACTTCCTGGAAAAAATATTTCATCCGGTATCTGGTGGAAACCGGTACCTACTTTGCCTATCCGCGCCTGTCCCTGAGCACCAATTTTGGCGATTCCGGCGAGCATCACGCTGGCGCGAAACTCTACCAGGTTCCCTTGCTATACGGCGCAAGGGAGTACCGCCTGCCCGCCCTGACCGACTCGATTGCCCGTTACGATGCCTGGTGCGAGATTGAACCCGAGGTTATCCGGGCCGGCGTTCCCGGACTCGCTGCCGAGGAGTTCGCGGTTGATCTGTACGGCATGAAGCAGGAAGCAGACATCGTCGAGAAACATGTGCTGACCAGGCAACCGTTGAAGACCAGCCGCATGCGCTTCGGACTCGAACTGAAACCGCACGAACTGAACATACTGGAAAACATCGCGGGGGATGCACTGTCATTAGGAAAAACAGCAGATCTGTCCGCCTGGAACCCGAACCTGGAGCGCAAGACCAGCGTCTACCGCGACTATGTCGACACCTGCCTGTATTACTACGCCATGCGCGAAGACGAGTTTGTCCTGGCAAATTCCCGCCTTGTCCGCTTCCTGAAACGCATAATCAAGCGTCTGATCCGGTGATATTTGGGGTCAGAGTATAAACTCTGCGAGTTTTTACTCTGACCCCAAACGGCAAGTTCTGAGGCTTAGAAGGTGCGCCTGATCAGCAGATTGCCACCGGAAACATCCGAGGCATACTGGTTTACATCGACTTCCAGCACCCAGCTGTTTCCGAAGGTGTGCCCGAACCCGATACCGACTGACCCGCTCGATCCGTCGAAAGCATCGCCGCCAGCCGCCGTACCGCCGATCTTGCCTTTGATGTAAGTGTCTCCGGTGGTAGTGAGAACGATGAAGCCGGACATCAAATCACCGCTGTCGTCCCCGAATACATGTGAGTATTCCGCGTCGATTCCGATAACTTCATTGAAAGCATAGCCGACGTTGACGCCGGCAGCGCCGCTGCTATCCGCAGCTCCCCCGTTTACACCAATGCGCGCTCCCGGTTCCTGTGCCATGGCCGCGGAAGCACACAAGCCCAATACAAGAATGAGCCCTGTTCTGTTTCTTGTCATAAACTACTCCGGTGATTCAAAATAATTGCGCGAACGCGAACAGTGCGTTCAGCGCAGAAGGAGTATACGGGACAGATGAACAACGGCAAACGCAGCGCATATGCTTATTGCATCGAATCTGTGCGCGTTACACGCGCTGCGCTGCAGGGCAATCAATCGTGGACGCCCAAATATGAAAACGAGCATGCGCCTTTTGACCGAAAGGTTCCTCAGCCTGAACCATACTCTATGGAATACCCATGCACATCGCCACCCTCCTGCTTATCATTTTAAGCGCCGGACTTGCCAGCCAGTGGTTGGCCTGGCGGCTTCGTCTACCGGCGATTATCGTCCTGATCATGTCGGGCCTTTTGCTGGGTCCTGTGAGCGGCATCATCGAGCTAGAGTTATCACAGGCCGAACTGACGGAGCTCATCGGCCTGGGTGTCGCCATTATACTGTTCGAAGGCGGCATGGACCTGAAGCTTGGCGAAATCCGGCGCGTCGGATATGGGGTCGGCCGCCTGACGATTCTCGGTCCCCCGCTGGCCTGGATTTTCGGCGCACTGGCGGCGCATCTGATCGCCGGTCTAAGCTGGCCGGTCGCCTGGGTACTGGGCGCTATCCTGGTGGTCACAGGTCCGACCGTGATCCTGCCTATGCTGCGTCAGGCCCGTCTCAACAAGGCGTCGGCGGCGCTGCTGAAATGGGAAGGGAGCGTCAATGATCCGGTCGGCGTTCTGCTGGCCGTGCTTACTTTTCAATACTTCACCCTCGCCGGGAGCGGCTGGTCACAGGTGGCCATGGGGCTTGGTGCGGCAATCGCCGTGGCAGCGTTGCTCGGAGGTCTGGGCGGCTGGTTCACCGGCTGGCTCTACCGGCGCGGCGCGGTCCCGGCTCACCTCAAGGCACCGCTGCTGATGGTGCTGGTGCTGGCAGCTTACTGGGCCAGTAATCTCGTCCAGCATGAAGCAGGATTGTTGACCGTAACCGTGATGGGCCTGGTCATCGGCAACATGAAACTGGTCGAGCGCGAACCGTTGCGCGATTTTAAGGAAAATCTCACCATCGTGCTGTTATCAGTTCTGTTCATTGTCATCCCTTCCCAACTCAGGATCGACCAGCTGGAACTACTGAACTGGCGGGTGGCGACCTTCGTGCTGGCCGTCCTGTTGCTGGTACGCCCGCTGACGATCGCCCTGGCAACCCTGGGCGCCCCCATGCGCGGAAGGGACAAGCTGCTGCTGGCATGGATCGCGCCGCGCGGCATTGTGGCAGCGGCCACAGCAGGCATTTTCGGCCCGGAGCTGGTCGCTGCCGGCTACCAGGACGCCGAGTTGCTTCTGCCGATCGTCTTTCTGATCATTATCGTAACGGTGCTGGCGCATGGACTCACGCTGGGGCCGCTGGCGCGCAAAATGTCACTGGCGGCAGAAGAAAAAAACGGCCTGCTGATCATAGGCGCCTCGCCCTGGACACACGCGCTGGCACAGACTCTGAAAGATCTTGAGGTGGAAGTCGTGGTAGCGGATGGATCTTATCAGCGCCTCAAACCAATCCGTATGGACGGTATCAGAGTGTATTACGGCGAGATTCTCTCTGAACATGCCGAGCAGGAACTGGAGGATGAACATCTGAGCTTTCTGCTGTGCGCCACCGACAATCATTTTTACAACGCCCTGGTCTGTAAGGCACAGGGTCCTGAATTCGGGCATCATCGCACCTTCCAGCTGGCGCCCCATCAGGAGTCAGGCCAGAAGCAAAAACGCCTGACTCTGCAGCAGCGCGGCTATTTCGCCTTTGAACCACCAACGGATTTTTATACTCTGCAGCAACGCCTGCACGACGGATGGACGGTGCAATCAACCCGCCTGAGCAAAGATTTCGATCTCGACCAGCTGAAAAGCCGACTGGGTGAACCCGGCGATGACTGGGTATT
>JAGXGS010000004.1 GCA_024636585.1 Thiogranum sp. | reverse complement strand
AGGTAAATCCTCCAGTCTGATCCACGGCGGTCTGCGCTACCTGGAAAGCGGTCAGCTGCAACTGGTGCGCGAGTGCCTGGTGGAACGCCGGCGTCTGTTGCGCAATGCACCGCACCTGGTACAACTGCGGCCTTTCCATATACCCGTCTACCGGCACACCGGTCGCCCAGCCTGGCTCATGTTTCTGGGTTTAAGTCTGTATAGCCTGCTGAGCGGCCATGCTTTCAGGCGGGTGCCGCGGGCACAATGGAGCACACTCGATGGCTTGCGCACCGCCGGCTTGCAAACCGTGTTTCAGTATCCGGACGGGCAGACTGATGGTGCGCTGCTGACGCGCGCGGTGCTGACATCCGCCGCATCACTGGGCGCACACATAAACTACAACTGCAGTTTCACCGACGCCCGTTGCTACCCCGACGGATGTGACATCGAGTACACACTCGACGGGCACCGCCACCGGGTGCGCGCACAGACACTGGTCAACAGCGGCGGACCCTGGGTGAATGAGGTACTGCAACGCATCGAACCGGCGCAGCGGGGACTGGATATCGATCTGGTACAGGGAACCCATATTGTCGTACCCGGTATCCGACGGCAGGGCATGTACTACGTCGAAGCGTCGCAGGACCGGCGCGCGGTATTCATCATGCCGTGGAAGGAACACACGCTGGTGGGCACGACAGAATCGCTCCACGACGGAGATCCGGCTGCAGCACAGCCGCTGGAGCGGGAAATCGAGTACCTGCTGGACGTCTACAATGAGCACTTTGATCCGCCGGTTGCACGATCGGCGGTGATTGAGTCCTTCGCCGGTCTGCGCGTGCTTCCGCAGACCGGGCATGCCCTGTTCCACCGATCGCGGGACACGGTTCTGCACAGCGATCCCGCCAGCCATGGGCGGGTTCTCAGCATCTACGGCGGAAAACTTACCTCGCATCGGGCCACTGGAGAAGCGGTGATCGATGCACTGCGTTCGCGGCTACCAGAGCGCGAGCGGATTGCGGACACACGCAGATTGCCGTTGCCGCAAGTCGAATAGATCGGATAGGTGCGCCGGCGGGCGCGATTAGTCGTCGATCAGGGGCAGGGTCGCGCCCCCGCCCTGCGGTGGCTTCAGACCGAAGCGGGCATAGGCGCTGCGCGTCGCCATGCGGCCGCGCGGGGTGCGGATGATATACCCCTGCTGGATAAGGTAAGGCTCCAGAACATCCTCGATAGTGCCGCGTTCCTCGCCAATCGCGGCAGCGAGGTTTTCCACGCCGACCGGCCCGCCATCGAATTTCTCGATAATCGTGCGCAGCAGACGTCGGTCCTGAGTATCGAACCCCTGTTCATCGACGTCCAGCATGCGCATCGCACGCTCCACTACCTCGGCGGTGACTATGCCTTGCGCCTTGATTTCCGCATAGTCACGCACCCGCCGCAGCAGCCGGTTGGCAATGCGCGGCGTGCCCCGCGAGCGCCGTGCCAGCGCCTCGGCGCCTTCGACGTCTATGTCGATACCGAGAATGTGCGCGGAACGTTTCAGAATCGTCGCCAGATCCTTCGCATTGTAAAACTCCAGCCGTTGCACAATGCCGAAGCGATCGCGCAGGGGTGATGTCAACAAGCCCGCGCGGGTGGTCGCACCGACCAGCGTGAATGGCGGCAGGTCCAGCTTGATAGAGCGCGCCGCCGGCCCTTCGCCAATTACGATATCCAGCTGGTAGTCTTCCATCGCCGGGTACAGAATCTCTTCCACCACCGGACTCAGACGGTGTATTTCATCCACGAACAGAACGTCGTGAGGCTCCAGATTGGTGAGCAATGCCGCCAGATCCCCCTGCTTTTCCAGCACCGGGCCGGCACTGTGACGCAGATTGGCGCCCATTTCGTTAGCGATGATGTGCGCGAGGGTGGTTTTGCCGAGACCCGGCGGCCCGAAGATCAGCACATGATCGAGCGCATCCTTGCGTCGCCGCGCCGCTTCGATAAAAATTTCCATCTGTTCCGTAACCTGGGGCTGCCCCACGTAATCCGCGAGTGTTCTGGGGCGGATCGCGCGATCCAGCGCATCCTCGTCCGAAACGGCGCTGGCAGTGACAATGCGATCAGGTTCTATCATAAATACGAGGATACAGCCTCCACCGAAGCCGGTACAACATCGGTGATGCCAATGCCGCGATAACCCGGCGTAAATTGTTCTGCCGGCGCGATTGCGGTAGCGTATGCGGCTTTGCATTATCTTTATATAAACAGAGCACCACGAGGAGTCATCATGAAAGCGAGAGCCGCAGTTGCCTGGCAGGCCAAACAACCCCTCAGCATCGAGGAAATCGACGTCGAGGGACCGCGCCAGGGCGAGGTACTGCTCAAAGTTATCGCTTCCGGCGTTTGCCACACCGACGCGTTTACCTTGTCCGGTGAAGATCCGGAAGGCGCCTTCCCCTGTGTGCTCGGTCACGAGGGCGGCTGCGAAGTCGTGGAATGCGGGCCGGGGGTCACGACCCTGAAGCCTGGGGACCATGTTATCCCGCTGTATATACCGGAATGCGGCCACTGCGAGTACTGCCTGTCCAGCAAGACCAACCTGTGTCAGTCGATTGCCTCCACAGTATGGACCGGCTACATGCCCGACGGGACGCGACGTTTTTCCAAAAACGGCAAAGCCATCTACCACTACATGGGTTGTTCGACTTTTTCCGAATATACCGTGGTACCCGAGATTGCCCTGGCCAAAATCAATCCGGCAGCGCCACTGGACAAGGTCTGTCTGCTTGGTTGCGGTGTCACCACCGGCATCGGTGCCGTGCTTAACACTGCAAAAGTGGAACCGGGCGCCAGCGTCGCAGTGTTTGGACTGGGCGGCATCGGACTGTCAGTGATTCAGGGTGCGGTCATGGCACAGGCAGGGCGCATCATCGCCATCGATGTGAATCCGGACAAGTTCGTGATGGCCAAGGCGCTGGGCGCAACTGATTTCATCAATCCGAAAGACTTTGATGGCAACGTCACCGAAGCAGTGAAAGAGCTGACCAACGGCGGCGCCGATTACTCTTTCGAGTGCATTGGCAATGTGCATGTCATGCGTGAAGCGCTGGAATGCTGCCACATGGGCTGGGGCGTCTCGACCATTATCGGGGTGGCCGGCTCAGGTCAGGAAATCTGCACCCGCCCCTTCCAGCTGGTCACCGGGCGTTCCTGGAAAGGCACTGCCTTTGGCGGCGTAAAGGGCCGCACCGAATTACCCGGCTATGTCGATCGCTATATGAATGGGGAGATTGAACTGGATTCCATGGTGACGCACCGCATGCCCCTCGAAGATATCAACAAGGCGTTCGACCTGATGCACGAAGGCAAGAGCATCCGCTCGGTCATAATCTTCTAGGATGGCCTGTTTCCCTCCAAGGATCATCGCGTGAAAAAAATTGAATCCGTAAAAGAGTTCGGCGGCTACCTCAACCGGTACCGCCACAGTTCGACAAGCTGCCAGTGTGAGATGACCTTTTCCGTCTATCTGCCGCCGCAGGCGCAACAACGGGCGGTACCGGCGGTGTACTGGCTATCCGGCCTGACCTGCACCGATGACAACTTTCGTACCAAGGCCGGTGCGCAGCGTTATGCGGCCGAACTCGGGCTGGCGCTGATCATTCCCGATACCAGTCCGCGCGGCGCAGATGTACCGGATGAACCCGAACGCTATGACCTGGGCCAGGGCGCGGGCTTCTATGTGAATGCCACCCGGGAACCCTGGTCGGGGCATTATCAGATGTACGACTACATCACCCGGGAACTGCCGCAACTGGTGGAAGCGAATCTGCCGTTGCTGGCGGGGGTGAAATCGATTTCCGGACATTCGATGGGCGGTCATGGCGCCTTGATCTGCGCCCTGAAAAATCCTGGCGCCTACCGCTCCGTTTCGGCTTTCGCGCCGATCTGCCACCCGGTCCGCTGCGGCTGGGGTGAAACCTGTTTCAGCGCGTATCTGGGCGATGACCGGAGCGACTGGCAGGCATGGGACGCTACTCAGCTTATCGAGGCTGGCGCAACAGCGTCCGCACTTCTGGTCGATCAGGGTACTGTAGATGAGTTTCTGGCTGAACAGCTATACCCGCAGGATCTGGACGCTGCCTGTGCGGCGCACGGAATTCCACTGATCCTGCGCATGCAGGAGGGATATGACCACAGCTACCATTTCATAGCGAGCTTCCTTGGTGAGCATCTTGCGTGGCATGCGCGGGCGCTGGGAGCGGGAGTCTGATTACCTTTCTGTCCGGCACTTCCAGCAGTATTCGAAAGATCCAGCGTTGATCTCGTCGCAATGCCCACAACGCCATTCTTTGGTGTCGCCCGGATTCAGGGTATCTTCCAGCAGGCGGCTTGCTTTCTCATAATCAGAATCATGTACAACCCATAGCTCTGGCCAGGTATCCAGCGGGGACAGCTCGCCAACACCGCCCGAAATGTACTGGTTCTTCAGAATGACTTCGATACCGGCATTTTCGACAATGTTTTTCGCATTGCCGACCAGGAACCGGTTTTCGCTGGTGTAGATCAGTTTCAAGGGCCGGCGGTTCGCTATGTTTTCCTGACCGTCGCCTGCAATGCAGAACGGATGATCTCTTCAGTCGCCAGATCGGTGGTGTCGAAACCGCGCACCATGCGGCTGGCATCCTGAGGCTTGTAGCCCAGTGCCATCAGGGCGCTGACGGCTTCTTCAACAGGATTTGCGACATCAGCGCTGGCCAACGGGGCACCGGACGTCTGGCCCGCCGGTCCGGCCAGATCAACGAGCCGATCACGCATTTCGATTATCAGGCGTTCGGCGGTTTTTTTACCGACACCGGGCAGCCTGACCAGTGCAGCGGTGTCGCCGACCTGCACGCAAGTTGAAAAATGTGCAGCGTCCATACCGGAAAGAATGGTTAGCGCGAGCCTGGCTCCGACGCCGTTCACCTTGATCAGGGCACGGAACAGCGCGCGATCGGACAGTTTCATGAAGCCGTACAGCGTATGTGCATCTTCGCGCACGGCAAGATGTGTAAACAAGGTTACCGGTTCGCCGATCGCAGGCAGATCATAAAATGTCGTCATCGGTGCTTCGACTTCATAACCCACGCCCTGCACCTCCAGCATCAGGCTGGGAGGTTGCTTGTCACGCAGAACACCCCGCAAAAAACCGATCATCGCAACCGTCCTCCCCGCAAGTGCCCGGCGGCAGCCACACGATCCACCGCATTTTGCTGGTAACTGTGGCAGAGCGCGATCGCCAGGGCGTCGGCGGCGTCCGCCTGGGGTGTATCACTGAGGCTTAACAGCACCCGCACCATATGTTGCACCTGTTGTTTGTCCGCGCCACCCTTGCCGACGACTGCCAGCTTTATTTCGCGCGGCGCATATTCGGAAACGCCCAGTTCCTGCATCACGGCGGCGCAAATCGCGGCGCCACGCGCCTGACCCAGCTTCAAAGCCGAGTCGGCGTTGCGATTCATGAAAACATTTTCGATAGCCAGATGTGCAGGGCGATACGTCTGTATCAGCTCGCTGAGTTCCCTGAATATCAGGCCCAGCTTGTCGGGCAAATTGTCACCGGTCACTTTCAGGCAGCCGCTGGCGACATAAGTGGCGCGTCGTCCATCACTGTCGATCAAGCCGAAGCCGAGCAGACGCGAACCTGGGTCGATACCTAGAATGCGCGCCACCGGCATCAGGGCGCTATAGCTCCGCGAGTATATCTGCGGAAATATCCGCGTTGGAGTAAACCTCCTGCACGTCATCGAGCTCTTCGAGGCGTTCCAGCATGCGTAACATTTTTTCCGCCTCGTCGCGGTCCAGCGCCAGCGTGTTTTCGGCGCGCATCGTAACCTCCGCGGCCTCGGGCTCGAAGTTCGCTGCGATCATAGCGTCCCTGACGTTCGCAAACTCTTCCGGCGTGGTCAACACCTCGATGGAGCCGTCGTCATCGACGATCACATCCTGGGCGCCGGCATCCAGCGCCGCTTCCATGACGGCATCTTCATCAGTGCCTGGCGGATAGCCGAGAATGCCGGCCTGGATAAACTGGAAAGCCACCGAACCGCTGGTGCCGAGATTACCCCCGGCCTTGGTGAAAGCGTGACGAACTTCGGAGACGGTGCGATTGCGGTTGTCGGTCATGCAATCGACCATGACGGCGACGCCGCCGGGGCCATAGCCCTCGTAACGGATTTCCTCGAAGTTCTCACCGTCCTGAACACCGGCACCCCGTTTGATGGCGCGCTCAATGGTGTCTTTGGTCATGTTGGCGCCAAGCGCCTTGTCGACCGCCAGTCGCAGGCGTGGATTCGCGGCCGGGTCCGGGTCGCCGGTGCGGGCGGCTACCGTTATCTCGCGGATCAACTTGGTAAAAACCTTGCCGCGCTTAGCGTCCTGGGCATTCTTGCGGTGTTGAATGTTGGCCCACTTGCTATGTCCTGCCATACCTGCCTCACTGGGTACTGAATCGGCGGCATTCTAGCATCGTCGGACAGGCCGCGTCAGCGGCCTGTCCCCGTGCCCCGGCAGGCTCAGAACCGGTGGGTATAGATGAACTGGAAGTTCAGCTGTCCGTGGTTCGACTCAACAGCCGGAATTGTGGTGCCATTGCCAGGATTGGTAGCGCTCTTTTTCAGACCTTTGACCAGCGAGAAATCGATAGAGCGCGCGTCGTCGAAGTGGTAGCCGAAACCGGCGGTCAGGTGCTGCTCTACAATGGCCGGGAACAGCGCATTGAGAAACTCATCCGGCACTGGATTTTTGGCGTAGTTGTAGCCGGCTCTCAGGGTCAGGGCCGGGGTCGCGCGCCAGGCACCGCCAATCTGATAAACGGTCTGGTCTTCCCAACGCTGATAGAGGCTGGATGTCAGGCTGGTGCCCGCCACTCCTGCCGCGCCGGGACTGGCCTGCGTCTGGTCAGCCTTGAAGGTCATGGTGAAAGCGTCCATGACATCTTCCCACAGCAGTCGCTTGACGTCGGCAACCAGGGTGAAGCTCGAGGTTGCCTGGAACTGCATGCCGACTGCCCAGGTGGCCGGCCATTGAAAATCTTCAATGGTGATTTCGCCCGAGACTGGAATGACGCCCATCCCGGCAACGCTCATATTCACCGTCGCATTATCGGTCTGCATATCATTCAGCATTGTTTTCGAATGATAAGTCGCACCGACCGACAGGCGATCATTGACCTGATAAGTGAGTCCCAGCTTGCCGGCGTAACCGTAGCCCTGCGCCTCACCGGTAAAATCACTGCCATTACTGAAGTCGTAATAAGCATATTCCAGATTGCTGAAGACTGCCGGCGGCAAGGCTGTAAGCATGCTGCCGGAAAGACTGCCCGACTCGCCAGTTGCCAGTGCATTGAACTGCGCCGCATTCATGGCCATCTTGAGATCCAGACCCGCCCACACAAAATCAAAGCTGCCGCCGACCGAGAGCCGGTCATTCGCCTGCCATGCCAGCGGCAGAATGACTCGCCCGACACTCAGTTCGGAGCGATTCTCGAGTCTGGCACCAGTCATGGCGGGATCACCAAGGAAAGTATCGGCATCATATTCGGTGCCCATTCCGCCCTGACCATAGATTCCGACGCCGAGGGTGATACCGTTACGTTTACGGACCCAGCCTCCCGCCGGACCGAAGTAGGCTGTGCCGTCGGATTCCGCGGTCATGTTGCCCACCCGCGCATCCACATCGGGACCGAGCAGGCCGGCAAACAGATCCAGCCGGTCACCCTCCTCCATCAGACCCAGCGTCGCCGGATTGTTCATCATCGCAGCAGTGCCATTGTCATAAGCCATCGATGCGCCGCCCATCGCCATTGCGACGGGGCCATAGCCTTCCATGTTCATGCCATTGGTCGCCTGTGCAGTGCCGCAGGCAATGGCAAGTGAAGTGGCTAGCAAAGTACGGGGAAGAAAGTCGGGAACAAACTTCATTACAGTTCCTTTTTGTACGGATGTCCTGAGCAGATCAGCCAGGTCTGTGAATCGAGAAAACCGCTGATAACAACGGCTGCGGGGTGGCCAACTTGACCGTTCCAGGGGGTTAAGCAAAAGGTTAATCCGCTTGACTTCTGAAGGCTGATCGCGGGTACACGGAGACCGCACGCAGCGGAGCGTCATGCATCACCACTAGCGACGCAGCAACAGCCGTTCGATCGCAATCTGGTTGGTAGATGAACTGGCCTGTAGCACCGCCACCGAAGCCGGCAACCAGCAACTCCGGGTATGTTCTTCAGGATTCATCACAACCGAAACCGGCTCGGCCAGCTCCACTTTGAACACATACTCAGTGTTGATATGCACATCCGGCGCAAAACGATCACGCCAGGCAGGCAGGATTTCAAATCGATTCTGATACGCGCAGTCGGTCAGCTGGTTATCCACCGACAGACCGGTTTCTTCCTGCACTTCGCGCAGCGCCGCCGCCTGCGGCTCTTCATCCCACTCCAGGCTGCCGGTTACGGATTGCCAGTAGCCCGGCGGATTGCAGCGCTCCAGCAGCAACACCTGGTTATCAGGCGCATAAATCACTACCAGCACTGATTCCGGTCGTTTGAATGGCCCGCTCACGAATCGGCAGTCTTCTCCGGGGTCTTGCGCAGGCGTATATTGAGTTCGCGCAACTGGGTATCCGGTACGGCCGATGGCGCATTGGTCAGCGGACAACTGGCAGTCTGGGTTTTCGGAAATGCCATGACTTCACGAATCGACTGGGCACCGGTCATCAGCATGACCAGGCGATCGAGGCCAAACGCAAGTCCACCATGCGGGGGGCAGCCGTACTTCAGTGCATTGAGCAGGAAACCGAATTTGTCGTCGGCTTCCTCATCGCTGATACCCAGCAGTTCAAAGACCCGACGCTGCACCGCGGGTCGGTAGATACGCATCGACCCGCCGCCCAGTTCTGTGCCGTTCAGCACCATGTCGTAGGCACGGGAATGACAGCCGCCCGGATCAGTGTCCAGCAGCGGCAGGTGGTCTTCCTTGGGCGAGGTGAACGGGTGGTGCAGCGACATCCACCGCTGACCGCCTTCATCCCATTCGAACATCGGGAAATCGATTACCCACAGCGGCTTCCATTCACCCTGCAACAGGCCGCAGTCTTCGCCCAGTCTGACGCGCAGGGCGCCCAGCGCTTCGTTGACGATGCTTGCCTTGTCAGCACCAAAAAACACCAGGTCGCCATCGGCGGCGCCGGTGCGCTGCATGACGTTTTCGATGACATCATCAGGCAGGAATTTGAGGATCGGCGATTGCAAACCGTCGCGGCCGGCGCTGCGCTGATTCACCTTGATATAAGCCAGCCCTCTGGCGCCGTAGATCGCGACAAAGCTCGTGTAATCGTCGATTTCCTTGCGTGTCAGCTTGCAGCCACCGGGCAGACATAGCGCAGCCACCCGCCCGTTCGGATCCAGAGCCGGCCCGGCGAACACCTTGAAATCGACTCCCACCATCAGATCGCCGACGTCCACGAGTTCCAGCGGCACGCGCAGATCAGGACGATCAGAGCCGAAGCGGCGCATGCATTCCTGCCAGGTCATACGCGGAAACGGGTTGTCCAGCTGGACACCCAGCACCTTGTCGAACAGGCCGCGAATCATGTTTTCCGTCAGGTCCATGATCGCGTCTTCGTCCATGAACGAGGTTTCGATATCGAGCTGGGTGAATTCGGGTTGCCGGTCTGCGCGCAGATCCTCGTCGCGGAAGCAACGCACGATCTGGTAATAACGGTCCAGCCCGGACATCATCAGCAATTGCTTGAACAATTGCGGCGACTGCGGCAGCGCGAAGAACTCCCCCGGATGCGTGCGGCTCGGCACCAGGTAATCGCGCGCGCCTTCCGGTGTGGCACGCGTCAGAATCGGTGTCTCGACGTCCAGAAACCCGTTGCCATCGAGAAAACCGCGCAGCTCGCGAGTCACCTGCGCGCGCAGGCGGATGCGGTCCAGCATCACTGGTCGCCGCAGATCCAGATAGCGGTAGCGGAGCCGGTGCTCCTCTGAAACCGTTTCGTCATCCAGATGGAATGGCGGGGTTTCGGAGGTGTTCAGCACTTCCAGCTGTTTGCCGAGCACTTCGATCTGCCCGGTCGGCAAATCCGCGTTTACGGTGCCTTCGGGGCGCTGACGAACCCTGCCTTTGACCTGCAGCACGAATTCACTGCGCACGCTCTCGGCGGTGCTGAACGTCGCTGCCGTGTCAGGATCAAAGACCACCTGAACACGTCCCTCGCGATCGCGCAGGTCGATGAAGATAACCCCCCCGTGGTCACGACGCCGATGCGCCCAACCTACCAGCACAACGTCCTGGTCAAGGTGATTCTGATTTAGATCTCCGCAATAGTGTGTACGCATGAACAGTCTTTAAATATCAGGATTAAACCGTGGATGGCGCGGCCGGAAGGTTGAGATAATACAAGCTTCCGGGCGCGTGGAACATTCTCTAGCCGCTCTTTTTGGTGCCTGTGGCAACGGCCTTTTTGCCGCCGTCGGTGCTACCGGTCTTCGCAGTCGAATCGCCCTTTTTCCCAGAATCGACTTTCGCTGTGGAATCAGAACTCGCCACGTTCTTCTGGCTCGACTTGTTCTTGAAATCGGTCTCGTACCAGCCACCGCCCTTCAGGCGAAAGCCCGCTGCGGAGACGCACTTCTGCAGTGCAGATTTACCGCAGCCAGGGCAAAGCGTCAGCGGTGCATCGTTGAGCTTCTGAAGTTTTTCAAGTTCGTGGCCACATTCAGTGCACCTGTATTCGTAAATCGGCATGATCGACCTCGTAGGGAATAACTACCGGATTCGCAAAGCGCGCGATTATAACAGCGAAGCGTGATGTTTGCCGCGCTTTCGGCCAGTTCGGGTACAATCCCCGACTATGTATGTCAGGCACACGGAACTACCGGAAAGCGCAGGGAAAGACCTGAAAACCATAAAGTCGCTGGCGCCTTTTCTGTGGGAGTATCGCGGCCGGGTGGCGCTGGCGCTGGCGGCTCTGGTCCTGGCCAAGGTTGCAAATGTCGGTATCCCGCTGGTGCTCAAGGATATTGTCGACGCTCTCGACAAGGACACGGCGACCCTGGTACTGCCGCTGGGCTTTCTGCTCGGCTACGGCGCCCTGCGCCTGGCGGCTTCGCTGTTCAACGAACTGCGTGATTCGATATTCGCCCGGGTGCGGCACGGCGCCATGCGCAAGGTATCGTTCCGCGCGCTGGAACATCTGCACAGGCTATCCCTGCGCTACCACCTGGAACGCAAGACCGGAGGGATCTCCCGCGACATCGACCGCGGCACCCGGAGTGTCAGCTCGCTGCTCAATTACCTGGTATTCAGCATTCTGCCGACGCTGGTCGAGGTAGCGCTGATTGCCGGCATTCTGCTGGGGAAATACAGTGTCTGGTTTGTAGTGATCACATTCGGATCAGTGGTCGCGTATATCTATTTTACCTTCAAGATCACCGAATGGCGCATGCGTTACCGCGTGCAGATGAACGCCTCGGATTCGCGCGCCAACACCCAGGCGGTCGACAGTCTGATCAATTACGAAACCGTCAAGTACTTCGGCAATGAGGAACACGAACTCAGCCGTTACAACGAATCGCTGGAAGAATGGGAAGGCTCGGCAGTGAAGAGTCAGACTTCACTGTCGGCCCTGAACGTCGGCCAGGCCACCATTATCGCCGTGGGCGTCACGCTGATGATGATCCTGGCCGCGCGAGGTGTGGTAGCCGGCGAGTTGACCCTGGGCGATCTGGTACTCATCAATGCCTTTCTGTTGCAGCTGTTCATACCGCTTAACTTCCTTGGCGTCGTCTACAGCCAGTTCAAGCATGCCATTGCCGACATGCAACTGATGTTCGATGTGCTGGAGAAAGAGCCCGAAATAAACGATTCCAGCGATGCAGTAGAACTTGACGTCGGTGCCGGCGAAGTGCGCTTCGACCGGGTCAGCTTTGCCTATGATCCGGAGCGCCCGATCCTGAAAGATATCAGCTTTGTAATACCACCCGGGCACAAAGTGGCGGTGGTGGGCGCCAGCGGCGCAGGGAAATCGACCCTCGCCCGGCTGCTGTTCCGCTTCTATGACGTATCATCGGGAGCTATCCTCATCAATGGACAGGACCTGCGCTCGGTAACCCAGAAGAGCCTTCGCGCCGCGGTCGGCGTGGTTCCACAGGACACAGTGCTGTTCAATGATACGCTGCGTTACAACATTGCCTATGCGCGGCCTGACGCGAGTCAGGAAGATATTGAACGGGCCGCCCGGGCTGCCAATGTGCACGACTTCATCGTGTCCCTCCCGAAGGGCTATGACACGCTGGTGGGCGAACGCGGACTAAAACTTTCCGGTGGCGAAAAACAACGCGTCGCGATTGCGCGCGTGATTCTGAAGAAAGCCAAAATTCTGGTTTTTGACGAAGCGACATCCAGTCTCGATACCCACACCGAACAGGCGATCATGGAGAGCCTGCGATCGGCGGCGGAAAACCACACCACACTGGCGATTGCGCATCGCCTGTCGACCATCGTAGACGCCGACCGGATTCTGGTCATGGAAAATGGCCGGGTGGCGGAAAGCGGCAGCCATCAGCAACTGCTGAGCCACCGCGGCCTGTATGCGCGACTGTGGGAACTTCAGCAACAGGAAGAGAACAGAAACGCGATTGTTTAGTCAGGCTCGCCGCGCTGTTCGCGGAGACGCCGGGTTTCCTTGCTCATGATGTGACGCACCAGCAGTTCGCGATCCGACTCCCGCAGGTGCTCATAGGACACAGCCAGTTGCCAGGGGAATTCGCCATGTTTGCCCATTAACTGACGGTCGCATTTCACCACTTTACCGACCGTTAATATGCCCACAGTATCCGGCAACAGAACAATACGCATTTCCAGCAGACTGCCCACCGGAAACTCCCGGTGTGCAGCGAAGGCAATGCCGCCCCCGCTCAAGCTGACCTGGCGGGTAGGCTGCTTGCGAACCTGCATTTCTTCGCTCATGAATAACTGTGCCAGGGAATTGAGCTTCTGATCGATCGCCTGCAGACAGCGCGCCAGTTCCGGCGACTGACTCTGTACCTTGTAGAGCAGGTGCGCCATCTGGCGCGAAGTGGCAGCAAAGCTGGACGCCGCGGTAAAGCGATCCGGAACGCTGGCGTTAATGCGCTCTATCAATGGCCCGACTTCCGGCTCGGATATTTCCCGGTAATCCAGCACCACCTCGTCGGCGATACGAAAATATTCCCTGCGTTCTTCGTCAGTCATTTGTATTCCTGATGCTACTGGCCGCTGCCAACCCTGACACTGGAAGCGGCGCCAGCGGGTTTTCTGGATTGTACGGCAGGGGGGCCTGCGGCGTCACCGGGACTCTCAGCTTTGCTGGTCCCGACCTCTGCCGGCTCTACCATCAATGACTCTTGCATCCCGTATGTCTCCGAAACGAACGGTGGATCGGCCACAGGCATTGGCATGGACTGCTCGCCCACAGACACGTTCGTCACTGGTTCTTCACTGCCGGTAATATCATTATCAGATGTTTTGTCATCACCCTGTTGCAGGATGATTTCAACCCGTCGGTTAGTGGCGCGCCCGGTCGCGGTCCCGTTGTCCGCCATCGGATCGGTATCCGCAAATCCCTGCACCAGAAAGCGGCCGGATGGTATGTCTGCGGTTTCCATCATGGCATGTGCTACCGACACCGCGCGTGCCGCTGACAGCTCCCAGTTGGAGCGATAGCGCTCAGTGTAGATAGGTACAGGATCGGTATGGCCGGCAACAACAATCTTTCCGTCAGAGTCTTTCAAGATTGCCGCCACGCGGTGCAGCAGGGGAATGAAATCGTCCTTGAGCTCGGCGCGGCCGGAACCGAATGAGGCCTTCTCTCGCACGCGAATGATGATCTTCTGACCGACGGTTTCCACATCTACCGACCCCGCCTCAATCTCTTCACTGAGTGCGGCGTTGATCAACCTGGCACTCTCCTCGAGTTTCTTAAGACGATCTGCGGCAAGCTTCGCCTTCACGAGGTCTTCGAGCGAAGGATTATCGATAGTGGGGTGCTGATAATCCTGTTTACTGGCGAGCTCTTTCTCGTCGGCAAGCATCTGATCAAGCCGCACCGCAGCAAGCTGTTTTGCCTTCGCGAGTTCCTGTTGCTCTGCCTCGCTCGGATTTTCCGATTGCTGTTCGCGGCGCTCACTCTCGGCGGATTCCGGATCGACCTCATCTCTCGGCGTGCGGACCGGTGGTTTACGCGACTTGCCCATGTGCAGGTTTATGTCATGATCGCTGGTGGTCATCTGCCGAATAACATTCAGGGGCGTCGGGTCCGCGCGTGCCGGGCTGAATTCACGCGCAATCACGCTGATACCCTTGGGCGGCTCCTTCACCTGAATATCGCGCTGTACACCGAATGCGTTTTTCATCGAACCGGCCATCTCCTTGTACTTGGAAACGTCCATTTCGGAAAATGACAGCAGCAGCACGAAGAAGCACAGCAGCAGGGACATGAGATCGGCAAACGTCATTACCCACGGCGGGGCGCCGGTCTGCTGTTTCTTCAGATATGGCTGTTCCGACACTGGCGTCTATCTCTACACAGGCGCCGGGGTCTCAGGCCGCGTTCGCCTGATCTCCCCCGTCCTCGCGTTGACTGGCCGGAAGGTAAGTCTTGAGCAGTTCTTCCATGATCCGGGGATTGAGTCCTTCCTGGATAGAGCCAATGGTTTCCAGAATCAGTGCCTTGTTCAGCCGCTCTTCCTGGCTGCGGTGAGCCAGCTTGTCGGCAATCGGCAATGCGAAGGCATTGGCGATGATCGCACCGTACAAAGTGGTGAGCAGAGCGATCGCCATTGCCGGACCGATTTTCTTCGGGTCATCCATATTCGACAACATCTGCACCAGTCCGATCAGGGTTCCGATCATCCCCATGGCAGGGGCAACGTCACCGATCGCCTTGAATATGGCCTGGCCCCGTTCGTGACGGTCGATGGTCATGTTGATGTCCTTACCCAACATGCTTCGCACAAACTCTGGTTCATGGCCATCGACGCACAATTGAATGCCGCGCTGCAGGAACTCATTATCGATTTCCCGGCCTTCCAGCCCGAGCACGCCTTCCTTGCGCGCAATGTTTGCCAGCTCCACCCCTTCCAGGATCAGCCTCTGGGGGTTTTCAGCCTTGTTAAAGAACGCTTTCATGGCAACTTTGAAAGCGCTGAAGAAGTGCGGCATCGGGAATTTCATGAGTACCGCGAACAGCGTTCCGCCGATGACGATCAGCATCGATGGTACGTTGAGGAAGATCAGGCCGCTGCCCCCGACCAGAATAGCAGCGATGATAATGCCGAAAGCACCCAATAGCCCTACGAGGGTGGCGAGATCCATGAAAACTCACTCCATTTCAGCGACATGCAAAAAGATACACCTATAGCGCCGCTTTATAGAGATCCTTGAACCCCTGCTGCGCCCGATGTCGCACCTGTTGAGAGCGAATTTCTGTAACAGAATTAGCTGGTTGAATATGCCCGAAGGGATACGGACAGATGGATGGCACGGCCTGCATCATGCAGGCCGTGCAAAGAGCGGCTGACTGTTACTGCCTAGAAATCTATACGTATGCCAGCGAAGTATTCACTGTCTTCATCCGCAAAGGCGCCGTTCAGATTGAGGCTGATATTCTTCGTCACATTCAGGATACCGCCCACAACCAGGAAATCCGCATCGATTTCACCGGAGACATGCCTGTAACTGGCATCAAGTTCAAATTTCTTGGCCAGCTGATAGCGCAATCCCGCTTCGTAGATTCCACCGATGTCCGTTTGCGTAGTCTGGTTGCCATTCAGCTTCGAATTGAAATAGATCGCATCTGCATATACATCGAGCTTTTTCAGCAGCGTGTAATGACCACGCGCACCAACGCGGAACTCGGTCAGATCAGGCGAATCGCCCGGATAGTCGTTAACCCATCCGCGCCGAAAACCGCCACGCAGTGCCACATATTCGAACACCCCGAAGGAGGCATCGACAAGCACGCTGTCAACCTCGAGCTCATCCCCATCTGTTGCCAGATAGCCAACATCCGCATAGCTGTAGCTGAATCCTTTGGCGGCCATAGCCGGACCAGACACAGATACCAATAAACCGATTAACACCGCCGCCAGGCTCGTTCGTGAACGCATTGTTCCTCCTCCCATCTTATTGTTATGGCTGCCGCCATTTGCCGGCTAATACTACGGTCTCGGAGTCACCCCTTCAAGATCAAATATCAGGCGAAACGGAAAAAGCCCGCCGGCAACCAGCGCCGGCGGGCCTCAGAACTTTTCGTGTTCAGGCCGCGCTGGCGTGATTGCTGCCCGCGCGGAACACCAGCTGGTCCTCGACGACATCGACTTCGATGACCTGCCCCGGATGAAAGTGCCCCGCCAGTATCTCCTGGGCGAGCGGATTTTCCAGCTGCTGCTGGATTGCCCGCCTTAACGGCCGGGCCCCGTAGACCGGGTCGTAGCCCGCTTCGCCGAGCCGGTCCAGCGCCGCCTTCGAAAGCTCCAGCCCCAGGTCACGGTCCGCCAGCCGCTTGCGCAGCATCTCGATCTGGAGAACAGTAATGGCTCTGATCTGCTCGCGACCCAGGGGATGAAATACCACTGCGTCATCGATACGGTTAATAAATTCCGGCCGGAAATGGGTGCCGACCACTTCCATTACCGCCTGCTTCATACGCTCGTAATTTTCCTCGCCAGACAGCTCCTGTATCAGTTCGCTGCCGAGGTTCGAGGTCATCACGATGACGGTGTTGCGGAAGTCCACGGTACGACCCTGGCCATCGGTCAGGCGCCCGTCATCCAGCACCTGCAGCAACACATTGAATACATCGGAATGCGCTTTTTCCACTTCGTCGAGCAGGATCACCGAGTAAGGCTTGCGTCGCACTGCCTCCGTCAGATAGCCGCCCTCCTCATAACCCACGTAGCCGGGCGGTGCACCGATCAGGCGGGCAACGGAATGTTTCTCCATGAACTCCGACATATCGATGCGCACCATGGCCTCTTCAGAATCGAACAGGAATTCCGCCAGGGCCTTGGTCAATTCCGTTTTACCGACGCCGGTCGGACCCAGAAACAGGAATGAGCCATTTGGCCGATTCGGATCTGAAAGCCCCGCACGCGAACGACGAATCGCGTCAGAGACCGCCTTGACCGCTTCTTCCTGGCCGACCACGCGGGCACCGACCACCGACTCCATGCGCAGCAGTTTGTCGCGTTCGCCCTCCAGCATCTTGGACACCGGAATGCCGGTCCACTTGGAAACCACTTCGGCGATTTCTTCTTCGGTGACCTTATTGCGCAGCAGCTTCATTTCGCGGGTTTCCGCCTGCGCCGCTATCTCCAGCTGTTTTTGCAGTTCGGGAATGCGGCCGTACTGAAGCTCGCCGGCTCGCGTCAGATCGCCGCCGCGTTGCGCCGTATCCAGCTCCTTGCGCGCGCGTTCGAGCTCTTCCTTGATGTGGTGAGATCCCTGGACCGCGGCTTTTTCTGCTTTCCAGATTTCTTCCAGATCTGAATATTCGCGCTCCAGCTTATCGATCTCGTCCTGCAGATTGCCCCGCCGTTTCACCGATGCCTCGTCGCTTTCCTTTCGTAGCGCCTCGCGTTCGATCTTTAACTGAATCAAACGCCGCTCCAGTCGATCCAGCGATTCCGGCTTGGAGTCGATTTCCATACGAATCCGGCTCGCCGCCTCATCCACCAGATCGATACCCTTGTCGGGCAACTGGCGATCGGTGATGTACCGGTGCGACAGCGTTGCCGCGGCGACAATGGCCGGGTCGGTGATATCGACGCCGTGGTGAACCTCGTAACGCTCCTTGAGCCCGCGCAGAATAGCGATGGTGTCTTCGACACTGGGTTCGTCCACCAGCACTTTCTGGAAACGGCGTTCCAGCGCCGCATCCTTTTCAACGTACTTGCGGTACTCGTCCAGCGTCGTGGCGCCCACACAATGCAGCTCGCCGCGCGCCAGCGCCGGTTTCAGCATATTACCGGCGTCCATGGAGCCCTCAGCCTTGCCGGCGCCAACCATGGTATGCAATTCGTCGATGAACAGAATAATCTGGCCTTCCTGCTTGGCCAGATCGTTTAACACCGCCTTCAGACGCTCCTCGAATTCACCGCGGAACTTGGCGCCTGCAATCAGTGCACCGAGGTCCAGGCTGAGCAGCCGCTTATGTTTCAGTCCTTCCGGAACTTCGCCATTGATTATGCGCTGCGCCAGGCCTTCCACAATCGCCGTCTTGCCGACGCCAGGCTCACCAATCAATACCGGATTATTCTTGGTGCGGCGCTGCAACACCTGAATAGTGCGACGGATCTCATCATCACGACCGATCACCGGGTCGAGCTTGCCCTGTTCGGCGCGCTCGGTCAGATCAATAGTGTATTTTTCCAGCGCCTGACGCTGGTCCTCGGCATTCGGATCATCCACTTTCTGGCCACCGCGCATATTGTCTATGGCCTGTTCGACAAGACCTTTGGTAGCGCCGGCCTTGCGCAGCTGTTCGCCCAGTTCGCCCTTGTCTTCCACAGCGGCGAGGATGAACAGCTCTGACGAGATGTACTGGTCATTGCGTTTCTGCGCCAGCTTGTCCGTCTGGTTCAGCAGTCGGTTGAGATCTGTGGATACATGTACGTCACCGCCGGTGCCTTCAACCGAGGGGAGCCGGTCGAGCGATTCGGCAAGCTGCGAACGCAGCAGATTGGTATTGACACTGGCCTGGGTCAACAGGTGGCGCACCGATCCACCCTCCTGATCCAGCAATGCGACCATGACATGAACCGGTTCAATATAATTGTGGTCGCGGCCGAGCGCGAGACTCTGCGCATCAGCCAGCGCCATCTGGAACTTGGACGTCAGCTTGTCCATCCTCATGATAGAAACTCCCGAAAAATAGGTTATCTGAGGAAAATATGGGTCGTGAGATGGGCGATTTCAAGTAGCCTGACTGAATCTGCGGTGCGGATCGCGGCAGGGCCTACTTGTATGACTTGCGCGCAAACAGGTCCTGACGTCGGCTCACCAGTCGATCCAGGAACAGCAGACCATCAAGATGATCCAGCTCATGCTGAACGGCACGCGCCTCGAAACCCTCCATGTCGAAGCCCAGCGGCTGCCCCTGGGGATCGAGCGCCTGCAGATGGATGCGCTCGGCACGCACCACATTGCCTGTGTAATCCGGCACCGACAGGCAGCCCTCGCGCCCCATCGTGAAACCGTCCCATTCGGTAATTTCCGGATTTACCAGGACCAGATGCCCGTGGCTGGAACTCTTCTTGCGCCCCGCCACATCGACAATGATCACCCGCTCGAACCAGCCCAGCTGTGGCGCAGCAATGCCTACCGCTCCCGGTCCGGACAATCGCGTATCTTCCAGGTCGTCGATACGGCGCTCCAGCGCGTCGTCGAATTCCAGCACCGGCGTCGACACCTGGCGCAGGCGGTCATCCGGATAAGTGAGAATCTGCAATACCGGCATGCGTCACCCGACAAAGGTTTCGATGGGCCGCACGTCTATTTTCACACCCTCCGCCTGCAACGGCTCGAGCGCTGTCTGTATGGCCTCCGCACCCTGCGCCGCCACACCTTCAATCTGCAGGACATAGATGGGTGCCGCTTCACTCCCGCCCACCATCGAATCGAGATCGACGATATTGAGACCGGCCGCGGCTGCCTTGCTGGTAACCGCGGAGACGATGCCGGCGCGGTCAGCGCCATGCACGATAATGCAGACATCCGGAACCGGACGCCGATGCAACACCGCATCGATGGCATCAACATGCAGCACCAGGTGCAGGTGTTCGAGAATCGGCTGCAGGGTTCCGCGCAATGCGGCCTCATCACCACAATCGCGGACCATCATCATAATGGTGAAGTTGTCCCCGAGCCGCAGCATCGATGTTTCGCCGAGATGGCAGCCCGACTCGAACAATGCCGAAGTCACGCTGGCGACAATGCCCGGTCGGTCCCTGCCGACCAGCGTCAACATAAACCAGTTCGACATGTTTACCTCCTGATGTAGTGCGGCGAATCTTCGCCGTCTAGTGCAGCGTCGAATGCGCGATATAGATCAACAGCACACCAGCTGCGATCAGGGCGACCTGCTTGAGCGTGGCGCTGAATTCGGTGCGCTTGTGCAATCCGGGGATCAGGTCGGCAACGGCTATATAGATGAAGCTCGAAGCTGCGACGGCCAGTATATAAGGTAGCGCCGGCTGCAGGTCCTTCAACATGAAATATGCCAGCACGCCGCCTATCACTGTCGCCAGACTGGCCAGCAGATTGAACAGAAATGCCCTGCGCACGCTGAAACCGCTATGCAGAAGAATGGCAAAATCACCCACTTCCTGGGGAATCTCGTGCGCCGCGACAGCCAGGCTGGTCACGATGCCAAGGTGAATGTCGGTCAGGAATGCGGCGCCTATCAGAACCCCGTCGATAAAGTTATGCAGGCTGTCCCCGATCAGAATCAGGGCGCCGGCCGCCTGGTGGGCATGACCGTGATCGTCAGGGGTGTGAATTTCACAGTCGCGGTGATGGCAGTGCCGCCATAGCACCAGCTTTTCCAGCAAAAAAAAGCCAAACAACCCGAGCATCAGCGCGCCGCTGACGGCGTGCAAACGCTCGCTTCCGGCGCTCTCCAGGGCATGCGGAAGCAGCCCCAGAAGCGCAGCACCCAGCAATGCTCCAATGGCGAAACTGACTGTGTGTGGCAGCAGCCTGTTGCGCACCGGCACGGGCAGCAACAAAAAAATCGCGGCGGCCAGCACGCTGAGCACACCGCCCAGCAGACAGAACAACAGGATCCAGGTGAATAAAGTCATGCACAGCCCGCCGGGCAAATAAATCGTGAAGTATACGGAAACCGCAGCTCGGCGTCAGGAGAGCCAGATCAGAGAAGCCATTCGCCCGGTGGTATGTTCACGGCGATATGAGTACCAGCGTTCCGGTTCTGCACAGGTACAGAAACCGCCGCCGTAGATCGCTTCGACGCCCGCAGCCTGCAGACGTATTTTCGCCAGCTGGTAAAGGTCTGCCAGATAACTGCCACCGGGCCGGCGCTCGAATGCCTGCGCTGCCTCGCGATGCGCACTGACAAACGCCTCGCGCACCTCCTCGCCCACTTCAAAATGACGAGGACCGATGGCTGGACCGAGCCACGCCAGCAGCCCGCCCGGCGCGCACTGCAGCGCAGCAACCGTTTGCTCCAGCACTCCGCCGGCCAGCCCGCGCCAGCCGGCATGCGCAGCTGCAACCCGGGTCGCAGATCGATCGCAAAAGAGCACTGGCAGACAGTCGGCGGTGAGCACCGTACAGACTGCCCCTGGCCGGAAACTGAAGCTGGCATCGGCCGCCGGAGTGTTCCCGGCACCGGCCGCATCGATTGCCACCTGACCATGAACCTGGTCCAGCCATACCGGCTCGGCGGGCAGCGCCAGCACCTGTCGCAGCCGCCTGCGATTTTGCTGCACCGCATCCGCGACATCACCGACATGCAGAGCCAGATTGAAGTCGGCATAAGCGCCGCGACTTGCGCCACCCTCTGTGCGAGTGGTTGTGACGGCCTTCACCCCCGCGGGTGCCGGCCACTCGGGACGAATCATGTTCCGGCTCTCAGAATTCCCAGCAACTCATTGAAATCACTTGGCATATCAACCTCCCAGCTGAGCAACTCAGCGGTCACCGGATGCTCCAGCCGGAGCCGGACTGCATGCAGGGCCTGACGCTGAAAATTCTGCAGGGCATCGCGCAGGGCCGGAGAGGCGCCGCGCGGTATCCGGTGGCGCCCGCCGTACATCGGGTCGCCCACCAAAGGATAATGAACGTGTGCCATGTGCACGCGAATCTGATGAGTCCGCCCGGTTTCCAGGCGCACCTGCGTCAGGGTATGGGCGGCGAAACGCTCCAGGACACGATAATGGGTAACTGCCGGTTTGCCGGAAGTCACTACGGCCATACGCAGGCGATCGCGCGGATGTCGACCGATCGGCGCATCCACCGTCCCGCCTGCCGTCAGCACCCCCTGGGTCAGCGCCAGGTATTCGCGCCCCATGCTGCGCGCCTGCAACTGTGCAACCAGGCTGTTGTGGGCAATCAGGGTGCGCGCCACCACCATCAGACCGCTGGTTTCCTTGTCCAGCCGGTGCACGATCCCGGCACGCGGCACCGCCGCCAGATCCGGATCGTAGTGCAGCAGCGCATTTTGCAGGGTTCCGTCCGGATTGCCGGCGGCGGGGTGCACCACCAGCCCGGCCGGCTTGTTCAACACCAGCAGGTGCTCATCCTCGAAACAGACCTGCAGGGGTATGTCCTGCGCAAGCACTTCGCCCTGGGCCTCCAGCCGGGCATGAATTTCAATATTCTCGCCACCGCTGACACGCTGCTTCGAGGTCACCGACTGGTCGTCGAGCAGTACGCTGCCCGACCGTATCCATTGCTGAAGACGACTGCGGGAATATTCCGGAAAAAGCTCCGCCAATGCCTGGTCGAGACGGCGCCCTGCCAGCGTCTCCGGCACCTGTCCGCTTAAATGTATGGTTTCATGCATGGAAATAAGGTGGCCAACGCCGGTCAAGCGGCTTTACAATTCCAGTTCTGTTACTGATTTCGGATAGCACAGTTCATGCGCTGGTTACGTCTTATACCTTTATTGGCAATTTTATTCATCCCTGCCTGCGCGACTTCGCCGGAGGACGAGCTGGCCAATCTGTCGGCCAACGAGCTCTATACCCGCGCCAAGTCAGCGCTCAATACAGGCGATTATCAAACCGCCATCAACACCTTCGAAAAGCTGGAGGCGCGCTACCCGTTCGGTAAATATGCTCAGCAGGCGCAGCTGGAAATCGCCTATGCCTATTACAAGTTTGATGAACCGGACTCGGCCATCGCTGCCGCTGACCGCTTCATTCGCAATAATCCCGGTAATCCGCGCCAGGACTATGCTTATTACCTGAAAGGTCTGGCCAACTATAACCGTGGCGCCAGCATCATCGACCGGCTGACACCACGCGAGCCCTCGGAGCGCGATACGCGTGCGCTGCGCGACGCGTTCAATGACTTCACACAGCTGGTCAAGCTGTTTCCCGACAGCCGGTATGCGGAAGATGCCAGGCAGCGGCTGGTATACCTGCATAACCAGCTGGCGCTGTATGAAATCAATGTCGCCAGATATTACATGGAGCGTGGCGCCCACGTAGCGGCCGCGAATCGGGCCAGATATGTCGTAGAGAACTATCAGCGCGCACCGGCAGCCCGCGATGCATTGCGCCTGTTGATGGATGCGTACGCCGAAATGGGGCTCAATGACCTTGCCAATGATGTGCAACGGGTGCTCGACCAGAACCGGACCCCGGCGATCGAAACACCGCAGCGGCCGCTGGAAGCGCCGGACCTCTAGAGACGCTGCCCGCCAGCGGGCAGCCTAAACCGCGTCGTTGTCCGTTTCCCCGGTGCGGATACGCACCACTTTCTCCACCGGCGTTACGAAAATTTTTCCGTCCCCGATCTTGCCGGTACGCGCCGCAGTGGTAATGGTCTCGACGACACGTTCCACATCTTCGTCCTTGACCACGATATCGAGTTTGACCTTCGGCAGAAAATCCACCACGTACTCAGCTCCGCGATACAATTCGGTGTGGCCTTTCTGCCGGCCGAAGCCCTTTACTTCAATGGCCGTCATACCGGTGATGCCGATTTCCGACAGAGCCTCCCGCACATCGTCCAGTTTGAATGGCTTGATGACGGCCTCGACTTTCTTCATTGGTAGTTCCTCTGCTGGTTCCGGTATGGATCGCTAACGATACTAAAAGCGCGCACAAGAATCGAATACTAAATGGGCCTGCCGCGCTGCAACTGCGCCGACAGGAATCCGGACGTAATCGGATACCGGCGGTCCCGTCCGAACGCACGCTGACTGATACGCACGCCGGGCGGCGCCTGGCGGCGTTTGTATTCATTGCGGTCCACCAGGGTTGCGATGCGTCGCACGACACTGCCGTCAAAACCACGCTTGACCAGTTCCTCGATACTGAGATCCTGTTCGATATAGCCTTCCAGGATCGGGTCCAGGATAGCGTACGGCGGCAACGAATCCTGGTCGGTCTGATCCGGCGCCAGCTCCGCCGACGGCGCCCTGTCCAGCACCCGTTGAGGAATTACCGCGGCCACGCTATTGCGGAACGCAGCAAGCCGATAGACCAGCAGTTTCGGCACATCCTTGATCGGCGCAAAGCCGCCGGCCATATCGCCGTACAGGGTGGCATAGCCGACTGACATCTCACTCTTGTTGCCCGTGGTGAGCAGCATGCGTCCCTGCTTGTTGGACAGCGCCATGAGGATCACGCCACGGCAGCGAGCCTGGATATTCTCTTCGGTTGTATCGGGCCGGGTGCCCTGGAACTCCGGCGCCAGCGCGGTCAGGAATGCGTTGAACACCGGCTCTATAGGAATCTCCCGATAGCGCACGCCCAGAGCCTCGGCCTCGGCACGGGCATCCTCCAGGCTGATGTCTGCGGTGTAGCGCGACGGCATCATCACTGCCTCGACACGTTCCGCACCAATGGCGTCCACGGCAATGGCCAGTGTCAGTGCCGAATCCACGCCTCCGGACAGTCCGATCACGACTCCCTCGAATGCGTTTTTTTCAATGTAATCGCGGGTGCCGATGACCAGCGCCTGGTAGATGCTCGCATCCGCATCCAGCCGCGGCGCTATCAGACCCGGCAGCACGCGTAGCGCATCCGCAGCGATTTCGAAGTCGACCGGGTAAAGACCATCACAGCCGGTTGGCGCGCGCACCATAGTCTCGCCCCGCTGATCCAGGGCGAAGGATTCGCCATCGAATACCAGCTCATCCTGGCCGCCGACCAGATTTACGTAAACGACAGGACAACCGGTTTCTCGCGCACGGTCCGCAACCGCCGCCTCACGCTCGCCGCTCTTCCCACGGTGAAAGGGCGATGCATTCAGATTGACCAGCAGTTTAGCGCCCTCCTGCGCCGCCGCCTGTGCCGGTTCCGGCGTCCAGATGTCTTCGCATATCGTGATACCGACCGGAACATCGCGGACCTCGGCGACGCAATAACCGTCGCCATGCACAAAATAACGCTTCTCGTCGAACACGCTGTAATTCGGCAGATTGCGTTTGCGGCAGCGCGCCAGCACGTCTCCGTCATAAAGCAGCGAGGCGGCGTTGAAGCGACCCTCGGCGGTCTGTTCCGGATGACCGACCAGAACGTAAATATCGCGAACCTCGCGTCGTATCCACAGCAGTGCTTCGTCCACCATCTCCTGAAAGCCCGGTCGCAGCAACAGGTCTTCCGGCGGATAACCGGCGAGTGTCAACTCCGGAAATACGATCAGATCGGCGCCGAATTCATCGCGGGCGCGACGCGCGGATTCAATCACCAGTGCGGTATTGGCAGTCACATCGCCAACCATCAGGTTCACCTGCGCCATGACCAGCCGCAATGCCGGGTGTTCCGGATGCCCGGTCATATCTGCACTGATCATGAAGGTTTCAGCAGGTCCCGCATGCGCATGCCCATGTCAGCCGGGGAACGCACTACTGCCACGCCTGCCTGTTCAAGGGCGGCGAACTTGACGTCTGCAGTACCTTTGCCCCCGCTGATAATGGCGCCGGCATGACCCATGCGTTTTCCTGGCGGGGCAGTGACGCCGGCAATATACGCGACCACCGGTTTGCTCACGTGCTGCTGGATGTACTCCGCCGCCTCCTCTTCCGCACTGCCGCCGATTTCACCAACCATGATAATGCCCTGGGTTGCTGGATCGGCTTCGAAGCGCTGCAGACAGTCGATGAACTCCAGACCATGAATAGGATCGCCGCCGATCCCGACGCAGGTGCTTTGGCCCAGGCCCGCCAGCGTTGTCTGGTGCACGGCCTCATACGTCAGGGTTCCGGAGCGCGACACGATGCCGATCCTGCCGGGCTGATGAATCGCACCGGGCATGATGCCGATCTTGCATTCCCCCGGGGTAATGACACCGGGACAGTTCGGCCCGATAAGCACGGCATCACTGCCGGCCAGTGCCGCCTTTACGTTCAGCATATCCAGAACCGGAATGCCCTCGGTGATGCACACGATCACCCGGATGCCGGCGTCAGCGGCTTCCAGCACGGCGTCGGCAGCAAATGCCGCTGGCACGTAGATCATGGTGGCGTCGGCGCCGGTTTCCCGCACCGCATCGCGGACGGTATTGAATACCGGGCGCTCGAGGTGCTGCTGGCCGCCTTTTCCGGGCGTAACGCCGCCGACCAGCTGAGTACCGTAGGCGATCGCCTGTTCCGAATGGAAGGTCCCCTGCTTGCCCGTGAATCCCTGGCAGATGACCCGCGTGTTCTTATCAACAAGAATGCTCATACCCCGGTCTCCCGCGCAGCCTGCACGACTTTCTGTGCGGCATCGGTCAAACCGTCCGCGGTGATAATACTTAAACCCGAGGCCGCCAGCAGCGCCTTGCCTTTGTCTACGTTGGTTCCCTCGAGACGCACGACCACCGGCAGTGTCACATGCACTTCCTGCACGGCCTGGATAATACCTTCGGCAATAAGATCACAACGGACGATGCCACCGAAGATGTTCACCAGGATGGCGCGCACCTTGTTATCCGACAGAATCAGTTTGAAAGCTTCAGCAACCCGGTCGGCAGTGGCGCCGCCGCCAACGTCGAGGAAATTCGCGGGCTCGCCACCGTGCAGTTTGATCAGATCCATGGTCGCCATTGCCAGCCCGGCACCATTCACCATGCACGCGATGTCGCCGTCCAGAGTGATGTAATTCAGATCATGTTCGCTGGCACGGCGTTCCTTTTCATCCTCCTGT
>JAGXGS010000060.1 GCA_024636585.1 Thiogranum sp. | reverse complement strand
CTATCTATCCCGGTACCGCTTTTTGTTATAGTGGCCGTACAATTCAATCTCTTGTCTTTGCCATGGAGGGCATGACAATGTCTGCGAAGCGTCCCGCTGACGATGCTGTTCTGGTCGATCGTTTCTGGCATAACTATCTCTCTGTGCTCGAAAAAGCGCATGTTCCCAGGGCTGCGAGGCCATGGTATCGCAAACACATTGAAGCGTATATCAACGCGAATTCCGGGCTCCGGCTTTCGATCCATCAGCCGGCCAGGATCGATGACTATCTGAATGCGAAAGGCAGACTGGCCGGCTTGCCTGAATGGCGGTTTCGCCAAATTGCCGACGCACTGCGATTACTGTTTTATGAACTCGTGCGGCCGGAATGGGCGATGACCTATGACTGGTATCAGTGGCGGGCGTTCGCCCGACAACTGGAGCCTGATCACCCGACGCTGATGCGCGACGCCAATCCGTCGCTGCTGGTCGCGCCAAGCAGCAATCCGCTGACTATCAGGTTTCGGGAGACTTGCGCCGACTGTCACGCCGCGTTTGTCAGAACGATACGTGTGCGCGGGATGGCCGTGCGCACGGAGCAGACCTACGAGCACTGGATCTGTCGCTTCCTTCAGTTTCACAGATGGAAACCTGTTGATGCGCTGGATACCGCCGACGTGGCTGCCTACCTGGAGCACCTTGCGGTGGCGCGCAAAGTCTCGCCGGCTACCCAGAAGATCGCGCTGAATGCGCTGGTGTTTCTGTTTCGCGAAGTCCTCGGGCGCGCCGTCGACGATGCGATTCCGTATACACGTACGAGCAAATCACGACGCATACCCACGGTCCTGTCCCGGGAGGAGATCAAATCTTTGCTGGCAGCGATGCAGGGGCGTCCACAACTCATGGCCTCGCTGATGTCAGCACCACGATGATCTACACGCATGTGCTGAATCGCGGCGGCCTGGGGGTATCAAGCCCGCTCGATGCGTTGTGATGACACAGGCTAGCCATACAAGCGGCTGTACAACCCGTCCGACTTGATCAGTTCCTGGTGGGTACCCTGCTCGGCGATCCGGCCGTCTTCGAAGACGTACACGCGGTCGGCCTGGCGCACGGCGGACAGGCGGTGCGCGACGATGATGACGGTGCGGCCGTCGAGGAAGTCTTTGATGGCGGCGTGCAGTTGGGCTTCGGTTTCGGCATCGAGCGCCGAGGTGGCTTCGTCGAAGATGACGACCTGGGGATCGCCCAGCAACAGGCGCGCGATGGCCAGGCGCTGGCGCTGGCCGCCGGACAGACGTACGCCCTGGCGACCCAGTTGCGATGCCAGTCCTTCCGGCATGTCCTTGACCACGTCGACTAACTGGGCGCGGCGCAGTGCGTCCCACAGTGCTTCGTCGGGATAGTCGCGGCCCAGGGTGAGGTTGTTGCGCACGCTGTCGTTGAACAACACCGGGTGCTGCAATACGGTGCCAACGTGTTCGCGCACGACTTCGAGTCCGATCTTTTCCACCGGCACGCCATCGAAATGGATACTGCCGGCGTTCGGCGGATAGAGTCCCAGCAATACCTGCACCAGCGTGGATTTGCCGCCGCCACTGGCGCCGACCAGGGCCACGCGGCTGCCGGCGGGGATGTCGAGGCTGACGCCGTTCAGCACCGGCTCGCCACTCCGGTATTCGAACAGGATATCTTTCATTCGCACTTCGACGCCGCGCTTGCCGGCGAACGGATTCTCGACGGCTTCATACTGCGGCTCTTCATGCAGATCCAGCAGCCGGTTGATGCGCTCCAGTGCGGCGCGCGCGCCATAAAATGCGTACTGGATGTTCAGTGCATCCTGCACCGGCGCCATCATGAACCACAGGTAGGCGAACACCGCCATCATCTGGCCGATGCTGAGGTCGGAAAACACCACCATCAGCATGCTCACGGCGCGGAACAGATCGAAACCGATCAGGAAGATGAAGAACGACAGGCGGCTCGCGGCGTCGCTTTTCCAGGAGAACGCCGCTGCGTCAGTCTTGATGTCGAAGGCTTTACTGATCACTCGCTTGAGGTAGTAGCCTTCGCGGTTGGTGGCGCGTACCTGCTGGATGGCATCGAGGGTTTCAGTGAGCGCGTTCTGGAATGTTTCGAATGCGAGGTTCTCGCGCTTCTTCAGGTGCTTGACGCGTTTGCCCAGCACCACGGTGAAATACACCACCAGCGGATTGAGGAACAGGATCAGCAACGCAAGCTGCCAGTGCATCCACAACAGGATTGCCGCGGCGCCCACCAGCGACAGCACCGAGACCAGGAATTTGCTCAGCGTCATGCCGATGAAATCGTCGACCGCATTCAGGTCGGTGACAAAGTGCGAGGTGACCGCGCCACTGCCCATGGCTTCGTATTCGGCCATGGAGATGCGCCGCAGTCGCAGCAGCAGATCGCGGCGGATGCGATACACCACATCCTTGGAGATCAGGCTGAACTGGCGCGTCTGCCAGACGCCGAGCAGCACCGAGCCGAGTCGCATGAATACCGTCAGCGCCAGAATGGCGCTGACGTACAGCACTGGCCCGTGCCAGCCTTCCGGGAACAGACTGTTCATCTGCGCGACCAGGAAGCCCGGCTGTTCGAGCAGCACTTCGTCCACCAGCAGCGGCATGATCAGGGGAATGGGAACCGCGGCGAGCACCGCCAGGATGGCAATGATATTGGCGGCAATCAGCTCGCGACGATGTTCGGTGACAATCGACAGCACCCGCCGCCAGTTGTACCGGCCTTCGGTCCTGTCGTTTGCAAACTCCGCTTCAGCCACCACGCTTCTCGAACAGGGCCATCGATTCGACATGCGCGGTGTGCGGGAACATATCCATGACACCGGCCGCCACCAGGCGGTAGCCCAGTTCGTTGACCAGTACGCCGGCGTCGCGTGCCAGCGAAGCCGGGTGGCAGGATACGTAGACGATGCGCTCCGCGCCCAGTTTTCCCAGCAGCGGCACCAGTTCCAGGGCACCGCTGCGAGGCGGGTCGATTAAAATTCGAGTATAGCGCTTCTGCATCCAGCTCTGCGCCGCCGGGTCGAGGGTCAGATCGACAGCGTGATAATCGACATTGTGGATGTCATTGGCGACTGCGTTCTCGCGCGCCCGCTGCACCAGTCCGGCCTCCCCTTCGACGCCTGTCACTTCGGCGGCCGAGCGCGCCATCGGCAGGGTGAAATTACCCAGCCCGCAGAACAGGTCCAGCACCCGATCGGTGCTTCCAACTTCCAGCAACTCCAGAGCCTGGCGGATCATCGGCTGGTTAATGGCCGGGTTCACCTGGGTAAAGTCGTTGGGCAGGAAGTTCATGGTGAGCCGGTAATCCGGCAGACTGTAGCTGAGCTGTGACTGTTCCGGCCACAGCAGATGCACGCTGTCCGGTCCTTTCGGCTGCAGGTAGATGTGCAGACCGGTCTGCTGCGCAAACGCGATCAGCGCCTGGGTGTCAGTGTCCGACAGTGGATCGAGATTGCGGAATACCAGCGCCGTCACGGTATCGCCGATAGCCACTTCGATCTGTGCGATGCGTTCGTGCGCGTCCATGTTCTGGATCAGTGCCGCGAGCTCTTCCAGACGTTCGCCCACCGACGGGTGCAGCACTTCGCAGCGCTCGATATCCGCCACATAGGGTTTGTGTTTTTCCCGGAAGCCAACCAGCACCCGGTGTTTTTTGCGCACGTGTTTGACGCCGAGACGGGCCTTGTGACGGTACTGCCACACCGGGCCGGTCAAGGGTGTCAGCACCCGCTCCGGTGTCACCTTGCCGATACGTTCCAGGTTATCCAGCAGGGTCTGCTGCTTGGCAAGGATCTGCTGTTCGGGATCGAGGTGCTGCAGGCTGCAACCGCCGCACACCGCGAAACCGGAACATTTGGGCTCCACGCGGTGCGGCGAGGCACGGAAGATTTCACACAGCGTACCCTCGTCGTGTTTGCGCGCGCGACCGGTGTAGAGAAAGCTGACTTCCTCGCCCGGCAGGGCGTCATCGATGAACACTGCCTTGCCGTCCACATGCGCAAGCCCGCGTCCGTCGTGCACCAGGGACTCAATCTCCACCCGCACCGGGTAGTTGGGTAATTTGGGTTTATTGCGACGTCGATTCATGGACAGCTTCCAGGGGTGTTTGCTTGCCAGTGTTCGAGAAACTCGCTGAAGTGCGCCCGATTTTCCTGCCGCAGGGTCTCGCGCAGCAGTTCCAGTTCACTGGCGTAGTCCTGTTCAGTAAGCTGCCCGCGAATCAACTGAAAGCGCAGATAGACCAGGTAGGTGTTGAGCACATCGGTTTCACAGTAGTTGCGGATGCCGTCGATTTCACCGGCCTTGAAAGCGTCCCACACATGCGCGCCGCTCATGCCCATCTTGCCGGGGAATCCGAGCATGGTGGCCACCTCATCGAGCTTTGCGCAGGCGCGCGGCTGGTATCCGGCCAGCACGTCCATCAGGTCGGTGTGCCGTTCGTGAAAACGGCTGAGGTAATTGTTCCACTTGAACTCGCGATCCGCGCCGCCGGTGTCCCAGTAACGCGGCGCCTGGATGCCGTGCAGCAAAGCGCGGTAATGCAACACCGGTAGATCGAAGCCACCGCCATTCCACGACACCAGCGTCGGCATGAACTTGTCGATGCCGTCGAAAAAACGCTGCACCAGTTCGGCCTCGTCAGCGTCCTTCTCTCCAAGCGACCAGACTTTCACCCGGTCGCCGTGCCGCATCACCACCGAGATAGCGCAGATGCGGTGCAGGTGCAGCGGCAGAAACTCACTGCCGGTCTGTTGCAGCCGCATGTGCAACATGGCCTTGCCGGCATCGGCGTCGCTCAGGCCTTCGAAGTCATGCAGTCGCCGTCCACTCGCGACATCGGGAATGGTCTCGATATCAAAAACAAAAAGATTCATGCGCGCTACGCTTACTTCTGCTTCCAGTTACCGCCGGCATCCTGATACCACCAGCCGGACGGTGCGTTGGCTACCCAGCGCTGCGCAAAAGTGGCGCGGATGTCATCTTCCCATTCAGGATGGCCGTTGGCGCGGGCGATCTCCCGGTACAGGGTATTGCGATCCTGGTTTTCCGCGCTGACCAGACTGCTGACCGTCTTGCGATCGCGCAGCGGCACACTGTTGAGGTCGCGCACCGTGATCAATCCGTCGGCCGTCATGCCGATGCTGCCGGTGTCAAAGAACGGCTTGAGCGCCGGGAAGCGTGCTTCCATGGAGGCGCGTACGGCCGACACTGCCGGCGACTGAATATCGATGTTGGCATTCGCCTGCGCGACCGGCACCAGCCATTCGAGCACACCGATCAGCAGCGGCTGCGCGGTCGAAGGCGATTGCCAGGAGGTATCCGGCACGGCTTCTTCGGAGGCCGGTGGCGCATCGACAGGCGCGGCTTCCTTGCCGTAAACGTCGCGGATAATCCGGTCCGCCGCTTCCACCGCCTCTGCGGTGGGGAAATAGACGTTGATGGTGACACAGGCGCTGATCAGCAACAGGCTCAGCAGGGGACTCAGGCGAAGGGTTTTCATAAGCAGGCTTCCTTGTTTGATCGGACCATTATAAAGACTAACGCGCGCGACCGCGAAAGGTTAGCGGGTGAGCGAAGGCGCGCTGCGGGTTGCCGCAATCAGCCGTTCCACCAGCGAGTCCCAGTCCACCCGATCGGCATATCCGATGACATCCAGGCGTGGCGGCAGAAAGGTCCCTTCGACCAGATAGTAACCATTGTCCGCCGGCGCGATGCCGCCCATGTCGCATACGCCGTTGCGCAGCTCGCACTTGATGCCCAGCCGCCTGTAAGGAAATTCCTCAAAGAAACGCAGCACACTGCGCGACAGGACACCGGCCACGCCGGCGCCGCCGAGGTTGGCGATGTTGTCGACAGCTTTCTGGCTGATACGATGACGGCTGCGGTCATCGGGCGGGGTGCCGAACTGCGCATCGAAGGCTGCCGGCTGCCAGGCCTCCATGTACAGATCCTCCACCTCGCCGTTCAAGCGGCCCTCGATGCGACCGAATTCAAAGGTACGGGTGAGCGTTTCCAGATCCAGCTGTTTGATAGTCGCATCGGCCCACAGCCGCGGCGCCAGCCCCAGAGGTTCGCGGATACGCAGGTTGCGAATCACAATATCACCATCAAAAGCCTGCACCAGCAGTGCGCCGCCGATGGTCAGCTCGCGGTTCTCATAACGCACCTTCGGCACCATGCCCGAAAGTTTGCCCGACAGCGGCGGCCAGTCCAGCGCGCGGCTGAAAGCCTGCATCGACACCGGCGTCAGATTCCCATCCAGCAGCCAGCGTATTTCTCCCTCGGCGTCGATTCCCAGTTCAAACTCCTCGACGTGCAGCCTGCCGTCCAGCAATGGCACCCGCATCGGCTCTCGCAACTTCAGGCTCTGCGCCCGGGTCTCGAGCACGACGCCTGCGGCACCCAGTTGCAGCTGGTAAAAATTCGCGCCTTCCCAGGTGAGCGTCGATACGCGCTGCGGCATATTACGGTCCCAGTGCAATGCCGCATCCAGCCCGGCGATACCGAACAGTCCGCCGCTGTCGCGCAAGGTGACATCCTGCAACTGCAGGGCCAGCGCATCCGGTTTACCGGCGCTCACCGAGACCTGCCCCTGCAGATGACCGGCGGTATCGAGTTCGGCCAAAACCGTCGCGGACAGCCAGGGCTGTAACCAGTTGACGTACAGGCCCGGCAGCCAGGCGTCATCGATTTCGAGTTCCAGCTCATCCAGCACCGGCTCGCTGCCAAACTGCAACACCCCGCGCGCAGTGCCTTCGGCGACCTGCGAATGATCGAAATTCAGCGTCTGCACCCGCAGCCGGCGGTCGGCACCGTGCCACTGCAGGCGTGCATCCAGAGCCAGGTTCTGCGTGTCGTTGAATTCCAGGTACAGGGGGTCGGTGTACAGCATGCCCTCGCGCGCGCTGAGCGATGCCTCGATCTGCCATGCGTCGCCGGTCGACCTGGCGCTGCCGTCGCTCGACAGGCGCAGGGCTTCCGCTGCCTGACTGCCGGCGGCATTGCTGTAACCGGTGTCATGCGTGTTCAGCTTCCAGATCAGCTCGCGCAATCCGTCGCGGCTTCCATGCGCCTGCACGGAACCGCTGATGCGGCCCTGGTACTGAAGGTCGGGCAGTTGCATGCCGGCCGTGGCGAGCAGCCCGTGCAGTTCGCCGATCGCAATCTCATCCAGCCTGGCGTCAACCTGCCAGTCCCCATTGACATAGTGCAGGTCGATCGTCGCCTGCCCCGCCGCGAGCGCGACGTCCGTTAGTCTGAGGCTGAGTTCTCCGGTGTCGAAGTGGTATTGAAAGCTGGCGGGGGCACTCTGAGCATCGAAACTGTCGCTGCTGGCGTCAAGCCGGCCCTGCGTACAACTGACCCGGGTGGACAGCAGCTCGAATGTTCCGCAGTGCAGTTTCAGGTTCTCGATACGCTGTTCGCCGAAGCTCAATGCAGCAGCGCGAACCGTCAGCGCGGTGCGCGCCCGGGGCTGCAATTCCACTTCAAGATGCAGATCATCGAGGCGCCAGTCCTGCGCTTCGAGACTGCCAAGATCGATGACCAGTCGTTCGACCGCTGCCGCGCCGGTCGCAACCAGCAACAGCAGCAGTACGCCGACCGGCATTCTCAATCGGGAAAAATCCCGGTGGACAGGTAGCGATCGCCACGGTCGCAGATAATCACGACGATCACTGAATTCTCCACCGTCTCGCTGACCTTGAGCGCTGCGGCCACTGCGCCGCCCGAGGATACGCCGCAGAAAATCCCTTCGCGCGATGCCAGCGCCAGGGTCGTGCGCTCGGCCTCTTCCTGATCGATATCGAGGGTTTTGTCGACCAGCCGGGGATCGAATATCTTCGGCAGGTAGGCCTGCGGCCAGCGGCGGATGCCAGGAATCGATGCCCCCTCGGTTGGCTGCACCCCGACGATTTCGATATCGCGGTTCTTTTCTTTCAGGTAGCGCGCGGTGCCCATGATGGTGCCGGTGGTTCCCATGGCGCTGACGAAGTGGGTGACCGTACCGTGCGTATCGCGCCAGATCTCCGGGCCGGTGCCCTCGTAGTGCGACAGCGGATTATCCGGGTTCGAGAACTGGTCGAGCACCGTGCCCTTGCCATCCGCCTGCATTTGCAGAGCCAGATCGCGCGCGCCCTCCATACTCTGTTCGCGCGTCACCGCAATGATCTCCGCACCAAACGCCTTCATGACCTGGCGCCGCTCCGCGCTCATGTGTTCCGGCATGATCAGCACCATGCGATAGCCTTTCATGGCGGCCGCCATAGCCAGGGCGATGCCGGTATTACCGCTGGTGGCTTCGATCAGGGTGTCGCCCGGCTTGATGACGCCGCGCCGCTCGGCATGCTGGATCATGCTGAGCGCCGGGCGATCTTTCACGGAACCGGCGGGATTATTACCTTCCAGCTTTGCCAGCAGCGTATTGCCGGTGTTTCCGGGAAGCCGCTGCAGTTGCACGAGCGGTGTATTGCCGACAAAATTCTCCAAACGGGCAAAACTCATGATATCGACCTTAACTCCTTGTTAATAAAAGTCCAGACAAGTGGTGTAGTAGACGCTCGCGAACCCGTGCGAGCGACCAGGTGCATTATATCGTGATTTCCTGTCGAAAACGGGGAATACTGAGGAGGCATCGCTACTCTAGTTGGTCCGGAAAGATGAAACGCATGCAAATGTCTTCAGATATAAAATTGTTTTTTACTGATCGGCAGTCAGGTCGGACAAGGTGAGCGTGCACGGCGATGCTCCCGATCCCCCGACTGAAGCCCAGGGCCCGGGACAGCTGAGCGATGCGGCAGCCGATCAGCTGATCCAGCAGATCGACCATCATATCCGCCTGTTACAGCTCACTCGCGAGGCGCTGATCTGCGTCAACGACGATTTCAAAATTGTTATCTTTAATCAGGGCGCGGAGAGATTGTTCGGTCATCAACAGGCCGACATCTTCGGACAGCCGCTCACAACATTGCTATGCGAACACTTCCTGCAGGAAGACCGCGCGCGCCTGAAGACCCTTACGCGCCTGGCGCGCGAAAATCACCTGGCCTTCAGGATCGAGCACATCACCTGCAAGCGACGCGACGGCGAGCGCTTCTCGAGCGAGGCTTCACTGTCACAGAGCGATCTGGGCGGATATCGGCTGTACACGCTGGTCGTTCGCGACACCACCTGGCGCGAACAACAGGAACGCGCGCTGACCCACCAGGCCGAACATGACAGTCTTACCGGTCTGCCGAATCGAACCTTGCTGAGCGACCGGCTGGAAGCCGCAATTGCCCGTGCAGCCCGCTATCAGCGCAGGGTCGGAGTGCTTTATATCGATCTGGATGGGTTCAAGCCTGTGAATGACAGCTTCGGCCATGAAATGGGTGACTGTCTGTTGCAGGCTGTCGCGACGCGTCTGACTGATGCGATGCGCCAGACCGACACGGTATCACGCATCGGCGGCGATGAATTCATTATCTGTCTCGAACATCTGAAAAGTTTTGCCGATGCCAATGCCGCCGCGGCGAAAGTCGTACGCGCCCTAAGCGAACCTCATCTCGTCGATGGCAATGAACTGCATATCACCGCCAGCGTCGGCATCTCCGTGTATCCCGACCACGGCAAGGATTCCGACACGCTGCTGCGTTGTGCCGATGAGGCCATGTATCGTTCCAAGGATGATGGTGGAACACCGCATTTCTACAGCACACCGTCCGGTAAAACTCGATAGTTTCTCAGCCTGGCAGCCCGGCCCGGGCTTCCACCATCAAGCGCTTCATTTCACGCACCGCTTCGCTGAAGCCGGTGAACAATGCACGCGCCACGATGGCGTGACCGATATTCAATTCCCGTACCTGCGGCAGCGCGGCGATCGCCTGCACGTTGTGATAGTGCAGACCATGACCGGCATTCACCTGCAAGCCCAGCTCGGTACCGAGATCGACCGCCGCGCGTATCCTGTCCAGCTCGACGCTGGCCTGCGTCGCTGTTTGCGCGTCAGCAAAGCAGCCGGTATGAATTTCAATGCAGGGCGCCCCGGCCGCATGCGCAGCCTGTACCTGGCGTGCATCGGCATCGATAAACAATGACACGCGCACACCGGCATCAGCCAGTCGCTGACAGGCTGTACTGAGCCGTACCGGCTGCCCCGCTACGTCCAGTCCACCTTCGGTCGTCAGTTCCTCGCGCTTCTCTGGCACCAGGCAGCAGTCGGCCGGACCCAGTCGGCAGGCGATGTCGAGCATCTCGTCGGTGACAGCCATCTCCAGATTCATGCGCGTCTGAAGAATACCGCAGAGCATTTCCACGTCGCGTTCCTGAATGTGCCTGCGGTCCTCGCGCAGGTGCAGCGTGATGCTATCCGCGCCAGCCTGTTCGGAAGCAATAGCGGCCTGTATCGGGTCCGGATAGCGGGTGCCGCGCGCCTGGCGCAGGGTGGCGACGTGATCGATATTGACTCCAAGCAACAGGCTGTTCATTACGGTATCCATGATAGTTTATTTTTTCGGCACCCGGAAAAGTTCGCGCGATTTGAGCGGCTTGTTGCCAAGATACAGGTTCAGCGCGGAGCGGATCAGGCGCTTGGCATCCTGGCGTACCTGCGGTGTATCCAGGCGCTCATCGGCCAGCGCCAGCAGACTCGATCCGCGAAACACAAAACCGGCCGCCTGCGCATCGACCACCGGCACCGGACCCGATTCCAGCTGGTAATCGTAGTAAGCCGCCGCATCCAGTGCAGCGCCAGTCTGCACCTCATGGTCCAGCAGCAAACCGTAACCGAGCTCTTCAAGCAGGCGTTTCTCGAACACCCGCAACACCGGTTCGACATCCGTCTCCTGCGCCAGTCGCTGCAGACTGTCCCGATACAGTCGGTAAAGTGTCGGGTGCGGGTCCTGCCGCGCCAGTAATCGCATGAGCAATTCGTTGAGGTAAAAGGCGCTGTATAGCGCAGCGCCCTGCAGGCGTTCGGACCGGCCATCGGATTCCACGCCGGTCAGCGTGCCGAGCTCGCCGCGGCTGAGCCAGGACAGGCGCAACGGCCGCAGCGCCTGCAACTCGCCGCGCTGTTTCGACTTTGCCGAACGCACGCCGCGCGCCACCAGCCCCACGCGGCCGTACTCCTCCGCGAAAACTTCCAGCAGCGCGCTGGTTTCGCGGTACGGCCGCTGATGCAGAACATAGGCTGAAGCAAGCTGGACGCTCACTGCCTTCACTCGTCCTGATAGCCCAGACTGCGCAAGGCGCGGTCATCGTCGGCCCAGCCTTCCTTCACCTTGACCCAGAGCTTGAGGTTCACTTTCTGATCGAACATCTGCTGCATGTCTTCGCGCGCTTCCTGACCGACCGCCTTCAGCATTGCGCCCTTGTTGCCTATGACGATGGGTTTGTGACTGTCTTTCTCCACCCAGATCAGCGCATGAATGTGCAGTGTGCGGCCTTCGGTCTTGAAGCTTTCGATTTCGACCGTCAGGCCGTAAGGAATCTCGTCACCGATCTTGCGGAACAGCTTTTCACGCACCAGTTCGGCGGCAAGAAAGCGTTCGCTCTTGTCCGTCACCTGGTCTTCCGGAAACTGCGGCGGCGCTTCCGGGAGACACTGGCGCACCGCCGCTTCCAGTTCATCCAGATGCGCTCCGGTCTTGGCGCACACCGGAATGATAGCAAAAAAGTCCCGTTTTTCGGCGAGCGCCTGCAAGCGCGGCAACAATGCGCTCTTGTCCGGCAGGCGGTCTATCTTGTTGATTGCGACGATCACCGGACACTTCACGTGCTCGAGCTTCGCCAGCACCCAGTCATCGTCCTCCTGCCAGCGCTTGCCTTCCACCACGAACACCACCACATCGACGTCATGCAGGGTATCCGCCGCGGCACGATTCAGGTAGCGATTCATGGCCCGCGGCTGCTGTGCATGCAGACCGGGTGTATCGACAAACAGGATCTGCGCATGCGCGTCGGTCTTGATGCCGAGGATGCGGTGGCGAGTGGTTTGCGGTCGCCGTGAGGTGATACTGATTTTTTGTCCGATCAGGTAGTTCAGTATGGTCGACTTGCCGACATTGGGCCGGCCGACCAGTGCCACGAAACCGGTGCGAAAATTCTCGCTCATAAGAACCCGCGCAGGTGCGACTCAGGCGCCATCGAGAGGGCTTGCATGTAACTGCACGAGAGCGGCTTCGGCGGCAACCTGTTCGGCGCGTCGCCGGCTGCTGCCTGCGCCACGTACCGGCGCTTCGACACCGTCCACCCGGCATTCAACCACAAATGATTGATCGTGCGCATCACCGCTGATCTCCAATACTTTATATACCGGCAGTTCCAGCCGGCGGGATTGCAGGTATTCCTGCAGGCGGGTTTTGGGATCTTTCAGCTCGTCGACCGGCGACAGTCTTTCGATACGCTCCGCAAACAGGCGCTGTACGCAGGCATCACAGGCATCGAGGCTGCCGCCATTGTCCAGCACCATGGCGCCAAGAATGGCTTCCAGCGCATCGGCGAGAATCGAGTCGCGGCGAAACCCGCCGCTTTTCAGTTCGCCTGATCCCAGCCGCAGGTAATCGCCGAGCTTCAGATCGCGCGCGACACTCGCCAGCGTGTCGCGCTTTACCAGCATGGCGCGCAATCGACTGAGCTGTCCTTCACTGGCTTCAGGAAAACGTTCAAACAGGCTGGCGGCTATCAGGTAGCCGAGTACCGCATCGCCGAGGAATTCCATCCGTTCATTATTGAGACTGGCCGCGCTGCGATGGGTCAGCGCCGCTTCCAGAAGCGCGGGATTTCTGAACCGGTACTGAAGGGCGCGGCCCAGGGCATCCAGCGCATCGCTCAATGCGCAACCACCTCGATATGCTTGCTGAACGAAGCGACCAGATCGATGTTCGAGAACAAACTGGTGCGGCGTTCGTAATCGATACCAACCTTGGTGGTACGGCCATCGCTGACGATGATGACATCCGTGGTCGGCACGTTGCGCACGTCGTTGACATCGAAGCGCTTGCTGATAATGGAATAGATCTCTGCCTTGGTCATCTTGGTGAGGCGCGGCTCTTTTTCCAGCGACTCCAGAACCGATACGATCTTGGTGTGCTCCAGATAGAGCGGCACCAGGCGCAGCGTGATCAGGGTAAAAAATGCAATCAGACCCAGCACCAGCAGCCAGCCGATCGCCGTCATTCCGCGTTGCTCATACCGTGTTTTCATTTATATGTTCTCCACAGGCTATTGTATGGAATCACCGAGGCGGTCCCACGCGACTCCGGAAGCCGCGGAATCCCAGTTCATCCAGATCATGAAGGCGCGTCCCACCAGGTTCTCGTCGGGCACGAACCCCCAGTAACGGCTGTCGTTGCTGTTGTCGCGGTTGTCGCCCATGACAAAATAGTGATCCGCCGGCACCACTACATCGGCATTTATACCATGGCTGCCGGGAACCACCAGAATATCGTGCTCCGCATCGCCCAGCATTTCGCGACGCATGCTGGCACCCGACATGGACAGCCCGGAGCCGATTCCAACATAGTCGCCGATCGGAATCTGCGGCACCTGTTCACCATTTACATAAAGCGTCTTGTTTGCATACACGAGATGATCACCCGGAACGCCGACCACCCGCTTTATGTAATCGATATCGGGATCTTTCGGGAAGCGGAACACCACCACGTCGCCGCGCTCGGGAGCGCCAAGATCGATCACCTTGTTATTGGCCACCGGCAGCCGGATGCCATAGGCAAATTTGTTGACCAGGATGAAGTCACCTACCAGTAGCGTCGGCATCATCGATCCGGACGGGATCCGGAACGGCTCGACCAGGAACGAGCGCAGCAATAACACGGCAAGGATGACCGGGAAAAACGATTTCGCGTATTCCACCAGGGTCGGCTCTTTCAACACCTCCGCCGCCTGCTCCGGGTCTGTCTGTTCGGCGGCCCTGCGTTTGCGCGCCGGCGCCCACAACAGGGCGTCCAGCGCCCAGATCAAGCCGGTAACCAGGGTGGCGGTTACCAGTATCGTTGGAAAATCCAGATTCATATTATTTTTTCCCGGTCTGGAGCACGGCGAGGAAAGCTTCCTGGGGAATTTCCACTCTGCCGAACTGCTTCATACGTTTTTTACCCGCTTTTTGTTTTTCCAGCAGCTTGCGCTTGCGCGAGATATCGCCGCCGTAGCATTTCGCCGTGACGTTCTTGCGCAACGCTTTTACAGTGGTGCGAGCGATGATCTGTGAGCCGATAGCCGCCTGGATCGCAACATCGAACATCTGCCGCGGTATCATTTCCTTCATGCGCTCGGCCAGTGCGCGACCGCGGCTTTCGGCGAAATCGCGATGCACGATGAGCGACAGCGCATCGACGCGCTCGCCATTGATCATCACATCGAGCTTGATCAGCGAAGCCGGCTGGAAACGCTCGAACGAATAGTCGAACGAGGCAAAGCCGCGACTGACCGACTTGAGCCGATCGAAGAAATCCATCACCACTTCACTGAGCGGCATTTCATAACTCAGCGCCACCTGCGTCCCGGTGTACTGGAGGCGCCGCTGCACGCCGCGCTTTTCAATGCACAGGGTAATAACTGCGCCAAGATACTCCTGCGGCACCAGGATGTTCGCCAGGATGATCGGTTCGCGAATTTCACCGATCTCGTTGCTCGGTGGCAGCGCCGACGGATTATCGATCTGCCGGACTTCGCCCCGTGTATCCAGTATTTCGTAGATGACCGTCGGCGCCGTCGAAATCAGGTCGAGGTCGTATTCGCGCTCCAGCCGCTCCTGGACGATTTCCATGTGCAGCATGCCGAGGAAACCGCAGCGGAAGCCGAAGCCGAGCGCCTGCGAGGTTTCCGGCTCGAAGTGCAGCGAGGCGTCGTTGAGACGCAGTTTCTGCAGTGCTTCGCGCAGGTCTTCATAGGCGTCGGCGGAAATCGGGAACAGGCCTGCGAACACGCGCGGCTGCACCTTCTTGAATCCGGGCAGCGGGTCTGTCGCAGGCCGATCCGCCAGCGTGATGGTATCGCCTACCGGCGCACCGTCGATCTCTTTGACGCCGGCAATGATGAACCCGACGTCGCCGGCTTTCAGCAACTCCCGGGGGACCCGACGCGGCGAGAACACGCCAACCTTTTCGGCCTGGAAATCACGCCCGGAGGACATAATGCGGATTTTCTGGCGCCGCCGCAGGGTGCCCTGCATGACCCGCACCAGCGATATGACACCGACATAGTTGTCGAACCATGAATCGATGATCAACGCCTGCAACGGCGCGTCCGCATCGCCGACCGGTGGCGGGATGCGCTCGACCAGTCGCTCCAGCAGGTCGTGGACGCCGACACCGGTCTTGGCGCTGACCTCGACCGCATCCATTGCGTCGATGCCAATGATGTCGCCGATTTCCCGCTTGACGCGTTCCGGCTCCGCAGAGGGCAGATCGATTTTGTTCAGCACCGGCACCACCTCCAGGCCCTGCTCGATGGCGGTGTAGCAGTTGGCAACGCTCTGGGCTTCCACACCCTGCGCGGCATCAACGACCAGCAACGCGCCTTCGCAGGCGGACAGCGAACGGGATACTTCGTAGGAAAAATCCACGTGACCGGGCGTGTCGATAAAATTCAGCACGTAGTCCTCGCCGTCGTCGGCCCTGTACACCAGCGAGACGCACTGCGCCTTGATGGTAATACCGCGCTCGCGCTCCAGTTCCATCGAGTCCAGCACCTGGGCTTCCATATCCCGCTCCTCCAGACCGCCACAGGTCTGGATAAACCGATCCGCCAGCGTCGATTTGCCGTGGTCGATGTGGGCGATAATGGAAAAGTTCCGGATGTGCGCCAGGTCAGTCATGACCGCACCCGCCGCTGATTTTCAATAACACAGATAACAATCTGAATTCCTAATTAAAAAAGCGCCGAAGCGGCGCTACTCTTGAGACCTTCGACCGATCCCGAATCCGCCGGCAAGTATACACGCTATTCTGCTGTCGACCCACTCACGGAGCCAGTCGGCGCCTGCGCAGCGGCCTCGATGGCCTCGCGCAAACTGTTCTCGTCGAGGTGGTAATGGCAGATTTCCCGGTCCCGATCGCACAACACCGGCACCCATTCGTCATAGCGCTGCCGGAGTTGCGGGTCGCGGTCGATATCCAGCACCTCCAGCTCGAACCCCAGACATGACTGCAGGCCACGAAGGGCCTGCAGCATGCTGTCACACAGATGGCAGCCTTCGCGGTAATACAGCGTCAGCTGTACCGGTTGAACCGTCAAGGCCGCTCTGGAACCTTCATGGCCATGAAAATCGGGCCACCGCGCCGTTGCACGAGCACCGCCACCGATTTGCCGGCCGGCAGTTTCTTGATCATCTCTTCGAACTGATCGACATTCTTCACCGGCTTGTTATCCATGCGGACAATGATATCGCCAGCGCGCATACCGGCACTGCTGGCCGCACCCTGGCCGACATGCTCAACCAGCACGCCGCTTTCAATATCGAGTTCATCGCGCTGCGCGGGCGTCAGGTTTGCCACCTGCACGCCGACGCGATTTTCCGTCTTTGTCTTGCTGTCGTCCGCTTTGGCAATAATCGCTTCGTCCTGATCCGGCAATTCATCCAGCACTACCGTCAGGGTCCGGATGCGGCCGTCGCGCATCACCTTGACCGGCACCCGCTCACCAATCGGTGTGGTTCCCACTACCGGAGGTAATTTTGAGGACTGCACAATGTCCTTGCCGTTGAACGAAAGAATGACATCGCCAACCTGCAGACCGTGCTTCTTTGCCGGGCTGTCCGGCATCACCCTGGCGATCAGCGCACCCTGCGGCTTGCTCATGCCGAAGGATTCAGCCAGCTCCAGGGTAACGTCCTGAATCAACACGCCCAGCCAGCCGCGACTGACCTTGCCGTGCTCCCGGAGTTGTTTGGCCACATCCATCGCCACCTCGATCGGAATCGAGAATGACAGACCCATGAAGCCCCCGGTGCGGCTGTAGATCTGCGAATTCACACCCACCACTTCGCCATCGAGATTGAACAGCGGTCCGCCCGAATTACCGGGGTTGATGGCCACATCGGTCTGAATGAATGGCACGTAATTTTCACGCGGCAACGCCCGGCCCTTGGCGCTCACGATACCGGCCGTGGCGGAACGATCGAAACCGAAGGGTGACCCGATTGCCAGCACCCACTCACCAACCCTGAGCTCCTCGGATTTGCCGATTTTCGCAACCGGCAGGTCGCTGGCGTCGATTTTCAACAGCGCCACATCGCTGCGCTCGTCGGTCCCGATAACTTCCGCTTTCAGCTCGCGCCGGTCGTCGAGACGCACCGTCACATCGTCAGCATCCTTGACCACGTGATTGTTGGTCAGGATGTAGCCATCTTCTGAAATGATAAATCCGGAGCCCAGTGATCTGGCCTCGCGCTCCTGCGGAGGTCCGTCACCTTCACCGAAGAAATGCTTGAACAGGTCGTTGAATGGCGAGCCCTCCGGCAGGTCGGGTATCTCCATCCCTTCCGGCAGCTGCATACCGCCCTTGACCTTCTGTGTGGTGCTGATGTTCACCACCGCGACACCGGTCTGCTCGACCAGGTCGGTGAAATCGGGTAAGGACCGGGCCTGCACGCCGGCGGCGCCGATCAGCACCGTCAGGGCAATGAAAGCGGTGCCAAAGGTTCGCGTCAACACGTTCATAGTCACTCCTGTATTACTTGATAGCATTCATTTCCAGCGTCACGTTTGCCCTGCGCAACACCAGAGGCTGATAATTCTCATTTGTTTTGATCTGTTCGGTAAAGCGTCGCAGCCACCACAGGCCGGCTGCCAGCCCGCCCAACCCCAGCAGCGTGCTCGCCAGCTCCGCACTTTGCCACAAAAACAGCCCGGCTCCCAAATCGCCGGCTAACGCACCCAGCAACAGCAACACGAGCGGCACTGCATACACCGCCAGCGAACCGCGCACCAGGGCCTGTTCGTGGATGCCAATCACCACCTGATCGCCGACCTGCAGCGGCAGTTGTGACAAAACCCGCACCCGGTTGCGCCGCTTGCCGAGTGCCTGGGAAAGTGCGCCGGTGCCACAACCGCTCCGCGCCGAACAGGATGAACAGGTCGAGCGCCGCTCGGTCTCCACCCAGACCTCGGCGCCTTCTACCTGCACGACATGGGCGGCTTCCTCGATCATTGCTCCGCCTGGCGACTCTCCACTGAGTCACCGACCAGCTCAACGGTGCGCCGCGGCACCTCGCCGATGACCGTCACATAATACCCGTCGATCATTTTTCCATAGGCATTCAGGGCGCCTCGGCGAGTCACCCCGCCATAGGACTCGTCCGCATTCTGGGACTGTTCGACATAGACGGACAGACTTGCCAGGCCATCGCTGTATACCCAGTGCTCGACCCCCGGCTCGCCACCGGACAGGCGATGCCAGGTGTGATCGACGAGCATGAACCCGCCCGGCACCTCACCGACCCGCCAACGCGATGCTTTGCGTGTCGCGGCATTGGTCTGCGGCTGCTGCTCGGGTTCACGCTGCCAGGTGAAGTCCGCGCCATCCAGCTGCGGTGACAGTGCTGAAGCAGGAATCTTGTCCGGGAACTCGACCGAAGTGAACATCATTTGTTCCACCGTCCCGCCATCCGTGCCGGTTACTTCGGAACGCAGCAACAGGTGACTGGCATCGTGTACGCACAGGCGCCGTCCGTAACGGAACTGATCCCGCGGCTGTACTGCCACTATCCGGCAATTCAACCCGGCAACCCGATCCTCATCCAGCACCTCAAAAGTGTAATGTTGCTCCAGCTCCATCAGCTGGCGGGGAAAACTCAGTGGAAATGGCGCCCGCGGCTGGCTTTTGTTGACCAGCACCGACTGGCGGTCAGCGAGAATACAGGTCACGGCCCGGTTATCCCGCAACACCTCGCGCTCGGGACCGGTCAGCGACACCAGCCGCTCGCGTTCGCCGCTTTCGTCCATGGCATGCACAATCTGCATGGCTTCCAGCTGGCCCTGGTGCTGATAGACGAAAATACCGGAGTAATTGAGTGTCTGGGATGCGGTCGACATTCGTTCCAGCCAGTCGCGGGCACTTTGCGCCGCCGCGCCCGTGGACATCAGCAGCGCCGACAGCAGCCAGAGAACCGGGGAAATTGATCGTGTCATTGCGGGCTGTTTTCAAAACCGACGATGCGCACATAAGGCGTCACGCCCTGCACCCCGCGACTGGCTGCGTACTCATTATGATTCACCAGATAGCCGGACAGGCGTTTGTCGATGCGGTCCCACTGTTCGCTGCTGGAGTCCGCAGCACGGGCCACCAGCGGCGCTGGATTATCGCCGACAGCGATCAGCGGCGCGTGGGGCACCTCGGTTTCACGCAACGATGTCACGCTGAACAGCGCAATCGCCGCCACCGAAGCGGCCACTGCCAGTCCGGCCAGCGGTTTGAGCCAGCCTGGGCCGCCGCTACGCGCAGCCGCCTTTCCGCCGTGCAAAGGTTCATCGTCATGCAGCGCAGCCTGAACCCGGGCAGAGATACCCAGCGTATTGATATTGCCTTCACCGCGCAGGACTGCTCCGATCAGTTCGTAATGCGCGAGACAGTCGCGCAAGCCGGCATCGCGCTCCAGCCGGCTGAGCAGTAGCGGATGTTCAAGCTCGTCAAGTTCGTCGTCCATCAGGGCCGACAGTTGTTCACGGATTTCATCAGTCATTAGTATTCACCTGAATCACTTCCTTCCAGCAGCGGCCGAATGCGTTGTTCAACGGCGTCGCGGGCGCGGAAAATTCTTGATCTCACAGTCCCGATCGGGCAGTCCATGGCAGTGGCGATCTCCTCGTAACTCAACCCGTCCAGTTCACGCAGGACCAGGGCATTACGCAACTCCTCCGGCAACTCATCGATGGCGGCCACGATGGTGTCGGCCAGTTCGCCCTGCAACGCGATGCGCTCCGGCGTGGCGTATTCTCTCAGACCAGCACCGCCGTCAAATTGTTCCGCGTCCTGCGCATCCACGTCCTCGCCAGGGGGGCGCCGGCTGGAGGCCACCAGGTAGTTCTTCGCAGTATTGATGCCAATTCGGTACAGCCATGTGTAGAAGGCACTGTCGCCGCGGAAGTTCGGCAACGCACGGTAAGCCTTGATAAAGGATTCCTGCACCACATCGAGCACCTCGCTGGAATCGCGGATATAGCGGCCGACGACATTGGCCAGCTTGTGTTCGTACTTGCGCACCAGGATGTCGAACGCGGCCTTGTCGCCATTCTGCACGCGCTCGACCAGCTCCTGGTCCAGGTTTTTTTCACTCATCCGGACCAGCCTCTTCGGGTCCCGGAGAGCGTGCATGCTTCCAGTAGACCCGGGAAACCGTCGGGAGTTCGCCAGCGGCTATCATTTGCGGTAGAGTTTATGTACAAAGCGCTTTAATCTGAACAAGTTAACCAAAACTCGGGGACTGAACGATACCCGATTCCGCGGGAGCCGACCAGCCGCCATGCACACCCAGCACCAGTACGACGTACTCATCATTGGCAGCGGCGCCGCCGGTTTGACGCTGGGACTGCGCCTGCCGGCCACGGCACGGGTTGCGATTCTGTCCAAGGGCCCGCTGCAGGAAGGCAACACCTGGTATGCGCAGGGCGGCATTTCCGCAGTGCTCGACGACGAGGACTCTCTCGAATCGCACATCAACGATACCATGATCGCCGGTGCCGGCCTCTGTAATCCTGAGGCGGTACGCTTCACTGTGGAGCACGGTCCCGAGGCGGTGCAATGGCTGATCGATCTCGGAGTGCCTTTTACACGCCAGCAGGATGCCGGCAAGAACCTGTTTCACCTCACCCGCGAAGGCGGCCACGAACACCGCCGCGTGATTCATGCAGCCGATGCAACCGGCCGGGCAGTCGAAACCAGCCTCGTCGAGACGGTGCGCAGCCGCGACAATATTGATCTGTTCGAACAGCATATCGCGGTCGACGTGATCACCGCTGCGCGGCTCGATAAATCCGACAACCGCTGTCTGGGCGCCTATGTGCTGGATCGTGAACAACCGCGCGTGGAAGTGTTTCGGGCGAAATGCGTGGTGCTCGCCACTGGCGGCGCCAGCAAGGTCTATCTCTACACCAGCAATCCCGACACTTCGACCGGTGACGGAATCGCCATGGCCTGGCGCGCCGGCTGCCGGGTTGCCAACATGGAATTCAACCAGTTTCATCCCACCTGCCTGTACCACCCGAAAGCCAAGTCGTTTCTGATCACCGAGGCGGTACGCGGCGAAGGCGGCAAGCTGTTGCTACCCGACGGCAAACCGTTTATGCAACGCTTCGATCAGCGTGCCGAACTGGCGCCACGCGACATTGTTGCGCGCGCCATCGATCATGAGATGAAACGCCTGGGTATCGATCATGTATTGCTGGATATTTCGCACAAATCCGCGGCCTTTATTCACGAGCATTTTCCGACCGTGCAGCAACGCTGCCTGGATTTCGGTATCGACATGACCCGGGAGCCGATTCCGGTGGTGCCGGCGGCCCACTACACCTGTGGCGGCGTAGTCGTCGATCTGCAGGGCCGCAGCGATCTGCCGGGGCTTTATGTGGTGGGCGAAGCGGCCTGTACCGGCCTGCACGGTGCCAATCGCATGGCCAGTAATTCGCTGCTGGAGTGCCTGGTGTTCGCGAGCGCGGCCGCCGACGATATCCAGGCGCAACTGGCTGCGACGCCGATGCCGCCGGAACTGCCGGAGTGGGATGAATCCAACGTCACCGACTCCGACGAAGAGGTCGTAGTCAGTCATAACTGGGATGAGCTGCGTCATTTCATGTGGGACTATGTCGGGATCGTGCGCACCAACAAACGGCTGGAACGCGCGCGCCGCCGCGCCGAGCTGCTGCAGAGTGAAATTCAGGAATACTACTGGAATTTCACTGTCACCAACGATCTGCTGGAACTGCGCAATCTGGTTCAGGTGGCGGTGCTGATCATTCGCTCTGCACAGTTGCGCAAGGAAAGTCGCGGACTGCACTACACGCTGGACTATCCGCAGCCCGACGACAGTCAGCCGCCGACCGCAACGGTGCTGACGCCGCGGGAGGTATCGCCGGCCGGCCATGGAACCAGTGGCGGCAACGGTGCCGGACCGCGCAGCGCGGTCAGCCCACTGTAAAACGGCCGGGCGGCGTTTCCTCGGCCGCCTCGAACTCGACGGTGCTCACCTCGGCGTCAGGCGGACCTTCCCGTAACCAGGCCTTGAGTTCCTCTACTGCAGCCGCTTCGCCACAGGCCAGCACTTCCACCGCGCCGTCACGCAGATTGATGGCATAACCGGTCAGGCCCAGCCGCTTCGATTCGCGTTCAGTGGACGCGCGGAAAAACACACCTTGCACGCGACCCCGGATAATGCAGCGCTGGCACGCCATCAGCCTGTGCGCCTCATGCGGATAAAGCCTTTGCGAGTGCCGCGAGAAACGCCTGGTTTTCTTCCGGCCGGCCCACCGTGACACGCAGACAATCGCGCAGCCGCTCACCGGCGCCGGCAAGATTCTTGACGAGTACGTGCTGATCGCGCAGCTTCTCGAAAAGCTCACCGGCGCGGCCGGCCGGTACGCGAAACAGAATGAAATTGGCATCACTCGGATAGGCGTGCACACCTGGCAGGACATTCAATGCCTCGAACAAACGCGCGCGATCGATCCGGATCTGCGTCGCCTGTTCGTCCAGCACGGCTTTATGCTCCAGGGCAAACTGCGCACTCGCCTGGGTCAGCACATTGATGTTGTAAGGCAGACGGGTCTTGTCGATTTCGCCCAGCCATTCGGGGGCGCCGATCAACAGGCCCAGCCGCAAACCGGCCAGACCCATTTTCGATACCGTGCGCAGCACCAGCAGATTGGGGAATTCCGTCAGGCGCGACATGAAGCTGGCATCGGTAAAAGGCGCATAGGCCTCATCGACCACCACCAGTCCGGGCGCGCTGCGCAGAATCGCCTCGACGGCAGCGGCCTCGAACAGAGTGCCGGTCGGATTGTTGGGGTAGGCGAGAAACACGATGGCCGGCTGATGCTGCTCGATGGCGCGCAGAGTCGCATCCAGATCCAGGGCAAAATCCTCGGCCAGCGGCACGCTCTGGTAACGCATGCCCGCGACCTCGGCAATCAGCCGGTACATGACGAAGGTCGGATCCGGCGACAGGACCACCCGCCCCGGTTGCGCCACTGCCAGCGCCAGCATCTGGATCAGTTCATCGGAACCGTTGCCCAGCACCACCTGCATGCCATCCGGCACCTGCATCGCCTCCCTGAGCTGCGCGGTCAGGGCTTTTGCGCCAGGGTCGGGATACCGGTTGAGTTCGACGGTACGCAGTATGTCCAGCCACTGCTCGACCAGTTCAGCCGGCCACCGATAAGGATTTTCCATGGCGTCGAGCTTGATGTACTGGCCGGCGTCCGGCACGTGATAGGCCGTCAACGCCTGGACTTCCGGGCGGATCCAGCGTTGCACCAGAACCGGATCGGGGCTCACTGTTTGGGTATCCGGTATTCCGCTGAAAGTGCGTGCGCTGTCAGTCCTTCACCACGCGCCAGCGTCGCCGCGGGGCCACCAAGATTCGCAGCACCGGCCGCCGAGCAGAAAATCAGGCTGGAACGCTTCTGAAAATCGTACACGCCGAGCGGCGATGAAAAGCGCGCAGTGCGCGAGGTCGGCAGCACGTGATTGGGTCCGGCGCAGTAGTCGCCAACTGCCTCGGCGGTGTGGCGGCCCATGAAGATTGCGCCGGCGTGACGAATCCGCGGCGCCATCTGTTGCGGATCTTCCACCGACAGCTCGAGGTGCTCCGGGGCAATGCGATTGGCGATCTCCACCGCTTCGTCGAGATCGCGCACCTGGATCAGGGCGCCGCGCGCTTCCAGCGAGGCGCGGATAATGTCGGCGCGTTCCATCTGCGGCAATTGCTTCTCGATGCTGGCCACCACCCGGTCCAGAAACGCTGCATCGGGACTGAGCAGGATCGACTGCGCATCCTCGTCGTGCTCGGCTTGTGAAAACAGATCCATCGCGATCCAGTCGGCGTCGGTGCGGCCATCGCAGATCACCAGTATTTCCGAGGGACCGGCGATCATGTCGATGCCGACCTGGCCGAATACCATGCCTTTGGCTGTCGCCACATAAGCATTCCCGGGCCCGACAATCTTGTCGACGCGCGGAATCGTCTCGGTACCAAACGCCAGTGCGGCAACCGCCTGGGCACCGCCGATAGCGAACACCCGGTCGACGCCGGCGACCGCGGCGGCGGCCAGCACCAGTTCGTTGACGACGCCATCCGGAGTCGGCACTACCATGATCAGTTCACCGACCCCGGCAACCTTGGCGGGGATGGCATTCATCAGTACCGAAGACGGGTAGGCGGCCTTGCCTCCCGGCACATACAGGCCGGCGCGATCCAGCGGCGTTACCTGCTGTCCGAGCAGCGTGCCATCCGGTTCACTGTAGGACCAGGATTCCAGTTTCTGACGTTCTGCATAGTCCCGAATGCGCGCGGCCGCGACTTCCAGCGCCTCGCGCTGCAATGAGGGAATGGCCTTGAATGCCTGCTGGATACGTCCGGCGTCGATTTCCAGTTCAGCGACACTGGCCGCCTGCATACGATCGAACCGATTGGTGTACTCGAGCAATGCGGCATCCCCGCGCGAGCGAATCGCGGCGAGGATGTCACGCACGGTCTGTTCAAGCTGAACACCCGCGTCCTGCTCCCAGGCCAGCAACTGATCGAGTTGCTCATGGAATGCAGGATTACTGCTGTCGAGCCGCCGGATATCGACCATCGTCAGGCCGCCTGCTCCTGGCGCTTGCGCACCGCCTCGGCAATCTGGTCGATGAACGCCTGCACGCGTGCATGCTTGCGCTTCATCGAAGCCCGGTTCACCACCAGTCGCGAACTGATGTCGGCGATCAGCTCCAGCGGTTGCAGCCCGTTGGCCTTGAGAGTATTGCCGGTATCGACCACGTCCACGATGTAATCGGACAGGCCGACCAGCGGCGCCAGCTCCATCGAGCCGTACAGCTTGATGATCTCCACCTGCTGTCCCAGTCCGGCGAAATAACGCCGGGTGCTGTTGACATATTTGGTAGCGATGCGCAGCCGTTGCGCCCGTTCCGAACGCGGCTGGCGACCGGCAACCATCAGCCTGCAACAGGCGATATGCAAATCCAGTGGTTCATACAAACCCTCGCCGCCATGTTCCAGCAACACGTCCTTGCCGGCGACACCGAGATCGGCCGCGCCATACTGGACATAGGTCGGTACATCCGAGGCCCGGATGATCACCAGTTTCACGTCATCGTGATTGGTATCCAGGATCAGCTTGCGACTGGTTTCCGGGTCATCCAGAGGCTCGATACCGGCGTGCGCCAGCAGCGGCAGGGTTTCCTTGAAAATACGCCCTTTGGAGAGCGCTATGGTGAGTTGTTCCGACATGCGGGGTGCCTGCACAGCACGCGCTTCGATGCGCGCGCCCTAGTGAATCTGTTTTTCCCATTCCGCCGGCGTAAACGTACGCAGCGCCAACGCGTGCACCGCGCCCTGCATCAGGTCGCCCAGTGATCCGTAAACCATCTGGTGCTGCTGAACCATGGATTTACCTTCGAATGCGGGACTTACCACGACGGCCTCGAAATGGTCGCCATCACCTTTGACTGACGCCTGTGCCGTGGGCACGCCCTCTTCAATCCGTTTTTTCAGTTCTTCTGCCTGCATGCTGTTCACCTTATATTGCGAATCCGGATGATAACCGTTGAGGTGCGCTAAATCGAGTCAGTCGTGGTGCAGTGGCAACACCTGATCGAGGCTGCTGGCGCGGGCGATCGCTAGCATTTGCTCGGGAATATTAAAAAACCTGATTGAAGCTCCGGTTTGGTGTGTGGCACGCAGGCACTCCAGCAGTAGCGCCAGACCGGCACTGTCAGAACGTTGCACCTGTCCCAGTTCGACGTCCGGCGCCTCGCCCTGGGCGAAGCGCGCGGCACATGCCTGCCACAGCGCCGGTACTGACTCGAAGCTGAGGTCTCCGTGGATTTCCAGTCGACCGTTTGCGCCTTCACGCAAACTCGCTGCCGGGGTGGCGGTTTTATTCACCGTCGCCCGACGCCTTGTCGAACAGAAACTTGCTGACCAGCTTCTCGATGATCATCGCCGGCTGAGTCAGGTAGATATCCGCACCGTCTTCCAGCACTTCCTCGGCACCTCCCGGCTCCAGTCCGACGTACTGCTCGCCCAGCAGACCCGCGGTGTAGATGCTGGCCGAGGTGTCCATCGGAAAGCTGTCGTAGCGCTGATCTATTTCCAGTGTAGTCACCGCTTCGAAGCGGGTGCTGTCGTATTCGATCGCCGCGACCCGACCGACTCTCACTCCACCTGCCGTCACCGGCGAGCGCACCTTGAGGCCGCCGATATTATCAAACCGTGCAGTGACCTGATAACTGTCGGCAGGTGTAAAACTGCTCAGATTGCTTACTTTCATCGCCAGCACGAATAACGCGGCAAGACCCGCCGCAACAAACATGCCGACCATCAGTTCGACGGATTTGCTTTGTCTCATATCGATCGTCCAGCCATTAAACCTCTCCAAACATCAGCGCAGTCAACACGAAGTCCAGTCCCAGCACCGCCAGCGCCGCATGCACTACCGTACGGGTGGTGGCGCGGCTGACACCTTCCGAGGTAGGAACTGCATCGTAACCTTCAAAGACCGCGATCCAGGTCACCACAAAGCCGAACACCAGGCTTTTGATGACACCATTGAGCACATCTTCGTTAACATCGACTGCTGCCTGCATCTGCGACCAGTAGGCGCCGTCATCCACGCCCAGCAGGCCGACGCCAACAAAGAAACCGCCGTATACACCTACCGCACTGAATACCGCGGCCAGCAGCGGCATGGACAGAAAGCCGGCCAGAAAGCGCGGCGCAATGATGCGATGCATAGGATCGACCGCCATCATTTCCATTCCGGAAAGCTGTTCGGTTGCTTTCATCAATCCGATTTCCGCAGTCAGTGCCGAACCGGCGCGCCCGGCGAACAACAGCGCCGTAACGACCGGCCCGAGCTCGCGCACGATCGACAGCGCCACAACCACGCCCAACGATTCCTCGGCGCCGAAACCTACCAGCGTATTGTAGCCCTGGAGCGCCAGCACCATGCCGACGAACAGGCCGGACACGGCAATGATCAGAAGCGAAAGCACACCCACCGACAGCAGTTGCGCGATCAACAAATGCGGACGCCGCAATACTGAGGGAATACCGGCCAGAGTCTTCAGCAAAAATAATACCGAACGCCCCAGCTTGGTGAAGAAGCGGATACTGTTGCGGCCAATCTGGCGTATAGCGTTCAGCATATCGCCCTACCCGCTCGCGACGCCGTGCCGCAGCAGGTCATCAGCGTAATCGGGCGCCGGATAATGGAAAGGCACCGGCCCGTCCGGCAGGCCGTCCATAAACTGCCTGATCCATTCGGATTCGCTGTCCCTGATGATATCCGGCGTACCATGGCCGATCACCTTGCCGCCGGAAATCAGGTACACGTAATCAGAGATCGCCGCTGTTTCAGCGACATCATGCGACACCACGATACTGCTCAGGCCGAGCGCATCATTCAGAAGACGGATTAACTGCACCAGCGCGCCCTTGGAGATCGGGTCCTGGCCCGTGAACGGTTCGTCATACATGATCATGGTGGGATCCAGCGCAATCGCCCGCGCCAGCGCGACACGCCGCGCCATGCCGCCGGATAATTCGGCAGGCATCAGATCGATGGCACCGCGCAGCCCAACAGCGTGCAGTTTCATCAGCACCAGGTCGCGAATCATCGACTCCGGCAGGGCGGTGTGTTCGCGCAGCGGGAAAGCCACATTATCGTAGACGTTGAGATCCGTCAGCAGTGCGCCGGACTGAAAAAGCATGCCCATGCGCTGCCGCAACTCGTACAACTGCGAGCGATTCAGCGCCGGAACCTCCTTCCCGTCCACCTGGATACTACCGGCATCCGGATAGAGCTGGCCACCGATCAGACGCAACAGCGTGGTCTTGCCGGTACCACTGGGCCCCATGATAGCGGTGACCTTACCGCGCGGAATATCCAGATCCACACCGTCAAATATCATATGCGCGCCGCGTGCATAGCGCAGGCCGCGGATACGAATCAGCGTTTCGCTTTCATCAGGAGTGTCTGGTGCCGTCATCTGGCGGCATTATACTTAACCTGACTGTTTCTCATAGCCATCAACGACTTTCAGTTTTCTCCACGCCGCAGCGGGCGCACCGATAGCAGGTCACCAGCCGCCCCTTCTTCACGTCGAAAGGCGTGTTCACCACGACCCACTTGTGAAATCCGCGGCGGCAAAGCGTATTGCCCTTGTGCCGGTCCTGGGGCCGCGGCCGCTTGAACGGAAGTATGTCGCTCACTACACCACCTTGCCGGGAAATTTCAATTCTGTCGCGGTTGTTTGCAAACCGTTAGTATACGCGACCTATGTGGATGCAGCTGTTTGCCATTGTTGCCGGTTTCGCGCTCCTGGTGTGGGGAGCGGATCGCTTTGTCGTCGGCGCCGCCAGCACCGCGCGCATTCTCGGTGTGTCACCCTTGCTGATCGGTCTGACGATTGTGGGCTTCGGGACTTCGGCGCCGGAAATACTGGTGTCGGCAGTGGCATCTTTCCAGGGCAATTCGAACCTGGCGGTGGGCAATGCCATCGGCTCCAACATCACCAACATTGCGCTGATTCTGGGGATTACTGCACTGGTGGTGCCGCTGTCGGTCCACTCGGGCACGGTGCGTCGCGAGCTGCCCATCCTGATTGTCCTGACAGTGCTGGCATGGCTGCTGCTCAGCGATGGCCGACTCGACTTTGGCGATGGCCTGCTATTGATGGGCGGGCTGGCCATCATGGTAGGCTGGATGATCTGGATGGGCATGAATTCGCGTGGCGGCCCCGATCCGATGGCGGCCGAATATGCCGCCGAAATCCCCACCGACCTGACGCTGGCGCGTTCGCTGGTGTGGCTGCTGATCGGCATTACCGTATTGCTGGGAAGCTCGCAACTGCTGGTGTGGGGCGCCGTGGAGGTTGCCGAATATTTCGGCGTCAGTGAGCTGATTATTGGCCTGACGATCGTCGCCCTCGGCACCAGTCTGCCGGAGCTGGCCGCTTCCGTGGTCAGCGCCCTGAAAAACGAACACGATATCGCGGTGGGCAACGTACTCGGTTCCAATATGTTCAATCTGCTCGCGGTGCTCGGTTTGCCGGGCGTGATTCATCCCGCTGCAGTGGACCCCGAGGTGCTGACGCGAGACATCCCGCTCATGATCGGACTGACGGTGGCATTGTTATTGATGGCCTACGGGTTTCGGGGGCGCGGCGGACGCATAAACCGTTTCGAGGGGTCAGCGCTGCTACTGACCTATATCGGCTATCAGAGCCTGTTATACTTCACCACCATAAATTGAGGAGCTGGCTGCCAGCAACGAATGAACGATACAATCCTGAAAACACTGGGTCTCGCTGTACTGGCGACCGAATCCGCAGCGGTAGAGGCGCTCAAATCCCGCATCAATGATGATTTTGTACGCGCCTGCCGGTATATGCTGGACTGTGAAGCGCGAGTGGTCGTCATTGGCATGGGCAAGTCGGGGCACATCGGCGGCAAGATCGCCGCGACCCTGGCCAGCACCGGCACACCCGCGTTCTTCGTGCATCCCGGCGAGGCAAGCCATGGCGACCTCGGCATGATCACCGCCAAAGATGTTGTGCTGGCGCTGTCCAACTCCGGCGAAACCGACGAGATCCTGTGCATTCTGCCGATCATCAAGCGTCTCAATGTGCCGCTGATTTCGATGACCGGCAATCCAAACTCAACACTGGCGCGCGCCGCTAGCGTCAATATCGACGTGAGTGTTGCCAAAGAGGCCTGCCCGCTCGATCTGGCGCCTACTGCCAGCACCACTGCAGCCCTGGCGATGGGCGATGCCCTGGCAATCTCGCTGCTCGAGGTGCGCGGCTTTACCACCGATGATTTCGCGCGCTCACACCCGGGCGGCAAGCTGGGTCGACGGTTGCTGCTGCTCATCGACGACCTGATACACACTGGCGAACGCGTGCCACGAGTGAACTCGGGCACACTGATCTGTGATGCACTGCTGGAGATGACCCAGAAGGGTCTCGGCGCTACTGCCGTCGTCACTGCCGATGGAACTGTCGCCGGCATATTCACCGACGGTGATCTGCGCCGCGCGCTGGATCATAATCTCGATCTGCACAGCACCCGGATCGACGATGCCATGACCTGTGACTGCACGCTGGTGAGCACCGGCCTGCTGGCCGCCGAGGCGCTGCAGATAATGGAGGCGGGCAAGTTCAATGCACTGCTGGTAGTGGACGACGACAAACGGCTGATCGGCGCGCTCAACATGCACGACCTGCTGCGTGCCGGCGTGGTCTAGCATCAGGCGAACGCAGTGGAATCAAAACCTATGAAAGACATTATGGAAAAAGCGGCACATATCAAGCTGGTAATTTTTGACGTCGATGGCGTACTCACCGACGGCAGCCTGTTTCTGGGCGATGATGGCCAGGAATACAAAGCGTTTCACAGCCACGACGGCCACGGCATCAAGATGCTGCAGAAAAATGGTGTGCGCTGCGCCATCATCACCGGGCGCACGTCCAAGGTTGTCGAGCACCGTATGCGCAACCTCGGCATCGATCTTATCTACCAGGGCCAGGAAAACAAGCTGGAAGGTTTCGGCGAACTGCTGGAACAGCTCAAGCTGGATCCGGAACAGATTGCCTATGTCGGTGACGATGTGGTTGATCTGCCGGTCATGCGCAAGGTTGGCCTGGCCATCGCGGTGCAGAACGCGCATCCCTGGGTGCTCAAGCATTCGCACTGGCAGACGCCGCGCAGCGGCGGCAGGGGCGCAGCGCGCGATGTCTGCGAGATGCTTCTGGAAGCACAGGGTGCACTCGAGATGGAGCTGAACGGTTACTTGTGACAGCGGCATCCAAAGGTGTCCTGGTGCTGACGCTGATTGCAGTCCTGGCGTCGATCTGGCTATATCTGGCGACTTTGCGCAATGCTGCTGTTATTGACGACGCCAGACAGCACCCGGACATCTCTGTCGAGGCCCCACATTGGCAACTGTTCGATACCGGCGGTCAGATAGAACAGGAAATCCAGGCCAGCCGTCTGGAACAATGGACCCGGCAGGAACCGGCGGTGCTGTTCGAACCGCGTATGGAACTGCGCGATCAGCGCGACCGGCGTTGGCTGCTCAGCGCGCAACGCGGCCGGACGTTTCCCGACCAGGGCCCGATTCATCTGGAGCAGGATGTACTGTTGCGCGACCAGCAGCCCAACGCTACTGTCACCGTGGAAACCAGTCATCTGGAAATTGCCCGCAGCGGTGATCGCATCTCAACCGATACCCCGGTTGTGTTACGGACGGGGAGCTGGCATTTTAGCGCGTTAGGCCTGCGCGCCGATCTTGGCCAACAACGCATCGAACTACTGGAGCAGGTAAAAGCCACTCATGAATAAACTGCCGCGTAGCTGGATATTGTTGCTGTTGCTGGTGCCGCTGCAAGGCTGGGCATTGTCGACCGACCGTGAGCAACCCATGCACATCGAGGCGGACCGGGTGGAACTGGATGATGCAACCGGCATCAGCACCTATCACGGCAACGTTAAAGTCACCCAGGGCACCATGAAGCTGACTGGGGAACTGATGACCATTTACAGCGCCGATAACGAAATCCGCAAAGTCGTAGTGGACGGTGAACCGGCGACCTATCAGCAACGACCTGACAACAAGGATGAGGACGTGCATGCCCGGGCGCAGCGCATGGAATACTACACGGAACCGGAGCGCATCATCATGCTCAGGGATGCGCAGGTCACTCAGGAAGGCAATGTATTGCGCAGCCAACGGATCGAGTACGACGTGCCACGCGATAAAGTCAACGCTGGAACCGACGAGCCGGACGAGCGGGTACACATCACCATTCAGCCCAAAACCGCACCCGAGCGGCCAGAATCCGCCACCCCATGAGTCGACTCCAGGCACGCGACCTCAATAAAAGCTATTCGGGCCGTCAGGTGATTGAATCCGTTTCACTGCACGTAGACAGCGGTGAAGTGGTGGGCCTGCTGGGCCCCAACGGTGCCGGCAAGACCACCTGCTTCTATATGATAGTGGGACTGGTGCCGGGAGACGGCGGCTCAGTGTGGCTGGACGACACGGAACTGACACGTTTCCCCATGCATATACGCGCCCGCCACGGGGTGGGATACCTGCCACAGGAAGCTTCGGTGTTCCGCAAGCTCAGCGTCGCCGATAATCTGCTTGCAGTACTGGAAATGCGCAAGGATTTAACTCCCCCGCAACGTGCCGACAAACTCGACAGTCTGATGCAGGAGTTGCACATCGCCCACCTGCACGACCAGAAAGGCATGAGCCTGTCGGGCGGTGAGCGCCGGCGTGTCGAAATTGCCCGGGCGCTGGCTATGGAACCGCGCTTCATGTTGCTCGATGAACCCTTCGCGGGCGTGGACCCGATATCCGTGAAAGACATCCAGCGACTGGTGGAACACCTGACAGAGCGCGGTATCGGCGTACTGATAACCGATCACAACGTTCGGGAAACGCTGGGTATTTGCGACCGCGCCTACATCATCGGCAGTGGCAGGACGCTGGCAGAGGGCCCACCTGATGCGATTCTTCAGAACCAGAAAGTTCGCGAAGTTTACCTTGGCGACCAGTTCCGGATGTAGGCTTGCAGGACACTGAAAAAAGCGGGAATAAACACTTCACTGGCATAATAAATGCAGTAGAATAAGGTTTGTAATTAATGACAGCGGCCCCCGCCGGGCTACAGAGGACTAGTAGTAAAGCGTTTATGAAACAGTCTATTCAACTTCGACTTGGCCAGCACCTGACCATGACGCCACAGCTGCAACAGGCAATTCGCCTGCTCCAGTTGTCCACCGTCGAACTACAGCTCGAAGTCCAGGGTGTTCTCGATTCGAATCTGATGCTGGAGCCCGATGAAGAGATAGAGCGTCACGGCGGCGACGGCACGCGCGAAAACGGACCAGACAAAGCAGAGCGGCAGGCCGATCAGGAAGCCAGCGCCGGCACCGAGACAGAAACCCCCAGCACCACCGAAACCATCCCCGAGGAATTACCCGGCGATACCAGCTGGGAAGACACTTTCGATATGGGGAGCACTATCTACAGCGCTCCCGGCGACAATGACGGCCGAGATTTCTTCGAGACCCACAACGGCGATGTAAAGTCTCTGCAGGACCACCTGCAGTGGCAACTGGATCTGACCCTGTTCAGCGATATCGACCGCAGCATCGCCGAAACCATCGTTGATTCCATCAATGATGACGGCTATCTGAGCGTTTCACTCGAAGAGTTGCACGAAGGCATGCAGCTGGACCCGGAACTTGAAATCGGTATCGAGGAAGTCGAGGCGGTGCTGCACCGCATCCAGCAATTCGATCCGGTCGGAGTCGGCGCTCGCGGTGCGGCCGAATGCCTGGTCATCCAGCTCCGGCAACTGGACCCTGAAACGCCCTGGCGGAAGGAGGCGCTGCTACTGATCCAGGAGCACCTGAATCTGCTGGCAAACCGCGATTACAATCAGATCATGCGGCGTATGAAGCTCGAAGAATCCGAGCTGCAGGGCATCCTGAAGCTGATCCAGTCGCTGAATCCTCGCCCCGGCTCACAAATTACCCCCAGCACTGCCCAATACGTCGTTCCCGATGTGTTTGTATACAAGAAAAAGGGCAAGTGGCAGGTCGATCTCAATGTAGAAGCAACGCCAAGGTTGAGAATTAACAGTCATTACGCCAGTATGGTAAGACGAGCTGACAATAGCGACGACAATGCTTACCTGCGCAACCATCTCCAGGAAGCCCGCTGGTTTCTGAAAAGCCTGCAGAGCCGTCACGAAACCCTGCTCAAGGTAGCCAGGTGCATTGTCGATATGCAGCGCAACTTTTTTGAGTATGGCGATGAAGCTATGAAACCACTGGTTCTCCGGGACATTGCGGAAACCGTGGAAATGCACGAATCCACCATCTCGCGAGTCACCACGCAGAAGTTCATGCACACGCCACGCGGCATCTTCGAATTCAAGTATTTTTTCTCCAGCCATGTCGGCACGTCCGACGGCGGCGAATGTTCGGCCACCGCTATTCGGGCCATTATCAAACGACTGGTCTCCGCGGAAAAACCCTCGAAGCCCCTCAGCGACAGCAAAATCGCCACTCTGCTGGCTGAACAGGGCATCACGGTGGCGCGCCGCACCATCGCAAAGTATCGTGAAGCGATGGCTATACCCCCTTCTAATGAACGTAAACGCCTCGCGTGAGGCCATGGACGAGGAGTACCTCCATGCAAGTCAATTTAACCGGTCACCATGTCGACATTACTGAACCGTTGCGCAACTATGTCAGCGAAAAGTTTGAAAAGCTGGAACGACATTTCGATCAGGTAACGGATGTCCATGTGGTCCTGAGCGTTGAAAAGCTGCGCCATACGGCCGAAGCCACCATGCACCTCAGCGGCGGCAAGTTGTTCGCGGACAGCACCGAGGAAGATATGTATGCCGCGATCGATGGCCTGACTGACAAGCTGGATCGACAGATCAAAAAGCACAAGGAAAAGGTCACCGACCACCATCGCAGCGAAGGTTCGATCAAGAACAAAGAATTCTGAACGGATGGTCAGCAGACAGCCGGGATCGCCCGGCTGTCTGCGCTTTCCCAGCCTATATCGATATATTATGCGAATTTCCGAATTATTGAGCCCCGAGCGCATCGCCTGCCGGCAGGACAGTTCCAGCAAGAAACGCAGCCTGGAAATCCTCAGTGCGCTGCTGGCCGGATCCCTGCCCGAGTTCACCGAAGGGGAAATCTTCGACAGTCTGATCGGGCGTGAACGCCTGGGCAGTACCGGTCTTGGTCAGGGTGTCGCCCTGCCGCACGGGCGCATACAGGGGTTGAAGCGCCCGCTGGCCGCAGCCATGACGCTCAGTGAGAGCGTTGATTATGACGCCATAGACCGGCAACCCGTGGACCTGATGTTCGCCCTGCTGGTGCCCGAAGAATCCACGGAAGAACACCTGCAGATCCTGGCGCGCCTGGCGGAAATGTTCATTGATCCCGACTTCTGCGCCAAACTGCGTGACTGTCAAGACAGCGAACAATGCTTTAAACTGATCAGCAACTGGGATTCTCACCAACAGCTATCCGCATGAGCACAGATGCTTCGGTCGGCACACTGTTTGCCGCCCTGCAGGACAAACTGGCGTTACGCTGGATCGGCAGCCGGCTGGGTGAAAGTCGCCTCATCAAGGTTTCCGCCGCCGAACACACCGGAACCGAACTGGTCGGACACCTCAATCTTATCCACCCCAATCGCGTTCAGATACTCGGCAACGCAGAGATCGAGTACCTGAACCGGCTTGGCGAAAACACCCGCCGCAATCTCATAAACCAGTTGTTCGACGGCCAGACAGAGCTGATCGTCATAGGCGACAATGAACAGATCCCCGACGATATCCGCCGGCGTACCGAGGCCAGCCTGACACCGGTGTTCACGTCGGAACAGTCCACTCCCCAGCTGGTCAATTATCTGCAGTATTACCTGACCAACCTGTTTGCGGAAAAACTCACGCTGCACGGTGTGTTCATGGAAGTTTTCAGCCTCGGCATGCTGATCACCGGCGATCCCAGCGTCGGCAAGAGCGAGCTCGCCCTCGAGCTGCTGGCGCGGGGCCATCGACTGGTGGCCGATGACGCACCGCTGTTCGCAAAAACGGCACCCGACATTCTCAACGGGCGCTGTCCAGAAATACTGCGCGATTTCCTCGAAGTCCGCGGACTCGGCATTCTCAATGTGCGCGCCATGTTCGGCGACAGCGCCATCAAACAAAATAGAAACCTGCGCCTGATACTGAAGCTGATGCCAATGAGCGAAGAACAGATGCACCGGATCGACCGCCTGCACGGAGCACGCTCCACCCAGACCATACTCGGCGTCGAAATACCGGAAATCACGCTTCCGGTTGCACCAGGACGCAACCTCGCGGTACTGGCGGAAGCCGCGGCACGCAATCACACGCTGCTACTGAAGGGCTTTGATTCGGCTCGCCTGTTCATGGAACGACAAAGCCGATACATGGAAAATGACACGCCGTGAAACTGGTAATCGTCAGTGGCCTGTCCGGTTCCGGCAAGAGTATCGCACTGCATACCCTCGAAGACTGCGGCTATTACTGCATAGACAACCTGCCGGCCGGGCTGCTGGAAGCACTGGCCGTGGAACTCAGCAAAGACGACCACCCCACCGAACGTGTCGCAGTTGGCATCGACGCACGTAATCTGCCCGATGCGTTGCAGCATTTTGATCAGATACTCGATACCTTGAAGGCGCGAAACATCGACACCGAAATTCTGTTTCTAAGCTGCGAATCCGATACCCTGATCAAGCGGTTCAGTGAAACCCGCCGCCGGCATCCGCTGAGCAACGACAAAATCTCACTGCCCGAAGCCGTGCAATTCGAGCAAACGCTGCTGGAGCCGATGGCGGCACGCGCCAGCCTGTTCATCGATACGACCCAGACGACCGTGCATCAGCTCCGCGACCTGGTCCACAAACGCCTGCAACGGCCGTGCGAAAACCGCATGTCGCTGCTGTTCGAATCGTTTGGCTACAAGCACGGAATACCGACCGATGCGGACTATGTATTTGATGCGCGCTGCCTGCCTAACCCGCACTGGCAGCCCGATCTGCGTCCGCTGACCGGCCGCGATGCCGCGGTAATCGCATACCTGGAGAAGGAGCCGAACGTTGTCCGACTGTATGCGGAGCTATGCACCTTTCTGGAAAACTGGATTCCGGCTTTCGAAGCCGACCGGCGCAGTTATCTCACCGTAGCGGTCGGCTGCACCGGCGGCCAGCACCGGTCGGTATACCTGACTGAACGCATGGCCGAACATTTCGCCCGGCGCTATCCGAACATTGCGACCCACCATCGAGAGCTTTCATGAGCGTCGGCATTCTGCTGATTACCCACGATTTGATCGGCACCACGCTGTTGCAGTCAGCGCGCTCCATTCTGGGCGTTTGCCCCTTGCCCGCCACCAACCTCTCGGTTTCCCAGAACAGTGAACCCGAAAAACTCCTGAGTGCTGCTCGACAGGCCGCCCAGGAACTGGACAGCGGCGCAGGTGTGCTGGTGCTGACCGATCTCTATGGCGCCACACCCAGCAATATCGCCTGCCGCCTGCAGGAGACTGGCGGCAGGCGAGTGATTGCCGGGCTCAACCTACCGATGCTGATTCGTGTTTTGAACTATCCCGATCTCGATCTGGACGAACTCGCCGGCAAGGCAGTCAGTGGCGGCCGTGATGGTGTAGTTACCCTGGAGGAAATCGGCCATGCGTGACCAGACCGTCACTATCGTCAACAAGCTCGGGCTGCATGCGCGCGCTGCGGCGAAATTCGTCACTCTGGCCGGATCCTTCGCCAGCGACATCAAAGTATCGCGGAACGGCCAGGAGGTTAATGGCAAGAGCATCATGGGCGTGATGATGCTGGCCGCATCGAAAGGAAGTGAGATCACACTCAAAGCCAGCGGCAACGACGAGCATGCCGCCATCGACGGTCTCGTCGAACTGATAGCGCAGCGCTTTGGTGAGAACGAATGACGATCAGCATCTCCGGCACCGGCATTTCACGTGGCATCGCCATCGGCAGCGTGCACCGGCTGGAGAAAGGTGAAGTCGATGCCTGTCAGACTGCGATTCCCGAGCACCTGATCGAGGATGAAATCGCGCGTTTCCGGCAGGCGATAAACACCGCGCGCCAACAACTGAAATCGATCCGTAACCGTATCCCGGCCACCACCCCCGCTGATATCACTGACTTCATCGACACCCACCTGCTGATGCTCGAAGACAGCCTGCTGACCGCGACGCCAATCGAATTGATACGTGAACATCAATGCAACGCGGAGTGGGCGCTCAAGATTCAACGCGATGCCCTGGCGCGCGTGTTCGATGAAATGGACGATGCCTATCTGCGCACGCGCGTCGATGATGTCGATCACGTGGTCAAGCGCATACACCGTATCCTGGTCGGCCAGACCTGCGAGGAACCGGAAGATGGTGACCTGCAGGAATGCATTGTGTTTGCACATGACCTGACGCCCGCCGAAGCCGCCTTGCTGCACCACCAGGGCGTCGCCGGTTTCGTCACCGAATCCGGTGGGCCGCTCTCGCATACCGCTATCCTGGCGCGCAGCCTGGGCATGCCGGCGATCGTGGGTACGCATGGTATTCCCTACCAGATACGTGACGGCGAGACTGTCATCCTGGATGGCGCGGAAGGCCTGTTGCTGGCCGGGGTCGACAACATGACGCTCGCCAAATACCGCGCCAGGCAGCAACAACAGCAACAGCGGGCCTGCAATCTCAAACGTCTCACCAATGAACCGGCGGTGACGATAGACGGCGTTCCGATCCAGTTGCTGGCCAACGTCGAACTGCAGGAAGACGTGGAGGCGGCGCGGATTGCCGGTGCCGATGGCGTCGGTCTGTATCGCACCGAATTCCTGTTCATGAACCGCAGTGACATTCCGGGAGAAGAGGAACAACTGCAACAGTACCTGGATATCCTCAACGCCTTGCAGGGCCTGCCCATCACCATCCGTACGCTTGATCTGGGCGCCGATAAAAATGTCAGCAGCCATGCATCAGGCGAACGGATCTCACCGAATCCGGCGCTGGGGCTGCGCGCAGTGCGCCTGTGCCTCAAGCACAAGGAGCTGTTCCGCCCCCAGTTACGGGCGATCCTGCGTGCCTCTGCCAGTGGACCGGTACGCATGATGATCCCGATGCTTTCGAGTGCGCGGGAGCTGGACGAAGTGCTGGAACTGCTTGCGGTCGTGAAACAGGAATTGAACCAGGACGGACTGGCGTTCAATGAAAACATGCCCGTTGGCGGCATGATTGAAATTCCGGCCGCCGCGCTGACCGCCGACCTGTTCGCGCGCAAGCTTGATTTCCTGTCTATCGGAACCAATGACCTGATCCAGTACACGCTGGCTATCGATCGTACCGATGATGCGGTGACCTACCTGTATGATCCGTTGCATCCGGCGGTGTTGCGCCTGATAAAACTGATCATCAGCGCTGGGCGCGCCAACGGCGTGCCGGTGGCCATGTGCGGAGAGATGGCCGGTGATCCGCGTTACACGCGCCTGCTGCTGGGCATGGGTCTGGAGGATTTTTCGGTGCAACCGACCTCGCTTCTGGAAGTCAAGGATATGATCAAGCGCAGCGACATCGCCAGCATAAAAGCAACTGTCGATCGCATTCTTCAGCAGGATGATCCGGCTGCTATCCTGCCTTTGATGGCAACGATTGGCGCAACGCCCGCCGCCTGAACGACAGCAGCCGGACAGCATAAGCAAAGACCTTTTCAACGACGCGGGAACCCTTCACATAGCCTGTGGTCCTGTTTGTTGACAGCAGCCGGCCTGTTACACTCACCATTCTTTTTTCCTGAACCTTAAACTGTTCCGAGGCGGTAATGGCCGAATCAGCCGAACAGGCAAATATCCAGACTCGACTGGAAAACCTTACCGCAGCGCTGCACAGCGGCACTGCGGACCAGGTACGCCAGTTGCTGGTCGATCTGCATCCGGCGGAAATGGCCGACCTGCTCGAATCGCTGCCACACGGTCCGCGCGAACTGCTATGGGAACTGATTGATCCAGCCGATCTCGGCGAAGTGCTGACCGAAGTCAATGACGAGGTACGGGCAGGCCTGATCGAGAATATGGAAACGCACCAGCTGGTGCAGATCACGGAAGGCCTGGACACCGACGACCTCGCCGATCTGCTGCACGACCTGCCTGGCGCCGTGATACATGAACTGCTGCGTTCCATGGATAAACAGAACCGTCATCGCCTGGAAGCGGTGCTGTCTTATCCCGAAGACACCGCCGGCGGGCTGATGAACATGGACGTGGTAACGGTGCGCGCCAACGTCACGCTGGATGTGGTGATGCGCTATCTGCGCCTGCGCGGACAGATCCCGGACCTGACCGACAGCCTGATCGTGGTCAATCGCTTTGACAAGTATCAGGGCCTGCTGCCATTGACGCGCCTGCTGACCAGCGATCCGGATGCCAGTGTGTCGGAAGTCATGGATCGGGGTATGGATGGCATCTCCGCCTCCACCAGAGATGTCGATGTCGCGCGTCTGTTCCAGGATCGCGATTTGATTTCCGCGCCGGTGGTGGATGATGACAACCGCCTGCTGGGACGTATCACTATCGATGATGTCGTGGACGTCATCCGTGAGGAAGCCGATCACTCGATGATGAGCATGGCGGGCCTCGATGAAACTGCCGATATTTTCGCGCCGCCGCTGCTCAGCGCGCGACGCCGCGCCATCTGGCTGGGGTTGAACCTGGCCACGGCCTTTCTTGCTTCCTGGGTGATCGGTTTATTCGAGGCGACTCTGGACAAGGTGGTCGCACTGGCGGTGCTGATGCCGATCGTCGCCAGTATGGGCGGCGTTGCCGGTGGTCAGACGCTGACCATCATGATCCGCGGTCTGGCGCTGGGACAGGTCGGGACCAGCAATGCCCGCTCACTCCTTTACAAGGAAATCCTGGTGAGTCTGATGAATGGTCTGGGCTGGTCGCTGGTGGTCGGACTGGTTGCCATGGTCTGGTTCAGCAGTACCGAGATCGGCTTGATCATCGGAGTCGCGCTGAGCGCCAATCTGGTGTGTGCCGCGATTGCAGGGTTCAGCATCCCGCTGGCGTTAAAACGCGCCGGTATCGATCCGGCACTGGCCGGGAACGTGTTGCTCACTACCGTGACCGACATTGTCGGCTTCGTCGCATTCCTTGGCCTCGGCACCCTGTACCTGCTCTGATTATCAATCCGCACCATCGCGCAACGGGCCGAAATTCATACCGATCGACAGGCGAGTTTCTGCGCTGTTGTTGCGGGTGACCTCGTGCACGACGTTCGGCGGGAACAGGATCAATCGACCGGCCTGCGCTCGCAGCACCTGGCGTGCAGCGCCTTCGCCGAGCACCAGATCACCCGAATCAGGCGGTACCTGCAGATAGTAGACGCCGGACACCAGCTCATCATCTTCGTCGTGCCGGTGCGGCAGCGTGACATGGCCCGGACCCATCTCATTGAACCAGAAGCCAACCGCAAGCGGCAATTGCCGATCCAGAAATTGGCCGGCCGCTCGCTTCGCCACCTGCAATACCGCCCCCAGCGCCGGCACTCGTGGCAGTGGCACATAGATATTTTCGTAGCGCCCGCCAAACAAATGGGTGCGCTCCAGATCGCCCGCCGCAGACGCATCGCGGTACTGGGAGATAATGGAAGGGTTCAGTTGCATGCCACCGCTCACTTCCAGAATCGCGTGCGGCGGCAGGCCGATATGTGGCTCGATCATGACCTGATTGGTAAATAGCAGCTTGTCTGCATCATAATACGCAAAATCCGGCGCAAGGTAATCATGCTGCCGCACCAGGAAGAAACGCATGCACGACGAATTCGATCCGAACACGCTCCCGCCCAGCAAAACACGTCTCAAGCAGGAGGCACTGGAGCTGCAACAGCTGGGCACCGATCTGCTTGAAGTACCGGAAGCCGACTGGCTTGCGCTGCAGCTGCCGGAGCGTTTGATGGAGGCCCTGCGCGAGACCCGGCGCACGCCACCGCGCGGTGGCGCCCGCAAGCGTCAACTGCAGTATGTGGGCAAGATCATGCGGGAAATGGATGCCGAACCGATTCGCGAATATTTCCAGCAGCGCGGACTGAAGTCGCAACGCCAGATCGACGCACATCACCGACTGGAGCGCTGGAGGGATCGTATGATCGAGGAAGGCGAGACTGTCGTCGAGGAGTTCTTACAGCAGCATCCGCAAGCGGATCGTCAGCAACTGCGTCAGCTGGTGCGGCAGGCGCACAAGGAACGCGATCAGAACAAGCCACCGAAATCCAGCCGCGCGCTGTTTCGCTACCTCAGGGAAGCAGCCGAAGAAGCAGCGGAACCGGACCAGCCGGACTAGCGCGGCAGCAGGACACTGTGAGCGGCTCCGGCTAGACGCGACACACGATGTTGCGATGATCCAGACAGGGAAAGGTGCGGCGTACATTCCTGAGTCGCTGTAAATCCAGCTCTGCACATACCAGTCCGGAACCGGTTGCCAGCTCATTCATCACCTGTCCCCAGGGATCGACTATCATGCTGTGCCCGTAGGTCTCGCGCCCATTGATGTGGTAACCGCCCTGCGCCGCTGCCAACACATAACTGAGATTCTCGATGGCACGGGCGCGCACCAGTATCTCCCAGTGTGCGCGGCCGGTGATCGCCGTGAACGCCGAGGGCAAGGCAACGATTTCCACGCCCTGGTCGACCATGGTCCGGAACAGCTCCGGGAAGCGCAGGTCGTAACAGACCGCAAGCCCCAGGCGCCCGAATGGCGTATCCACTACAACCGCCTGATCGCCACCTTCGATCGTTTCCGATTCCGTGTAACGGTCGTCGCTACCAACCACGGACACATCGAACAGATGTATCTTGTCATAGCGGGCAACCTGTTGACCCTGATCGTTGTAAAGCAAACAGGCGGCGCGAATTTTGTTTTCCGACTCCGCATGCAGGGGAACGGTGCCACCCACCAGCCAGATCCCGTGGCGGCGCGCCTGCTGCGCCAGGAACTCCTGGATCGGCCCGTCGCCCTCAGCTTCGCGGATCGCGAGCTTGTCTTCTTCTGTTTTCCCCATCAGGGCGAAGTTTTCCGGCAACACCACTAGCCGCGCACCTTTCTCCACCGCCAGCATCATCAGCCGTTCCGCTTCCAGCAGATTGGCGCCGACCTGGGGGCCGGATGCCATCTGAATACAGGCTACCGTTGTCACTGCTCGTTCACCTCGTCACTTCAATTTCTATTCGATCGGCCTGTGAGCTGCCGGCCACCAGTTCCTGATCCGCCAGCGGGATACCCAGCGCCACCAGCCAACCGCGCAGTTCGTGCGCCCACAGCAAACCTTCTTCGCCGCCGGGATAGCGCAACAGCAAACGCTGGTCCGGCTGTGTCGACCAGGCGGAGATGACCTCGGGTAACGGCGCCATGCGCGCCACCGACAGTCCATCACGCGGACGCGCCCAGGCGTCGGCCGTCAGCGTCCAGCGCTCCTGCGCACAGGCGCCTGCTGCACCGAGCAGCAACAGACCGGCGGCAAACCAGCGGCGGAAATCAATCATCCACGTAGGATAACACAGCACGCCTCTCCGCCTCCCTAGCGACGCTTCGGAAGACGCACATACGTCGGGTCTTCCCAGCTGCCGCTTACCTGGTACTGCAACTCGGTAATCCGGTTAAATTCCTTGCCCACCAGTTTCTCCGCCAGAAATACCGCTGCGCCGACCGCCGGGCCACCGGCAATTGCCCCGGCCAGCGGCAGACCGGAACTCACCTGCGGAATCACCGTTACCAGTTGATCGTAATCTTTCGCAATCAGGCCGGTGCGCCCGGCCACATTGATAATGGCCGAGGAACCTTCGATCCGGAAATTGTTGGTAAAAGCATCGCCATCGGTGATCACGAACCGGCCTTCGAGTGTATCGAAGCTGAAACCTTCCTTGACGATATCGCTGAAATCCAGGGACAGACGCCGCTGCAGGGAATTGAGACTGATCAGGTTCAGCAGTTTTGCCGGACCTTCGTCGACATCCACCAGCCGTCCATCACGCGCCTTGAGATACAGATCCCCTTCAAGTGAGGCAAGACTGAAAGCGGCCGGACTGCCGTCCCAGCCGAGATCCAGATGGCCACTGAGTTTGCCGCCCTGCACGGCGCTGTTAGCCGCGAACAGGCGGCTCAGATCTTCAAGCCGACCGTCGACGACAGTTCCCGCGACATGCGAACGCTGGTGGTTGCCACGCTGCACCCAGGTACCCTTGCCGACGAATTCAATCGCCTGGGAACGCATTGCGAGCGAATCGAACGCGAAACCATCAGGCACCGGTTTACCCGTTACTCCGATGGTGCCCAGGGACTTTCCGGCGTAACGCAGGTCGGCGATAGCAATATCCAGCGCCGGCAAGCGTCCCGGATGCGGCGGGCGGTCCTGACGTGTTGCGCTACCGGCCGCAACCGGCTTCAGCAACAGGTGATCGAGCGCCAGTTGCACATGCGACCCTTGCGCAGGCGCGGCCGGCGTCCAGCGCAGGGTACCGGCGGCACCCTCTCCCTGCAGAGTGAAATGCCAGGGATCCAGTGCCTGACTGTCCAGACGCACGTCCTTCACCTGATGACCGAAAGCGAAAAAGTTCATCACCGCGACATGCACCGAAACCGGCGTCGGCGCATCGACGGATGCAGATCCGCCACGCGCCGGCAACAGCGCATTGAACACCTGCAGCCAGTCATCGAGATCAAAGCGTTCCAGCTGGCCAGCGATGCGAATTTCCTGCTGCTCGGGTAACTGTGCCGTACCGCTGCCGAAGCGCACATCAGCTTTTTCAAGACCCGTCCGGCCGCTGCCGGGCAGGATACGCGCATCGACAAGTTTGCCGTAGCTGATCAGGAACGGCTGAGCCGGGGTCGCGGCGGGTGTCCAGCTGATCGACAGGTTGCGCGGTTTCGCAGCAGTTTTCCGGAACGGCGTGGGGAATTCGCTGCTGATACCGACAAGATCAGATTGCAGCTGTAAGGTCGCGGCAGTCTTGACAGTGGCGTGCCGGTCCGGGATCCGCAGCACCGCCCGCCAGCTGGCTTCGCCCCTGATGTAGTCAGCCAGTGCCGGCTGCTTCGCGACCAGCGCAGCAATCAGGTCCGGTCGACCCTGCACATCAAGCAGCGTATCGCCATCGGCGTCGGTTGGCCGGTAGATCGAACCTACTACCGGACTTCCCAGCAGGCGCCCGGTCAACTTCTTCGCGCTGATTCCGTCGCGGGTGAATTGCAGCCGTCCGCTGATGTCGGTGACTGCGATACCGCTTTTGCGCTGCGTCAGGCTGTTGTTATCCAGTTCCACACGGCCATTGACGGCCAGCCTTCCCAGTTCGCGTTTCAACGGGATCTTCAGGCCCAGCTGTAACTGTGCATCACCACTGCTGTCGAACTGCCCCATCGCTTTATCGAAGCGGTCGCCCAGCGGAGTGCTGGCAAGATATTCGAGCATGCCGGATGCCTGGGCCGCAACTGAACCGTCGATCTCCAGCACCGGCCGGGTCAGATCCTCGATAGTCGCCACCACCTGTCCCAGCGGTGCACCGCGGATACGTCCCCCGTTACCGACAATGCGCATGGAACGACCGTCAAACAGTGCCGAACCCTGTCCGTCATGCAACTGCCCCCACTGCGGATGATAATCGAGCCTCAGATCATCGAAGTCGAAGCGCGCTTCCAGGCGGCCCTGACGCGCGTCGAAAGGAATCTCATCGATACGGCCCTGCAGCAGAAAGCGCAGGTTATGCACACTTCCCTGCTGGAACGCCCTCTCCAACCAGTCCGTTGCTTTGGGACTCATCACCTGATCGGGCAGATAGTGGTGAAACTGGTCCAGCGGCAGACTGTCGCCGGCCACCTGCAGATCGATCCACGGCGAAGCCTCCCGATATGGCCAGTCCAGCTGCAACCGCGCAGTGGCGGCCAGCGCACCTGATTCGATTTCGATAGCATCGCTGCGGATGCGAAATGATTCAGCGTAACGTTCCCAGCCGAGGGTACCGGCAAGCTGGGAAAGCTGCAGCGGGTTGCTGAACAGATTCGGCATGCGCAGCGATGAGCTGCCGGAATCTAGGTGCAGGAATCCCGACTGCAGATTCCCTTCGATGCGTCCGCTCATGCCGGTCATACCGGGTAAACCGCCGCTGGCCGCCAGCGCAAGTTCGTCGAAGCGCGCGCGCGCCGCAAACCGCGGCAGCCCCGATTCGAAAAACTCAAGGTCGAAATCAGCATCGCGCAGCTCGCCCGCCGGCTGCAGGCGATCGATCATGGTCACCGCGTCTTTATCAATCCACGGGAACAGCGGCAACATGGCGTGCAACTCGTCGATCACCAGCAGGCTGGCGCGGCCCCGCACTCTGAGTTCAGCATCGCGCTTGACGACCAGGCTCAAACGCGATGCGGGCCACAGGGTGCCATCGCCCCGTTGATAAGTGAACTCGCGCAGATCAGCCTGCCAGCCGTTATCCAGCGCCTGCCAGCGGAATCCGGTATCCAGCTGATCCGCAGCGAAGCCGGCAGTGCCGCCGCTGCGGTCCTGCAGACGTCCCTGTTGCACCGCCAGGCTGCCAGTGCCCCAGTCGAAAAGCCCCTCATCAACGCCCGCCCACAGCTCCAGATCGGTGCGCCCTTTCAGCGCCAGATCAAAGCGCGCAAACAGCGGTTGCGCCGCCTGTAACTGCAGCGCATCGGCCTTGATATAGATTTGTCCGCGCCAGGACGCCGGATCGTTACCGGGCCCGGCAAGATCGGCCATGATGGCCAGCCGGCTTTCCTGATGCGGTGTCAGGCCGGCATTCAGCGCCAGGTGATGCCGGGACCCGTTGTTGATCAGTTGCAGTGAGATATCGCGTAACTGAAGCGGTTCGGTGAACCAGCGTTCATCCGTCCACTCGACACTGACCTCATCGAGGACGACGCTTCCCTGCTGCCACAGCCAGGCAAGCGAGTCGAGATTACGCCAGCTTCCAAAAGTACCGGGACTATGGAGACTGAGATGCGCCCCTATCACGCGCAGTCGCGATGTGCGCCACTGCCGCTGCACCAGGGAACTGAACAGATCAAGGGTAAGATGCACCTCCTGCACGGCCAGGGAGCCGCCGGGAAATTTCTCGTCATGCACGCGCACCTGCTGCAGTTTCAGAACCGGCGAGAGTCCCTGCCAGTCGGCATCGAGAGAACCGATCTGCACCGGCCGGTCGACGACGCGCGTCGCCATCGTCTCGATCTGCACGCGGTATTCGGACATCTCCGGCAACAGCACACGTGCCGCGCTGAGCGCGACCGCCAGCCCCACGACAACCACAACGGTGAGCCACCACAACAGGCTGCCCAGGCGTTTCAGAACCATCACAGCGATTCGCGGTTTTCGAACCGGATAAATGCCACCCTCACGTTACAGCAACACCACGTCGAACTGTTCCTGCGTGTACAGCGACTCGACCTGGAACTTGATCGGCTTGCCGATAAAGGCTTCCAGTTCGGCCAGACTGGTCGATTCCTCGTCGAGGAACAGGTCAACCACTTCCTGCGACGCCAGCACCAGCAACTGCTGGGAATCGAACTGACGCGCTTCGCGCAGTATTTCGCGGAAAATTTCGTAGCATATCGTTTCGGCGCTTTTGACCGTGGCGCGACCTCCGCAGGTCGGACAGGTTTCACACAGCACATGTTCCAGACTTTCGCGGGTGCGCTTGCGGGTCATCTGCACCAGACCGAGATCGGAGATCTCGCTGACATAGCAGTGGCTGTGATCGCGCTCGACATGCTTTTCGAGTGCGCGCAACACCTGGCGCTTGTGATCCTCGGTCTGCATATCAATGAAATCAACGATAATGATCCCGCCAAGATTGCGCAAACGCAGTTGCCTGACAATGGCCTGCGCCGCTTCCAGGTTGGTCTTGAAAATAGTTTCTTCCAGATTGCGATGTCCGACATAGGCACCGGTATTGACATCGATGGTCGTCATCGCTTCGGTCTGATCTATGATCAGGTAGCCGCCGGACTTGAGTTGCACCTTGCGCCCCAGCGCCTTCTGAATTTCATCATCGACGCCGTAGAGATCGAATATCGGACGTTCGCCGGGGTAATACTCCAGCTTGCCGGACAGTTCCGGGATGAACTGGGCAATGAATTTCTCTACCCGTTGAAACGCTTCACGCGAGTCGATGCGCAGCTTTTCGACTTCAGCATCGGAGATATCACGCAACACGCGCAGCACCAGAGGCAGATCCTCATGCACCATTTCGGCGGGTCCGGCACTGGCAATACGTTCCTGCACCGACGTCCACAGGCGTTGCAGAAACCGCAGATCGGACGCAATCGCCTCGTCGGAAATCCCTTCGGCGGCGGTCCTCACAATGATCCCGCCACTGGCATTTTCGCCGCGCGCCTGCACCACCAGATCGCGCAGTCGCTGCCGCTCGCTCTCGTCCTCGATACGCTGCGACACACCGATATTGTGTGCCTCGGGCATGAACACCAGATACCGGGATGGAATCGTGATGTGAGTGGTAAGGCGCGCGCCTTTACTGCCGAGCGGGTCTTTGATCACCTGCACCAGCAGGGTCTGACCGGTTTGCAGGAGTCGATTGATATTGTCGCCGTTGGCGGCGACCGGCGCCGGTTCAATCTTCTCATCATCCACTGACACGGCGATGTCGGAAGCATGCAGAAAAGCCGCACGATCCAGACCGATTTCCACGAATGCCGCCTGCATGCCAGGCAGTACCCGGCACACCACGCCATTGTAGATGTTGCCGACCAGGCCGCGCCGCCGCGCGCGCTCGATAAAGACTTCCTGCAGCATGCCATTTTCGACCACCGCCACGCGGATTTCCTGTGGCGTCACATTCACCAGCAACTCGACTGTCATCATTTCCGGTCCAGAATTTTTATGTCAAAAGCGTTCAGCAAGGCCGCGGTCTCGTACAGGGACAACCCCATGACACCGGAATAGCTGCCCTCCAGGCGTTCGACAAATACCGCGCCCAGCCCCTGAATGCCATAGCCGCCGGCCTTGTCGGCTGGCTCGCCACTGCGCCAGTAGGCATCGATCTCTGCGCTGCTGATGGCGCGAAACCACACGCCACTTTCGTTCACCCGGACATCTTCATGCCGGCCTGCCAGTGCCACGGCACTGAATACACTGTGCCGGCGGCCCGACAGCAGCTCCAGCATGGCGCGCGCATCGGCGGCGTCAGCCGGCTTGCCCAGCGTCCTGCCATCGATCACGACAGCGGTGTCGGCCCCCAGTACCGGGATTGCATCATCGCCGTGTCTGGCGCGCACCGCACGGGCTTTTTCCAGTGCCAGACGCACTACATAAGTTTCCGGCGCCTCGTTCGGGTGCGGGGTTTCATCGATTTCCACCAGCTCCTGATGAAAACGGACCCCGATTTGCGCGAGCAGTTCCCGACGCCGGGGGGATGCGGAAGCAAGAATGATATCCGGCATACGCTTCAGGCGCGGTGGTACGGGTGACCGCTGTTCACCGTCCAGGCACGATACAGCTGTTCTGCGAGTAACACTCTGACCAGCGGATGCGGCAGGGTCAGCGGCGATAATGACCAGCGCTGCTCGGCCCGCGCCAGGCAGGCCGGCGCCAGACCGTCCGGGCCGCCCACCAGCAGCGCCAGATTACGTCCATCCTGCAACCATGCCTGCAACTGCGCGGCGAGCTCTTCGGTCGACCAGCCGGCGCCTTTGACGTCCAGTGCAATAACCCGTCGATCAGCACCGACGGCGTCCAGCATCCGCTGACCTTCGCTGGCCATGGCGCGCGCCACCGGCGTTGATTTGCTGCGTTGTGCGAGCGGTATCTCGGTCAGCGCCAGGCTGCACTCGCGCGGCATCCGCCGCGCATATTCGCGATAACCCTCCTCTACCCAGGCCGGCATCCGCGTACCCACGGCAATCAGGTTGATCTCCATGTATTGCTTAGTGCCGCTCGCTGTTTTCCCGGCTCTGCTCCGTCACCGACCAGAGTTTTTCCAGTGCATAGAACTCGCGGATACGCGGCTGCATCACGTGCACCACCACGTCGCCCAGATCGACCAGCACCCATTCGCCCTCGCGCTCGCCTTCTATGCCCAGCGGTTTGACGCCGGCTTTTTTACAGGCCACCACCACCGCATTGGCCAGTGATTTCACATGACGATCTGAAGTGCCGCTGGCAACGATCATAAAATCCGTGACGGCAGTCATGCCACGCACGTCGAATTCGGCGACATTGATGGCCTTGACATCTTCCAGTGCCTGCACGGCCAGTGTTTTCAGTTGTTCAGCTTGCATACCAGTTCTCTTGTTGAATGCGCTCCAGCACCGCTTCCGGCACCAGGTAACGCGGGCTGCGCCCGGCGGCCAGCATGGCCCGGATACGCGTCGATGAAATGTCCAGCTGGGTAACCGGAACACTGAGGATATATCCGGCCGGCTGCCTCTCGAGCAGCGCCACATCGTCCACGCGTGCCGCGCCTGCCCACTCTGCGACCGCACCCTGACGCGGCCATTCATTACCCGGGCGCTGCATCAATACCAGGTGACACAGGCGTCCGATTTCCTGCCAGCGGTGCCAGCTGTCCAGCGCGCCAAAGGCATCCATGCCCAGCGCCAGACACAGCGGCTGTTCCGGATGTTCCGCGCGCAGGGACGCCAGCGTATCAACCATGTAAGACGGCCCGTCACGCTGCAGTTCGCGCTGGTCGATACACAGCGCCGGCTCCCCGGCTATGGCCAGCTGCAACAGCGTGAGGCGTTGATCCGGCGACAGCCGCGGCGCTTCCCGGTGCGGCGGCGTGCGCACCGGCAGCAGGTGTACGCAGGCGATATTCAGTTGTTGCTGTACTTCGAGGGCACAGCGCAAATGACCGAAGTGGACGGGATCGAAAGTACCACCGAGAAGGCAGATCATGCGCTCGATGCGCTGATTTCAGGTGCGGATATGACCATCACCCAACACAATGAACTTCAGAGTCGTCAAACCCTCGAGACCGACCGGTCCGCGCGCGTGCAGCTTGTCGGTACTGATGCCGATCTCGGCACCCAGTCCGTATTCGAAGCCATCCGCGAAACGCGACGAGGCATTGACCATAACGGAACTGGAATCGATCTCGCGCAGAAACCGCCGCGCGCGGGTGAGGTTCTCGGTGATGATCACATCGGTGTGCTGGGAGCCATGCCGGTCGATGTGTTCCATCGCCGCTTCCATATCGGCCACTACCCGAACCGCCAGGATCGGCGCGAGATATTCCTCGTCCCAGTCCGACTCCTGCGCGGCAGTGATATCGGGCAGGATGCGGCGGGTTTTTTCGCAACCGCGCAACTCCACACCCTGTTCCAGATATAAGCCACCGAGCACCGGCAACACGCGCTCGGCAATGCCCTCCGCCACCAGCAGGGTTTCCATGGTGTTGCAGGTTCCGTAGCGCTGGGTCTTGGCATTGAAGGCAACCTTCACGGCCTTGTCGACATCAGCCTCGTCATCGATGTACGTGTGGCAGACGCCATGCAGATGTTTGATCACCGGGATTCGCGATTCGGCACTGACGCGTTCGATCAGGCCTTTGCCGCCACGCGGCACGATGACATCCACGTAACGCTCGAGTTTCAGCAGTTCACCAACCGCGGCGCGATCGGTGGTCGCAACAACCTGTACGGTGCTGGTCGGCAGGCCGGCCTGCTCGAGGCCACGTTCGATACAGCGCGCGATCGCCTGGTTGGAGTGCAGCGCTTCCGAACCACCGCGCAGAATGCAGGCATTGCCCGATTTGAGACAGAGCGCCGCGGCATCCGCAGTCACATTCGGTCGTGATTCGTAAATGATCCCGATCACGCCCAGCGGCACGCGCATGCGCCCGACCTGGATGCCGCTCGGACGAAAATTCATATCGCTGATGGCGCCGACCGGGTCGGGCAGTGCCGCGACCTGGCGCAGGCCATCGGCCATGGCATCGATACGCGCATCAGTGAGTTCCAGACGATCCAGCAGCGCCGCGTCCAGCCCCCGCTGGCGACCGGCCTCCAGGTCTTTCAGGTTCTCGGCAACCAGACGCGCACGGTCATCGACAATGGCATCGGCCATGGCCAGTAGCGCAGCATCGCGGGCGCCGGTCTCGCTGCGCCCGATGGCCCGCGCCGCGGCACGCGCCTGCTGTCCCAGCTCCTGCATATAGGCGGCGACGTCGAAGTTCATGGATTCCGCTGATTCACTCATGTTGGTCATGTTTCCGTTGGTTTCAGGCGGCGGGCCGCAGCACTGCGGCACCTGCCAGTCCCAGGCTCAATTGTAACAGCTCATCCCAGGAGCTGCCCGCGGCGCGCCCCTTGATAACCCGGTCAATGTGCGCGCAATGCTGCAACAGGTGCCACCACTGACGTCCGCGAATGCGCTGCAAGGCACCGGTGATCAGGGGCTTGCGCTTGTCCCAGATACGCTCGGCAGCGAGTGCCTCGCCCGGCGACGCGCCGCGCTGCAGGGCCCGCGCCATGCTCGCCAGAGAGCGGATTTCGCGCGCCAGCGCCCATAGCACCAGCACCGGATCTATGCCCTCCGCGCGCAGCCCGGTCAGCATCCGCTGGGTGTGCACCGGATCGCCGGCCAGGGCGCTGTCGACCAGGCCGAAAATGTCATAACGCGCGCTGTTCGCCACCTGCTCCGCAACCGTCTGATAGTCGAGTCGGGTGCTGCCGTGCAGCAGGAACAGTTTTTCGATCTCCTGGGCCGCAGCAAGCAGATTGCCCTCGACGCGCTCGGCGAGCAGCTGCAGGGCGTCCGGTTCGGCCCGCATGCCGCGCGCGCGCATCCGTTGCTCGATCCAGGCCGGCAGCTGCGCAATGCTCACCGGCCACACCGCGATGCCCACTCCGGCGGTTTCCAGTGCCTGCACCCATTTGCTGCGCCTGGCCGCCGCTTCGAGCTTGCCCGACAGGATCAACAGTACCGTGTCGGGCGCCGGGCGCGCCGCGTACTGGCGCAACATTTCCGCCCCCTGCTTGCCCGGTTTCCCGGTCGGCAGGCGCAACTCGAGCAAGCGTTGCTCGGAGAACAGCGACAGGCTGTCACAGGCCGAGAGCAGGGTATTCCAGTCGAACCCGGCATCGACACTGAACACCTGGCGATCGGCAAATCCGCCGGCGCGAGTCGCGGCCCGAATGGCATCTGCGCATTCATCGACCAGCAACGTTTCGTCCCCGTGGATGAAATAGACCGGTGCCAGACCCTGCCTGAGCTGTCCGGCCAGTTGTTCGACGCGCAGCTGGCTCATTGCCGGGTCATCCCGACCGTGATCCGGGTAATGATCTGGCGCGCCAGTCGACGCCGCATCTGACGCTGAATATCCTCACCCTCGGACACCTTGCCGAGCAACTGGGTCTCGTCGAATGCCATGTCGCGTGTAAGCTGCAGCGTCTGTGGCGACAACAGCACTTCGCCATCGGGAGTTTCCAGTGCGAAAGTGACTTCCTCGAACAACTCGTATTCACTGGCCCGGCCAGCCTGGCCGACTGACAGCACCCGGCGCAGGGAACGGCTGCCGAGCACCTGAAGGACTGCGGTGGCCTGCTCCGGTGCATCGACCAGTTCCGCTCCGGATGACTGCAGCTCGTTGCGCAGCCTGGCCGATATGCCGCTGTAAGGCGTCTCCGACTGCAGATAGACTTTTTCCAGGACCGGTGCCAGTGCCACCCCGCCACGCAGGTGAAAACCGCAGCCGGTCAATGTCGCCGCCAGCGCCAGCAACAGCAAGCGCTGATACAGGGCCAGCCGCCCGACCGGTATCATGCCACCACCAGATTGACCAGCCGGCCCGGCACGATGATCACCTTGCGCACCTGCTGGCTGTCGATGAAGCGCAATACATTGGGTTCGGTCAGTGCCGCGTGTCGAATTGCCGCATCGTCTACGCCGGTGGCCACCTCGATCTTGCCGCGCATTTTTCCGTTCACCTGCACGACCAGCTCGATGCTGTCCCTGACCAGCGCCGCCTCATCAAACTGCGGCCATGCGCAATCGACCACGCTGCCGGCATGTCCCAGCGCCTGCCACAGTTCCTGGCAGATATGCGGCACGATCGGCGACAGCATCAGCACTGCTGCCTGCAGCGCTTCCTGCATCAGTGCCTGACCGGCAGCGGAACCGTCGCTGGAGCGGGTCAGTTCGTTGAGCAGTTCCATGTTGGCGGCGATCGCGGTATTGAAGGTATAACGCCGACCGACATCGTCGCTTACTTTCCTGATCGTCTCGTGGAGTTTGTAGCGCAATGCCTTCTGGTCCGCGTTCAGCGCCTCCGGCTGCAGCGCCGGCGCCGGACCTGCGGCGACATGCTCCGCGGTCGCTTTCCACAGGCGGTTGAGGAACCGCGACGCGCCTTCAACGCCGCTGTCTGACCATTCCAGCGACTGCTCCGGCGGCGCCGCGAACATCATGAACAGGCGTACCGTATCCGCGCCGTAACGATCGATCAGTTGTTGCGGATCAACGGTATTGCCCTTCGACTTGGACATCTTCGAGCCATCCTTGTTGACCATGCCCTGGGTCAGCAGGTGCCTGAACGGCTCGTCTCCCCTGACCAGACCGAGGTCGCGCATCAGCTTGTGAAAGAAGCGCGCATACAGCAGGTGCAATACCGCGTGCTCGATACCACCGACATACTGGTCGACCGGCAGCCAGTGGTGGGCGCGCTCATCGAGCATGCCGGCGTCGAAGTCATGGCAGGTATAGCGCGCGTAATACCAGGACGATTCAAAAAAGGTATCGAAGGTATCGGTCTCGCGCTCGGCCGGGCCACCGCAGCCCGGACAGGACGTATCGATAAAGGTCCGATCGGTTTTCAGCGGTGAGCCGGTACCTTCCAGCACCACGTCGGACGGCAGCACCACCGGCAACTGGTCTTCCGGCACCGGCACCGAACCGCAGGCCGCACAATTGATCATCGGGATCGGGCAGCCCCAGTAGCGCTGCCGGGACACACCCCAGTCGCGCAGGCGAAAATTGATGGTCTTGCGACCGGCGCCGCGCGCAACGAGAAAATCGGCTATCGCATCGAAAGCCTGTTCGGATGTCAGTCCGTCGAATGGACCGGAATCTTTCAGGATGCCCCGGTCGGTAAAGGCAGACGCTTCGACATTCGCCGGCTGATCGGCATCAACCGGATGAATCACCTGGCGAATCGGCAATCCGTACTGCTGTGCAAATTCATAATCGCGTTGATCGTGCGCCGGCACTGCCATCACCGCGCCGGCACCGTACTCCATCAACACGAAGTTGGCGGTCCACACCGGCACCGCTTCGCCGGTTACCGGATGCAACGCAGTGAGGCCGGTATCGACACCCTTTTTATCCAGCGTCGCCATGTCCGCCTCGGCGACCCTGGTATGCGCGCATTCTTCGATGAAAGCCTGCAGTTGCGGGTTGTCAGCGGCGGCCTGCCTGGCCAGCGGGTGCTCCGGTGCCACGCCCACGTAGGTGACACCCATCAGCGTGTCGGGACGCGTGGTAAAGACGGTCAGCGGTTGCGCTGCACCCGGCACCTCAAACTGCAGTTCGACGCCCTCGGAACGACCGATCCAGTTGCGCTGCATGGTGCGTACCTGATCAGGCCAGCCGTCCAGCTGATCCAGATCATCGAGCAACTGCTGGGCGTAATCGGTGATTTTCAGAAACCACTGCGGTATCTCGCGGCGCTCCACCGGCGCGCCGGAACGCCAGCCTTTGCCATCGATCACCTGTTCGTTGGCCAGCACCGTCTGGTCGACCGGGTCCCAGTTCACGACCGCAGTCTTCTTGTACACCAGGCCTTTTTTGAACAACTGCGTAAAGAACCACTGCTCCCAGCGGTAATAGGCGGGATCGCAGGTAGCCAGCTCGCGGTCCCAGTCATAGCCGAAACCCAGGCGTTTCAGCTGACCGCGCATGTAATCGATGTTCTCGTAGGTCCATTTGGCCGGCGGCACCTGGTTCTTGATGGCGGCGTTTTCCGCCGGCAGGCCGAACGCGTCCCAGCCCATCGGCTGCATTACGTTCCTGCCCTGCATGCGCTGGTAACGGGAAATCACATCGCCGATGGTGTAGTTGCGCACATGCCCCATGTGCAGACGCCCGGAGGGATACGGAAACATCGACAGGCAGTAGTATTTTTCCCGGGCATCGTCTTCCAGTGCGCGAAAGGTGCCCTGCTCCTCCCATTGCCGCTGGATGCGCGTTTCGATGTCCTGCGGCCTGTAATTCGGATTCATTGCTACTGCCTGATGATTGATGTCAAAGGCGGAAGAATACCGTACCCCGCTCCGGCCGAACAATACACAGCAGCCCGGCAAAGGGTTAAACTTGGTATCCCAGCTGCTTTAGCGGAGATTTTCATGCCCAACACCACTGCCGACGACCTCGTCAAGGCCTACAACCGCATGATGGAGCGGGTGCGTCATTCACTGGATGACGTGGAAACCCGGGCTCTGCCGAGCCTGCGCAGCAGCGTCGATCAGGCGCGTAAAACGGCCATCGAACTCGGGGAACTCAGTCATGACGAAGCCGAGAAAATTTCCTATTACCTCAAGCGAGACATGCAGGATGCCGGCCGCCACCTCGCCGAATCCAGCGAGGAAATCGCTGACTGGCTGCGTTTCGACATCGATCGAATCGAGGATTCGCTGCTGGAACTGTTCAGCCGCGTCGCCGACCGCACCCGCGTCGAATGGGCTGAACTGAACAGCGAACTGCAGCGAGACCCGCCTTACCACAGCGGCGAAATCACCGGTCCCGGCACCCTGTACTGCGGGTCCTGTAACGAGGCGCTGCAATTTCATTACACGGCACGCATCCCGTTGTGTCCGCAGTGCCAGAGCGATACGTTTCGACGCTGGCCGACCGATGACCGAACTGCGGCCCTATAGTTTGCGGCCCCTGATCCCTGCCACCAGCAGCACCGCCAGCAGTCCTGTAACCACCGGCCAGTTACCCCAGCGCACGTAAGGTGTGATGCCGCTGCGCGGTTCAACCTGAGCGGTGACGGTCTGCGTCTCGAACAGTTCACTGCGGCTGAGCAACCTGCCATCGGCATCGATAATTGCTGAAACACCGGTATTGGTCGCGCGCAATACATAACGGCCCATTTCGCGCGCCCGCATGCGCGCCATTTCCAGGTGCTGGTGTGGCGCCAGCGAATCACCGAACCAGGCGTCGTTACTGACGTTGACCAGGTAGGCCGCAGACGGAACCGAGCGGATCAACTGTTCGCCGAAGGCAATTTCATAACAGATCGACGCGCCCACCGGATGACCGGCTGCAATGAGCGGCAGCTGCCGCGGTGGCCCGGCGCTGAAGTCCCCCTCGGGTACCGGCAGAAAGCTGAGCACCTGCGCCAGCCAGTCGCGCAGCGGCAGGTATTCACCGAACGGCACCAGGTGTTCTTTGAAATAGAAATGTCCGGGCTGTTCAAGGCTGATCACGGCGTTGAAAAATTCCCAGTTGCGACGATCCAGCACCGGGACTCCGGTAAGCAGCGACACCTCGTGCTGTTGCAACTCACGGCGCAGCGGTTCCAGAAACTCCATATCGACGCTGTCGTAATAGGCCGGCACCGCAGTTTCGGGCCATACCACCAGATCACTGTCCAGGTGTTGGCGGGTCAGCGCCACGTAGGTCTCCAGGGTGGACTGCTGCTGATCGGAACGCCATTTCAGATCCTGCGAAATATTGCCCTGCACCAGTGTCGCGGTGAAGGGCGCTCCGGCCGATTCAGTCCAGTCGTGGTGCTGCAGCGCAAAGCCGGCCGACCAGATGAGCAGCAGTACGGCGGCGCCCGGCAGGCGGGCGCTGCGTCCGGCGTACAGCATCCATGCCAGCAGTCCGGCACTGAGAGCTGCCAGCCAGCCGACCCCGTACACACCGGACACCGCCGCATAGCCGGCCAGCGGACCGTCGATCTGACTGTAGCCGAGGTTGAGCCAGGGAAAACCGGTGAATAACCAGGAACGGACCCACTCGGTGAACAGCCAGGCTGCAGGAAAGCCGGCCAGAAAAAACCAGCCGGCGGAGTGGATGGCGGCACGCGCCAGCGCCGCGGCCGCCAGCGCAAAATAGACTGCCAGGATCGCCACGAACAACAGCATCACTGCGACCGACAGCGCCAGGCTGGCATCGCCGTACAGATAAATGCTGATATAGATCCAGGAGACGCCGACGCCGAACTGGCCGACGCCGAACAGCCAGGCGTACAGGAACGCGCTGCGCGGTAGTGCCCGGTACAGCAGAGATGCAAGCACCGCCAGCGCCAGCAGCGGCAGCGGGAACAGTCCGAATGGTGCGAAGCCCAGCGGCAGCAGAGCGCCGGCGAGCAGCGCGGCCAGTCCCTTGCCGGCGCCAGTGTTCAGCATGCGATCAGGCGCTGACTTCCGGCTGAATGGCGTCCGGGTTACGTAGCAGAGTGACTTTCATCAGGTGGATACGCCGGTTGTCGGCGTTGAGAATCTGGAAACTCATGTGGTCGAGCACGACCGACTCGCCGCGTTTGGGCAGGCGGCCCAGCTGATGGGTGACCAGCCCACCAATGGTATCGAATTCCTCATCGCTGAATCCGGTGCCGAAGTATTCATTGAAATCCTCGATCGAGGTCAGCGCCTTCACGGTGAAATTGATGTCGCTGTACTTGCGGATGAAGGTGTCTTCATCGATATCATGTTCATCCTCGATTTCGCCGACGATCTGCTCCAGCACGTCCTCGATGGTGACCATGCCAGCCACACCGCCGTATTCATCGACCACGATCGCCAGATGGTTGCGACTGGCCCGGAATTCCTTCAGCAACACATTGAGGCGCTTGCTCTCCGGCACGAACACCGGCGGGCGCAGGATTTCCCGGATCGAGAAGTTCTGATTGGCGTTTTTTGACGAATACCGCAGCAGGTCCTTGGCCAGCAGCACACCGACCACTTCGTCGCGGCTGTCGCCGACCACCGGGAAGCGCGAATGGCCGGACTCGATGGCAATGGAAATCAATTCTTCCGGGCTGTAGTCGCGCCCGGCCACGACCATCTGCGAGCGCGGAATCATGATGTCGCGCACCTGCATGTCGGACACCTGCAGCACGCCTTCGATCATCGCCTGCGCATCGACATCGTACAGACCGCGCTCGTGCGCATCGCGCAGCAGAACGATCAACTGCTCGCGGTCTTTCGGTTCGCCGAGCAGGACCTGGCTGAGACGCTCCATCCAGGTCCGCTGCGGTGCCCCGTTGGTCGCTCGATCTTCCCTCATTATTCCTGCACCATCATATTGCTTTCCACATAGGGATCATCGATCCCGAGTTGCTCCAGTATCTGTTTTTCCAGACTTTCCATTTCCGTTGCCGAGCTTTCATCCTCATGATCATAACCAAGCAGATGCAGAACCCCGTGCACCACCATGTGCGCCCAGTGATGGGCCACCGGCTTATGCTGTTCCTGTGCTTCGTGCGCCACCACCGGCGCACAGATCACCAGGTCGCCCAGATGATTAGAGGCCGCCACCGCAGGCGCCTCGAATGGAAACGATAGCACGTTGGTGGGCTGGTTCCTGCCGCGATAGCATTGATTCAGTTCCCGGCTTTCGCGCTCGTCGACCACCCGCACCACCAGGCCGCGCGGACCTTTTGCATCTGCCAGTGCCGCCTCGCTCCATCTCAGAAAATCCTGCCGCGATGGCAGTGCCTGCGCATCTGTCACTATCTGTAAGTCCAGTTCGATCGGATTGCGCACCTCAGTCGTCATCCCGGACGTCTTCGTGATACTGATAGGCATCGAGAATCTTTTTTACCAACGGATGCCGAACCACGTCACGCGCATCGAAATGCGTAAAGCCGATATCTTCCACGTCGCTCAGCACCTCGATGACATGCCGCAGACCCGAGCGCACATGCTTGGGTAAATCAACCTGGGTAATATCCCCGGTCACCACCGCAGTGGAACCGAAGCCCAGCCGGGTCAGAAACATTTTCATCTGTTCGACGGTGGTGTTCTGCGCTTCGTCGAGAATCACAAAAGAGTCGTTCAAAGTGCGGCCGCGCATGAATGCCAGCGGCGCTATCTCAATGATGTTGCGCTCGATCAGCTTGGCGACGCGCTCAAAGCCCAGCATTTCATACAGCGCGTCATACAGCGGCCGCAGGTAGGGATCGACTTTTTGTGTCAGGTCACCGGGCAGAAAGCCGAGGCGTTCGCCGGCTTCGACGGCCGGCCGCACCAGCACCAGGCGCCGCACGTCCTCACGCTCCAGCGCCTGCACTGCGCAGGCAACCGCCAGATAGGTTTTGCCGGTACCGGCGGGGCCGATTCCGAAACTGAGGTCCATGTCGAGAATGTTGGCGACATAGTTCTTCTGATGCGGACTGCGCGGCTTGATCAGGCTGCGCCGTGCATGCACCAACAACTCCCTTTCGTCCGACGGACCTTCTTCGGGTGGTTCGGCAGTGCCGGTTTGTTGCAGGCGCAGGTGCACACGCTCCGGCGTCATCGGAGCCGTTTCGGTAGCTTCATAGAGATCCTGCAGCACTTCGCCGGCATGCTGCGCCGCCGGGTCATCGCCGACAATGCGAAAGCGGTTGCCGCGATTGCTGATATCGACATGCAGCCGGCGTTCCATCTGGCGCAGGTGTTCGTCGAACTGACCGCAAAGGGACGCCAGGCGCTGATTATCAGCGGGCTCCAGGGTCAGCGTTATAGATGAGGGTTCAGGGTCCAAGGTGATATGGCGAGTGGTTTTATCAGGCCCAGTTGACAAGTGATTCGGAGTAAACCGGATCATCGATAGCGATGAATTCGCCACGCAGGGAGTTGGGCAATGCCTCCGTGATGCGCAGCGTGACGAAGCGGCCGATCAAATCGCGCGAACCGGAAAAATTGACTACCCGGTTATTTTCGGTGCGCCCGGCCATCTGCTCCGGGTCCTTTCTTGATGGGCGTTCGACAAGGATTCGCTGCTCGGTGCCGACCATGCCGGCGCTGATCGCGGCCATCATTTCCAGTATGCGGCCCTGCAGGCGCGCAAGTCGCTGCTTCTTCTCGTCCAGCGGCACGTCATCGGGAAATTCAGCGGCCGGGGTACCGGGACGCCGGCTGTAAATGAAGCTGAATGAATTGTCGAAACCGATCGCTTCAATCAGTTCCATGGTCGATTCGAACTCGGCGGCAGTTTCGCCGGGAAAGCCGATAATGAAATCGGACGACAGGCTGAGATCCGGTCGCGCTTCGCGCAGGCGACGAATGATGGACTTGTATTCCAGCGCCGTGTGATTGCGCTTCATGGCGGCCAGCACCCGGTCGGCGCCGCTCTGCACCGGCAAGTGCAGATGGCTGACCAGCTCCGGCACCTCGGCATAGACGTTAATCAGGCTGTCGCTCATTTCCAGCGGATGCGAGGTGGTGTAGCGAATCCGGTCGATGCCGTCGATCGCAGCAATGAAAGTAATCAGCAGGGCAAGATCGGCCATGCTGCCATCCGCCATCGGACCGCGGTAAGCATTGACGTTCTGGCCCAGTAAGGTGATTTCGCGCACCCCCTGACTGGACAGTGAAGCCGCCTCGGCGATGATGTCGTCGAACGGCCGGCTCACTTCTTCGCCACGCGTATAGGGCACTACACAGAACGTGCAGTACTTGCTGCAGCCTTCCATGATAGACAGGAATGCGCTGGGACCTTCGGCGCGCGGTTCCGGCAGGCGATCGAACTTTTCAATTTCGGGAAAGGAAATGTCCACTACCGCGCTGCGACTGGCGCGCGCGGCGTTGATCATTTGCGGCAGTCGATGCAGGGTCTGCGGACCGAACACCACGTCGACGTAAGGCGCGCGTTCACGCAGTGCCGCACCTTCCTGGCTGGCGACGCAGCCGCCCACGCCAATGATGATTTCCGGACGCAGCTCTTTCAGTTCGCGCCACTGACCCAGTTGGGAAAAAACTTTTTCCTGCGCTTTTTCACGAATCGAACAAGTGTTCAGCAGCAGGACATCGGCTTCGTCGGCAGTAGTTGTCAATTCCAGGCCATGCGCTTCCGCGAGCACGTCCGCCATGCGGGCGGAATCATACTCGTTCATCTGACAACCATGAGTTTTGACGAAAACTTTACCAGCCATTTTCCAGCGAAAAACCGACCTGAACGAACAATTAAAGGTACTTCAAACAGATGCGAATATCCACAGGCAAATTGCCCGGTATTCGCAAGAGATAAAAAAGTGGAAGCCGGCCTGTAAGCCGGGTTCTGTCGTGAACAGTCATTCCTCTGCGATGCACGTCACCGTACACCTCAAGCGACCTACCCGGGAACAACGCGGGCCGCGCCAATGTTCCCCTATTTGGTCTTGCTCCGGGTGGGGTTTACCCTGCCACCGCTGTTGCCAGCGGCGCGGTGCGCTCTTACCGCACCATTTCACCCTTACCGGTCACCGAAGCGCCCGGCGGTATATTTTCTGTGGCACTTTCCGTAGGCTCTCGCCCCCCAGGCGTTACCTGGCACCCTGCCCTGTGGAGCCCGGACTTTCCTCCACGGTGTTGCCACCGCAGCGACTGTCCAGCCGACTTCCACGCGCAAAATACCTGCTAAGTTTTGACAGCACAAGGACTATCGGATAAATCCCCCTGCCGGTCTGTTGAATGTCGCGGCCGGGCGGTTTACGAGGCGGTCAGGGCGCGGAATTGCTCCAGCAGGCCCCGTGTCGAACTGTCATGTTCCGGCGCCACGGCGCCCGCCTGCAGCTCGCCCTGAATAGCCCCCGCCAGCTGCTTGCCCAGTTCCACGCCCCACTGGTCAAAGGAGTTGATCTGCCAGATCACACCCTGGACGAAAATCCGGTGCTCATAGAGGGCGATCAACTGGCCCAGCATGAACGGAGTCAGGCGGGGATACAGCAGCGTATTGCTCGGCCGGTTGCCGGGGAACACCTTGTGCGGGAGCAGCGCATCGATGCGCGCCCGGGACAGACCCTGCTCCGCCAGTTCCGCTTCGGCCTCGGCGGCCGTCTTGCCGCGCATCAGCGCCTCGCTCTGGGCGACGCAATTGGAAAACAGGATGCGCTGCTGGTCGACGAGTGGGTGGTGGGCCTGCGCGGCGACCAGAAAATCCGCCGGAATCAGCCGCGTTCCCTGGTGGATCAACTGATAGAAGGCATGCTGCCCGTTGGTGCCCGGCTCACCCCAGACGATGGGTCCGGTGCGGTAGTCGACCACTTCGCCGCTGCGCGTCACGCGCTTGCCGTTACTTTCCATGTCAGCCTGCTGCAGATAGGCCGGCAAGCGGTGCAGGTGCTGATCATAAGGCAGCACCGCGTAGCTCTCGGCGCCGAAAAAGTTGTGGTACCAGATACCCAGCAGCGCCATCACCACCGGCATATTCTGCTCCAGCGGCGCACTGCGGAAATGCGTGTCCATGGCATGCGCACCCGCCAGCAGCTCCTCGAAATGATCCATGCCCACGGACAGTGCTATGGACAGCCCGATAGCCGACCATAGCGAATAGCGTCCGCCCACCCAGTCCCAGAACTCGAACATATTCACCGGATCGATGCCGAACGCCTGGACTTTTTCGCCGTTGGTGGACAGCGCCACGAAATGCCTGCACACCGCCGCCTCGTCAGTCGCAGCGTCCAGCAACCAACGGCGTGCATGGTGTGCATTGGCCAGCGTTTCCTGGGTAGTGAAGGTTTTGGATGCCACCAGGAACAGGGTGGTAGCGGGATTCAGGCCGGACAGCACATCGACGATCTGGCTGCCGTCGACATTGGAGACAAAATGCACCCGCAGTCGATCCTGGTAGGGGCGCAGGGCTTCAGTGACCATCACCGGCCCGAGATCGGAGCCGCCGATGCCGATGTTGACGATATCGCTGATCGGCTCGCCGCTGTAGCCGCGCCAGACGCCGGAACGCACCTGTTCCGTGAAGCTGCGCATCTGCGCCAGTACCTTCCGCACCGCCGGCATCACGTCGGCGCCATCCACCAGCACCGGTTCGTCGCCGCGGTTGCGCAGCGCCGTATGCAGCACCGCGCGCTGTTCGGTGAAGTTGATCTTTTCCCCGGCGAACATGCGCTCGATCCAGGCCGGCACATCGCTCTCCCGCGCCAGCTGAAACAGCAACGGCAGGGTATCCATGGTGATGCGGTTCTTGGAGTAATCGAGCAACAGGTCATTGCAGCGCAGCGAAAAATTATCGAAGCGCAGTGCATCCGCGGCGAACAGGCCGCGCATGTGCAGGTCTTTTACCTGTTCAAAATGCGTGTTCAACGCCTGCCAGGCAGGCAGTGTGGTTAGTTTTTTCACTTAATCCTGATCTTCCAGTGAATTCCGCCAGCGCTGGTCCGGGCGCACAAACAGTCGGTCGGCTTCAACCGGGCCTTCGCTGCCGGGATCATAGGTGGAAATATAATCCCGGTTTATCGACCACACCTTGAGAATCGGATCAACGGCTTTCCACGCCCAGCTCACCTCATCATAGCGCAGGAACAGCGAGTGATCGCCGTCGATGACATCCAGCAGCAACGCTTCATAGGCATCGAGCTGTCCCGGGTTGACGGTGCAGGAATTTGCGTCGAGACAGGTCGTTTCCGCGCGCATTTCCAGACCGAACTGTTTGACCTGCATTTCCAGCCGGATGTTTTCATGCGGTTGCAGGTGAAGCAGTATCCAGTTCGGCTTGAGCTGTTCGATGGGCGTCTCGCGGAACAACTGCTGCGGCGGGTGCTTGAAGCGGATGGATACCATCGAATAGCTGGTTTTCATCCGCTTGCCGGTACGCAGGTAAAACGGCACATTGCGCCAGCGCCAGTTATCTATATAGAGCTTGAGTGCCACATAGGTTTCGGTAACGCTGTCATCCGGCACCCCCGGCTCATCGAGATAGCCGTTCACGCTCCGGCCTTTCACTTTGCCGGCCGTGTATTGAGCGCGAATGGCGTGAGCGTTCACGGCGCTCTGCGGAATCGGTCGGATGGAACGCAGCACCTTGACCTTCTCATCACGCAGGCATTCGGCATCCAGATTGGCGGGTGGCTCCATAGCCACCAGCGTCAGCACCTGCAGGAGATGACTCTGGATCATGTCGCGCAGCGCACCGGCGCCGTCGTAGTAGCCGGCGCGGCCTTCGGTGCCGAGTTCTTCCGAGTGCGTGATCTGCACGTGATCGATGTAATTGCGATTCCACAGCGGTTCGAGCATCAGGTTAGCAAAACGGAACACCAGCACGTTTTGCACTGCGCCCTTGCCCAGATAATGATCGATGCGGAAAATTTGCGACTCGTCGAAATCGCGACTCAGACTCCGATTCAGACTTTCGGCGCTTTCAAGGTCATAGCCGAATGGCTTTTCCACCACCAGTCGACGCCAGCCACCATCTTCCTTACAGAGCCCTACGGCTCCGAGGTTGTGGCTCACCGGGCCGAAATCAGCGGGCGCCACGGCCATGTAGAAAATCAGATTGTGGGAAAATCGTGCGCCTTCGAGCAGGTAGTCGCGCAGCGCCGGGAATGCCTGCTGGTCGTCGAGATTACCCTGGAAAAAAAACTGGCGGGCACAGAACCGCGCCACTACCGCCGGATCCGATGCCTTGCCGCCGAGCCATTCGCGGATTTTTTCGCGCCAGTCGTCGTCGCTCCAGTCGCGCCGCCCGAAGCCGACGATTTTGAGACCCGGTGGCAGGCGTCCCGCAGCCTCGAGACGGTACAGCGCAGGAATCAGCTTGACCTGGGACAGATTGCCGGTGGCGCCAAAGATAACGTAGGTACAGTCGTCCATGCCTGAACAAACCCTTCAATTCGAGTGGCCGGACTCACGACCGAACCGGCTATACCAGCTTGACGCTTGCCGGGTGTTAACGCAACCTACCTGACAATTCAATCAGGTAACAATAATGGACATTCTTTTTGCCAGCAGCGAAGCACATCCGCTGATCAAAACCGGCGGTCTCGCTGACGTAAGTGGCAGTCTGCCGCGCACACTGAAAAATTCCCGGCAGGAAGTACGGCTGATAATGCCGGCCTATCCGCAGGCAATCGCGGCCGCGGGCGCGCTGCAATGCGTGGCGGAACTGACGTTGCCGGTGGCCCGGACACCGGTGCGCATTTTGCTGGGACGCCTGCCGAACAGTCGGGTACGTCTGTACCTGGTCGACGCGCCCGAGTATTTCGATCGCCCAGGCGGCCCCTATGGCGAACCGGGGGGCACTGACTGGCCGGATAATGCGGCGCGTTTCGCGCTGTTCGCTCGCGCCGTCTGCGAACTGGCCATGGATCGCGCCGGACTGAACTGGCGCCCCGATCTGGTGCACTGCAACGACTGGCAGACCGGACTGGTGCCGGCACTGCTGGCCTCGGAAGCGCAGCGACCGGCCACCCTGTTCACCATCCACAATCTCAGCTATCAGGGTCTGTTCGATCGCGCCGAGGTTGCCGGACTGGGGCTGCCGGACAGCTGGTGGTCGATGCACGAACTGGAGTTTCACGGGCGTATCTCCTATTTAAAGGGTGGGCTGGTGTTTGCGGACTGGCTGTCCACTGTAAGCCCGACCTATGCAAAGGAGATCCGCAGCGCCGAATTCGGTTGCGGATTGCATGGCCTGCTGACGCATCGCAGAGATCGCCTGACCGGCATTCTGAATGGCGTCGATTACCGCGACTGGAATCCCGGTCGCGACCGACTGATCCCGTTCACCTACACCGCCCGCACCCTGCGCCTGAAACAGGAAAACAAGATCGCCCTGCAGAACGCCTTCGAGCTGCCATCGCGCCCGGATATCCCGGTATTCGGACATGTCGGGAGACTGGTGGAACAGAAAGGACTCGGCCTGATATTGGATCTGATTCCTGAACTGCTGCAGCGGCCCATGCAACTGGTGATACTGGGCACCGGTCAGCCGGAACTCGAACAGGCGCTGCGCGCCGCCCATACGGCACATCGCAGCAAGATCGGCGTGCGTATCGCTTACGATGAAGGACTGGCGCACCTGGTGGAAGCCGGCTCCGATACATTTCTGATGCCTTCGCTCTTCGAACCCTGCGGGCTGAACCAGTTGTACAGCCTGCGTTACGGCACTCCTCCTATTGTACGGCGCACCGGCGGACTCGCCGACTCGGTCGTGGATGCCAATGGCCCGAACCTGTATGCACAGACCGCAACCGGTTTCGTCTTTAATGAGCCTGAACCGGACCAGTTGCTGCACGCCATCGATCGGGCGCTCAATCTCTATGCCCAGCAGCGGGTCTGGAAAGACCTGGTGCAGACCGGAATGCAGCAGGACTTTTCCTGGGAGCAAAGCGCAAAGGTATATGTGGATCTGTATCAGCAGATACTGGACCTGCGGATCAGGGAAGCCGGGATGCGACGCACCGCCTCAAACCCCTTCTAGTGACAAGGAAAATAGCGCCAGGTTACTGATTGGGCTTTTTTTTACTGTGCCGGACCTGGTGCCCCGCTGGCACAGCGAAGCGGGTATAATGGCGCGCCCCGGCACCCGGTGACGTCCCGCAGGACGCGCTCGCCGGTACAGCACACAGATGAAATTTGGATATGCCAGTGAAACAAAGCCTGTCAATACGAACCCGGGACAAGGCATTGCGCTCGCGCGTGCGCCTGTTCGGCAATCTGCTCGGTGAAGTGCTCACGCAGCAGGCCGGACGCGATGTGCTGGCCGCCGTGGAAATGCTGCGCAAGGGCTTCATTCGCCTGCGCCGCGAAGATGATCCGGCGCTGCGCGCCCGCCTTACCCGCAAAATCGACACTCTGGACCCGGACACCCTCGGCCATGTGGTACGTGCCTTCAATCTCTATTTCAGCCTGGTAAATCTGGCCGAAGAAGCATTTCTGCACAAGGAGCGCCGGCGCCGGGTGCGCGAAGGCGGTCCGCTGTGGATCGGTTCCTTCGATCACACAATGCGCGATTTTCATGCCTCGGATATCAATGTCGAACAGATACAGACACTGTTGAACAGCACTCTGTACCTGCCGGTATTTACCGCGCATCCGACCGAGTCGAAACGCCGCGCAGTCATGCATAACCTGCGCAGCATTTTCGTCACTGCGGAAAGACTCGATCAAACACGGCTGAGCCGCCTCGAACGCGCAGAAATCATCAGTGAGCTACGCAGTCAGGTGCAGATACTCTGGAAGACCGACGAAGTGCGCATGCACAAACCCAGCGTCGAAGACGAAATCCGCAACAGCCTGTTCTATTTCCGCGAATGCCTCTTCCAGGCGGTGCCACGTGTTTACCGTTACCTGGAAAAATCAGTGCGCCGCACCTATGGCGAAGTCGAACTGGAAGTGCCCGGACTGCTGCAATTCGGTTCCTGGATCGGTGGCGACCGCGACGGCAATCCGTTCGTCAAACCCGCTACCACCGAATTCGCATTGCGAATGCACATGCGCGAAGTGCTGCACGAATACCTGCGTCGCGTCGATGAGCTGCGCAGTAAGCTCACCTATTCCAGCCGCCTGATACAGCCCAGCCAGGCTTTCACTGAACGCCTCGAACAGGACCTGCGCGAGTTTCCGGATATCATCGGCGAATACCCGAACCGGTTTTCACACGAGCCCTATCGACGAAAGCTCTACATAATGCGCAATCGATTGCGGCAGAACCTGGAGCTGACCAACCAGCGCATCGAGCATGGAAACGAGATAAGGGCGGAAGATTTCCCGGCGCACTATGACAATGAACAGGAGCTTCTGGCTGATCTGCAATTGATCCACGAGTCGCTCTCATCGCATGGCGATCATAATGTGTCGCGCGCCGAACTGCTGGACCTGGTGCGACTGGTGGAAACCTTCGGCTTCTTCCTGCAGCACCTGGATATCCGTCAGGAATCCAGCCGTCACAGCGACGCGGTCAGCGAGCTGTGCCGGCAGTTGCCGGAGCAGCCCGATTATGCAGGGCTCGAGGAAACGCAGCGCATCGCGCTGTTGTGCCAGCTACTGGAAAACCCGCCGCCCGCGATCCAGCGCAACACACTGAGCGAAGCCACCGCGGAAACCCTGCAAGTACTGGACGTCATGGCCAACATGCGCCACGAAGTCAGCGCCGAGGCCTTCGGCACCTATGTCATTTCAATGACCCACAATGCCAGTCATGTACTGGAGCTGATGTGGCTGGCGTCACTGTGCGGCCTGGCCGGGCGGCGCGGTGCAGACGACTGGTTCTGCCACATCCGCATCAGCCCGTTGTTCGAGACCATCGAAGACCTGGCGCACGTCGAGCAGGTGCTGACCATGCTGCTCGAACAAAATGTCTATCGCCAGTTATTGAAAGCCTCCGGCAATCTGCAGGAGATCATGCTCGGCTACTCCGACTCCTGCAAGGACGGCGGCATCCTCGCTTCGGCATGGAACCTCTACAAGGCGCAGCAGAACATCATCCGCATTACCGCAGGTCACGACGTGCAGTGCCGCCTGTTCCACGGCCGCGGCGGCACCCTTGGCCGCGGCGGCGGCCCCACCCATGATGCGATCCTGTCGCAACCCGAAGGGACGGTTCATGGACAGATCAAGTTCACCGAACAGGGTGAAGTCCTGTCGTACAAATACAGCAATGAAGAAACTGCTGTGTATGAGCTGACCATGGGCCTCACCGGTCTCCTCAAAGCCAGTCGCAATGTCGTACAGGACCATGACGATGAGCACACCGAATATTCCAGCATCATGGAAGGCCTGGCAGAGCGTGGCGAACAGGCCTACCGCGATCTCATCGATCGCACCGAAGGCCTGCTCGACTACTTCTATGAGGCGACACCGGTAACCGAGATCGGGCTGCTCAACATCGGCTCGCGCCCCAGCCACCGCAGCAAGCAGGACCGCTCAAAGAATTCCATCCGCGCTATTCCCTGGGTGTTCGGCTGGGCACAGTCGCGGCACACACTGCCGGCCTGGTATGGCATCGGCAATGCACTGCAGGCGTTCGCCGCCGCCCATCCCGACAACCTGGAAACACTGCGCGCCATCTACCGCGACTGGCCGTTCTTCCGCGCCCTGCTCAGCAACGCCCAGATGTCGCTGGCCAAAGCGGAAATGGAGATCGCCCATCGCTATACGCGACTGGCCGAAAATCAGGAGCGGGCACAGGCAATCTACAGCCGCATCCGCGACGAGCACGACCTGACCCTGAAGATGGTGAAAGAAGTCGCAAACATCCAGTTCCTGCTGGAGGAAAACCCCGTCCTCAGCCTGTCGCTGCTGCGCCGCGAGCCCTACCTCGATCCACTGAACCACATACAGGTGACCCTGCTCGGCCGCGTCCGCGATACCCGCCTCAGCAATGAAGAACAGGATCGCTGGCTGCAACCGCTGCTCCGCTCCATCAACGCAATTGCCAGCGGAATGCGCAACACCGGCTAAATTTGTAAATTCGGGGTCAGAGTAAAATCTATCCTCTGCGATGGTTTGGCGCTACTGAGAGCGGAGTTTTTACTCTGACCCCAAATTTACCAGTGTGACGATTCTTGGTTGCTCGTTTCCGATAGTCACTTCGGTCAGTTCGAGTTGATTGCCGGGTTGGGTTGAATCCTCGGGGATCTTTATACCCATCTTGTTGAGCCTGAGCACGCTGTTGCTGATTCTGACAAAGGCTTCCGGATTACTGAAGACCTCTTTTACGAACTCGAGCGATTGCTGCGGCGTAACCAGAGGGGCGGCAGCCAGCTTCTGCTCCAATACCTGCAGTTCCTGCTGAATGCTGCGTATCTCTGCAGCGCTGTCCGTGTTCCGCTCGCGCTGCAAGCGCAGCAGGCGCGCATTCAGGATCTGCTGCTGACTGCGCAGACGTTCGCCTGCATGTCTCGACTGCACAATACGCTCGAGTGCACTGGTCATCAGACCGGTGAACAGGCAGTCTTTCAAACCTTCCCGCACTTCGGCTTCGCTCGGGGCGGGCGAATAGAGCCTCTGTCCGGAAAAACCGACCGCGACCTGTGCTACATCCCTCTTCACGATATCACCCGACAACTCCATGCCCATCACGGTTCTTTCCGTTTTATGCATGCACATCAGGGCGTAGCAAGAGGGCATGTCTGCACCGCCACTGTCGCCCAGAAACTCCTGCATCTCGGAGCTGTGGCGGATCATCTCCCTGACCTCTGCAAACCTCGCGAAAAAGGCGTTCACATGTGGGTCAGCACCGAAACTGCGCCGACTGATCTCGATGGCCGGCGGGATTTGCGCGACTACAGAGTCAGCATAATCAAGGGCGCCCTCCACCACTCCGCGCAGCTTTTTCCGATAGCCACTGACCAGACGGATGCGGGCATCGGTGCCATCGACCACCTGCTCCACCCGCGCGCGAATGTCGGCGTGCTGACTGAGCCCTGTCCCCCGCTCCGCCAGCGACTGGTTCAGGAGCTTTCGCAATCCGGACCAGCCAATATAATTAAATGGATTCATGTTCAGACCCCCGTAATGATACTAGTCCAGCAGTGTTTCGCAGACAAGGCGCTGACTCTCGCCGCAACGCTGGATCGCCCCTGTGGACGAGGCATGCGGATGCTAGGATAAAAGCAGCAAAGCCCTACGGCCCAGCGCCAATTCTACCGGACATTCAAATTGGGAAACTCGTGCCATGTTAGGAGCGATCGCGGGAGACATCATCGGTTCGGTCTACGAACACGACGCAATCAGGACCAGGGACTTTCCGCTCTTCGATGCCCGCTGCCGCTTCACCGACGATACAGTGCTGAGCGTCGCAGTTGCCGATGCGATACTCTCCGGCGCTCCCTACCAGGACGCGCTGAGAAAATATGGACGGCGCTACCCGAATGCCGGCTATGGCGCCTCGTTCAATCGCTGGCTTCATTCATCCGACCCCCTGCCTTACAACAGCTGGGGCAATGGCTCGGCCATGCGGGTGAGTCCGGTCGGATTCGCGTTTTCGACTGAAGACGAGGTGCTTCGGCAGGCGCGTCTGAGCGCAGAAGTGACGCACAATCACCCTGAAGGCATCAAGGGCGCGCAGGCGACCGCACTTGCGGTGTTTCTTGCCCGCACCGGACAGGACAAAGCGGCCATAAAAGATCAGATTACCCAGCGATTCGGCTATGATCTGGAGCGGTCTCTGGATAGCATACGCCCGACCTACGTGTTCGACGTATCCTGCCAGGGCAGCGTTCCGGAGGCGCTCATCGCGTTCCTTGAGTCGCATTCCTGCGAAGATGCAATTCGCAATGCCATTTCGCTGGGCGGCGACAGCGATACGCAGGCGTGCATTGCCGGAGGCATTGCTGAAGCGTTCTACGGCGCAGTGCCGGAGGAGATTGCAAATCGCGTGCAGGAAATTCTGACCGACGATCTGTGGGATGTGGTAAACGCATTCCGCGATCGGCACAATCTTTCCGCGGCGCCGCGCAACAGGTAGCATAGACCGCAGATGTACCTGTTGAACACCTCCAGTTTCCTGAAATCATTCTGCCTGCTGCTTCTGCTGATGCGGGTGCCGATGGCTGTTGCTGCCGCACCCCCGCTGCTGCTGCCGGAACACCGACTGCAGGCCAGCGAGCTGGCGGTCATTGTCAACGATGCCGATCCCCTGAGTGTACGCATCGGCAATTACTACATGCAGGCCCGGAACCTTCCTGCGGATAATCTGCTGCACGTCAGCTTTACGCCGGGCAAGCTATCAATGACCGAGGCTGATTTCAGTCGCTTCAGGAGTGAAGTGGAACAGGGGACGCCAGCGCACATCCAGGCCTATGCAATTACCTGGGCGGCGCCGTTCCAGGTGCAGTGCATGTCGATCACGTCGGCGCTGACGTTCGGTTTCGACAGGAGCTGGTGTTCGGCGCAGCGCTGCGCAGCAACCCGGCACAGTCCCTACTACGCCTGGCGCGGCACCAGTCCCTACCAGGATCTCGGCATCCGTCCGAGCATGAGTATTGCCGCTGAAAATTTCGCTGATGCAAAAGCACTCATTGATCGCGGCCTGGCCTCTGATGGCAGCCAGCCATCAGGCACCGCCTACCTCGTCAGTACCCGGGACAAAGCGCGTAACGTGCGGGCGGTCTTTTTTCCAAAGATTGCTGCCGCCATGCAGGACTGGATCGATACCGAGATCGTCATGAGCGACGCGTTGCGCGATCGGCACGATGTGTTGTTTTACTTCACCGGGAAAATCCGGGTGAACGGCCTCGATACGCTGAGATTCCAGCCTGGTGCAGTCGCCGATCATCTCACTTCGACTGGTGGCCGACTGACCGGCGGCGGTGTGCAGATGAGTGCCATGGAGTGGTTAAAGGCCGGCGCAACCGGCAGTTTCGGTACCGTCGTCGAACCCTGCAATGTAGTCGGAAAGTTTCCAAATCCCGGGATTCTCATGGACAGCTACGGCAGCGGCAGTACCCTCATCGAAGCCTACTGGAGAAGCGTGCAACAGCCGGGCGAAGGTATCTTTATCGGGGAACCGCTGGCCGCACCTTTCGATGGCATGCGCCTCGAAACCGCAGACGGCAACATTCGGGTGCATACCCGCACCCTCTCGCCCGGCCACTACCTGTTGAGTCATTCAGTCGAGCCGGTCGGCCCGTATCGCAGAGTGCCTGGCAGTTGGCAGGTGCACTACCATCAGCGGGAGCTTGTCCTGCCGAAGCTTGGCGACGGCTACTACCGGCTGTCACCTTTGGCTGAGCCAAGCAGCGATAGCGAAAGATAGCCGCTGCGTCTTACTGCATACACAAGAAGATAGCGGGCGAAGTTCAGCCCCAGTCCGATCCAGTACAGCTTTTTTACCGGGTAGTTTTTTTTATAGAAGGCTTT
>JAGXGS010000059.1 GCA_024636585.1 Thiogranum sp. | reverse complement strand
GTGCAGGCGGCGCTCTGCGTGATTTGGCACATCACCACGTAAAGATACCGCTTCAATTCGCGTTGCAGAGCGGGATTCTGGTCGAGCTCGTGTTTAAACGGCGCGGCGTTCATGCGCAGCGCCTGGCCTGCGCCCTGTATGACGGCGCGAAGCGGCGACACATCCACCCCGAGCAGCAGGGGAATCCCGAGCATGCCTTCATCGCCGACCAGCCCGACTTCCAGGCTGGCGCGGCTGTCGATCGGCACTACCAGGGAAATGAAACTTTCGGTGGGGAAGAAAACGTGACGTATCCGCTCACCAGGTTCGGCCAGGACGTCGGCAAACGCCAGTTCGACCGGTGTGCAGCCTGCCAGAAAACGCTCGCGGTGTTTGCGCGGCAAGGTCGCAAGCAGACGATTGGCGGCAGGGATGGGCCTGCAGTGCAGTACCAATAGCCAATACAGACCAGGGGCACAGTCGCCCTAGGATGGATATTTCGTACTATGGGCTGAAACCGGGAGACCGTCCGGACGCCAGCGCACATAAGGCGGTGATCGGAATCTCTACACCATCGATTCGACTGAGATCGATTGGGAGACGCCTTACCTTGTGGAACGAAGAGCGCTCGACCTGGAAGCGCGGCGGCTCGAGAACGAGCTGTTAAGAGCGCCGGTTGACGCGCTCGCGGCGGGGACAACTACTGCGGATGGGCCCGATTCCGGCACTGTCGACGGCTGACTGCCGATGACATCTGTCCCGGACTTTACGGGTTAACCTGCAACTCCGGTGGAATGCCATCGAAAAAATCCACCACGCCGGTTTCCAGTGAGTACTCTGCACCCACTACCACCAGGCCATCCTGTTCACTGAGTTTCTCCAGAATGCTCGAACCATGGCGCAACTGATTGGCAGACACGCGGACATTGGCGCGCACCGCCTGATGCATCAGTTTCTGTTCGTTATCTTTCAGATCGGTTTCCATCAGGGTTTCCACCGAAGGCCGGATACGATCGACGATGGAACGAGCATTGATCGACTGGTCGCCGCTGGGGCGTTTCAGCTCCTCGATGGTGCGGCGTATAGCACCACACAGGGAATGACCCAGAACCACAACCAGGCGGGTTTCGAATTCGGCAGCGGCAAATTCGACGCTCCCGATCTGCGAGGGAGCTACGATATTGCCCGCCACGCGAATCACGAAAAGATCCCCCAGGCCTTGATCGAATACGATTTCCGCCGGCACCCTTGAATCGGAGCAGCCCAGGATGATCGCGAAGGGTTTCTGGCCATTAGCCAGTTCACCGCGCCTGGTGTGTGACAGCATGCTGTCAAGACTGCGTACACCGGAAACAAAACGCTGATTGCCCTGGCGCAAACGTTCCAGTGCGGCGAGTGCGCTGGTCATAATGGTTTGATCTCCTGCGTGGGCATGTGAATGAGGGGGCGCATTATTCGATCCTCAACGGCCAGATAGTCAGCCGACACCGTTCAGCAGCAGATGCACCCAGATACTGAGTCCATAGCCGAGGCCGATAGCCCAGGTCCACTTCAGGTGGCTGAAAAAGGTATAAACCCCCCGCGCCTGGCCCATCAACGCCACACCCGCCGCTGAACCGATAGACAGCAGCGAGCCACCCACGCCGGCAGTCAGAGTCACCAGCAGCCATTGATCCAGCGCCATCTGCGGGTTCATGGTCAGCACCGCAAACATCACTGGAATATTGTCGACGATGGCGGACAACAGGCCGACCAGAATGTTGGCGTTTGTGGGGCCAAGACCGGTGTACATCGCCTCGGAGGCAAGCGCCAGATAACCGAGCGTACCGAGACCTCCGACCGCCAGCACCACGCCGTAAAAGAACATCAGGGTGTCCCACTCGGACCGGGCGAGGATGCCGAAAATATCAAACCTGTCATTGTTGAAGTCGGTACTGCTGCGTTCCGGGCCATGAATTTCAGCGTCGATAAGATACTCCCGGCGCCGCAGATAGTAACCGTAGAACTTGAGCAGGCCGAGGCCGGTCATCATGCCGAGTACCGGAGGCAGGTGCAGCAGGCTGTGGGCAGAGACCGCCATGGCGATGGTAAAAAGGAACAGGCCAATCACCACAAAGCCACCGTGTTTGACTGTCACGGTTTCCTGCATGGCCTGCGGTTGGGCGCGCGGAACGGCGAACGACATGATGACGGCGGGTACCAGCCAATTCACCAGGGAGGGAATGAACAGGGAAAAGAACTCACGGAATTCCACGATCCCTCGCTGCCAGACCATCAGGGTAGTGATGTCGCCGAAGGGGCTGAAGGCGCCACCTGCATTGGCAGCGACCACGATATTGATACAGGCGACGGCGATAAAGGCATTGTTGCCGGCCCCGACAGCCGTTACCACCGCCGCCATCAACAGGGCGGTGGTGAGGTTGTCTGCCACAGGGGATATACAGAAGGCGAGCAGCCCGGTGATCCAGAACACAGTAGGCAGGGAAAAACCTTTGGAGACCAGCCACGCCCGCAGTGCGTTGAATACCTGGCGCTCTTCCATAGTATTGATGAAGGTCATGGCAGCGAGCAGGAACAGAAACAGCTCGGCGTACTCAAGGAGATTGTGACGCACGGCGGCGCCGGCGGTAACGGTATCGCCGTGACTGGCATAGGCAATGCCCACCAGCGCCCAAATGATGCCGGACGCGACGATCACCGGTTTTGACTTGCGCAGGTGCAGGAACTCCTCGCCAACTACGAGCAGGTAGGCAGCGGCAAAGACAATGATTGCGGTGATGCCGAACCAGGTGCCTGTGAAGTCGATCGCCGTGCCGTCACTCGCCAGGGCGGGAAGAGGCAACAGCAGCAGACCTGCAACCAGGCTGTACAGGGAGATGTCTGATTTCTTCATTTTCGTTGGAATTCCAGCTTTATTCGTTAGAACAGCGCGTTATGCGGGACAAACGCGGACATTACCACACTATTCTGGAGAGTATTGGAGTACGAGTGCGGGAAGTATAAACCCCCTTTTCGCTAAAAAACCAGCCGGACCACCGCAAGGCAGCACGGCGATTTCGCGGCCATGGAAAAGGAAATTTGCCAGGGGATAGACGTAATACCGGATCTACAGGAAGCGGTCTGTCCGCGGTGGTGGTCCGAAGCGCGTTACGCGGGCAATGGCCGGAAGCGCTCCGTCAGATGTTGCAAGGCGGTTTCCTTGTTGGGGAAAAAGGCATCACGCCCCAACTCCTCGATCAGGCCACTTTTCTCGAACACCGGCATGACCTGGTGCTTGATGCCGCTGAACGCAAGCGTGACGCCGACGTCGCGCAGTCTGCCCGCGACTTCGCGGATCTTTTCCGCCCCGGATGCGTCGACCTGGTTGATACCGCTGGCAACCACAAGAATGGTTTTGGCTCGCGGATAATCGGCATGCGCTTCAAGAATCATATCTTCGAAGTAGGCAACGGTAACAAAGATCAGGGAACCGTCGAAGCGTACCGGCAGAAACTCCTGGCTGAGCGGCGTAAGCCGGTGCGCCACGATTCCTCCGAGGCTTCCATCCGCCTTGCGGCTGACGACTTCCGCGCGCGGCTTCATGGTGCGAATCAGGAAATGCAGTATCGTGAGCACAATACCGAACAGAATGCCGTCGGCGATCTGCGGCGCCATTACCAGAGTTACGGCGAACGTCAGAACACCGATCGTAGCGCCGATCCGGTCGACTTTCCACGCGTGCAGCAACGGCTCCACACGAATCAGACTGAACACCGCCATCATGACAATCACAGCAAGCACTGCCTGCGGAAGGTGGTAAATATACGACGTGAAGAACAGCAATACCAAAACCACAGCGAGCGCACTGATGATAGCGAAAAGTCCGGTTCGGGCGCCGGTTCGCGCAGCCACCGCGGAACGCGAAAACGACCCGCTAACAGTATAGGAACCGAAAAAGCTGCCGGCGATGTTCGCAAGCCCCTGGCCGATCAGCTCCTTGCTGGTATCGACCCGTTCACCGGTGCTGGTGGCAATCGCCTTGGAGATAGAGGTGGCCTCCATGAAACCGATGAGCGCCATGACCAGCGCGGCCGGCAGCAGCGCAAGAATGAGATTCCACTGCACCACCGGCACATTGAAGCTTGGGAGACCTTGCGGGATAGCTCCGACCACTGCCCCGCCGCCGGACAATGTAACCTGTTCATCCTCAATTGCGCTGAAGCGCCAGGTCCTGCCGTCGCCGGTTATCCCGACCGGCAAGACTGTTGCAGGATAGAGTTGCATGGATTCATCGACGCCCGTCGCGCCCTGCAAGGGCATGGCATGCAGGGATACCCGTCGTTCGTTGTTCTCCTTCTTCAACTCATCGAGTTCATAGCCGAGCACCGCTGCTTGCGCACGCAGCGCAACCGCCTTTGCACCATCGTCGACTCCGTGATCGTCCAGCTTTTCCGCGCGGCTGTTGTGCTCAGCAATCTGTTCGGTGAGCTCGGCAATTCGTTTCTCTGTCACCTGGTACAGCGTCATGGCCTGCACCGTCCGCGGGTCCTGAATCTGTTCTTTCGATACAGTGACTTTGTTTTCGTAGCCCATCACGGCGCTGATGATGGTCGCGACGACTACGGCGATCAGCACCGCCGGGATGGCCGTCGAGATCCGCCGAAGTCCGGTGATGAGCAGCCAGGTGCCGATCGCGAACAACAATGTTGCCCAGTGCACCTGGGGCAACTGTTCGAGAACCCGCCACAGATCCGTCAAATACGATTCGGAGCGCGGGAACGGCACACCGATGACCTTGCTCAGCTGCGACAAACCGATAATCAGCGCCGCAGCGTTCGTGAAACCGACGATTACGGGGCTGGACAGAAGGTTCACGATGGAGCCGAGGCGGAACACTCCAAGTGCAAGTCGCAAAATGCCCACCATGAGCGCGAGCATGATCGATAGTTCGATAAAGTCCGCGGTGCCGGGCGTGGCGAACGACATCAGGGCTGCCGCCGACATCAACGACAGCATGGCTACCGGGCCGGTATGCAGCTGACTCGACGATCCCCACAGTGAAGCAACAATAACGGGTACGAATGAGGCGTAGAGGCCATACACGACCGGCAAGCCTGCAAGTTGCGCATAAGCCATGCTCTGGGGCACCAGCACGAGTGCAACCGTGACACCCGCAACCAGGTCGGCGCGCAAACCCGC
>JAGXGS010000058.1 GCA_024636585.1 Thiogranum sp. | reverse complement strand
TCCGCGATCGCCAGCGGCTGGGCGATGACGCCGCTGTCGGTGGTCCAGGAGCCGCGCATCGCCAGCGCCGGCACCAGGGTCACGCCGAAGCCGGTTCCGACCAGCTGGATCAGGGTTTCGAGGCTGGAAGCGCGCAGGTCGGCCATTTCGCCCTGATCCTGTCGATCCCGGATATGGCAGACATCCATGGCCTGGCGCGCCAGGCAGTGACCCTCGGCCAGCAGCAGCAAATTCTCTCGGTTCAGGTCGCGCAGGGTGATGCGATCGGCGTGATAAAAGCGATGATCGGTCGGGTAGGCGATCCAGAAGGGTTCATCGAACAGCGCCACGGATTCAAGGTCCGGCTCCTCGACCGGGGTGGCAAGCAGCGCCACATCGATTTCATGGTGGCGCAGGCGCTGCAGCAGCGTGTCCGTGAGTTCTTCCGATAATACCGGTCTTATCTGCGGATGCCGCTGCTTCAGCGGCATCAGGATCAGTGGCATCAGGTACGGACTGAGAGTCGGAATGGCGCCGATGCGCAGCGGACCGGCCAGCGGGTCCTGGTGGGCACGCGCTACCTGCTGGATCACGTCCGCCTGTTCCAGTATCAGTCGCGCGTGCGCCAGAATGTCAGCCCCGACCGGCGTGGTTTCGACCGAGCGATTGGTGCGCTCGAAGATCGTCACCCCCAGTTCCTGCTCCAGCTTCTTGATCTGCCCGCTCAGGGTCGGCTGGCTGACGAAGCAGCGTTCTGCGGCCTTGCCGAAATGCTGAGTCTCGGCAACGGCGATGATGTATTTGAGGTCCCGCAGGTTCATGGCTGATCGATCGGCAAAACCGATAGATAACATATAATCGAGAACATGTGTAGATCGCCAGTCGGCGTCGGCAGCCAAAAGCCCGACGGCTGTTGTGCTATCCGATTACGCACGCTGCCCGATCCGGTAACATGGCAGCCCGCAACAACCCACAGCAATCGGATACAGCTCTTCGTGGCAAGGCAATTCATAGGCATTCGCGGCGCCCGCCAGAACAACCTCCGGAACCTCGATCTCGATCTGCCGCTCGGTGAGCTGATCGTGGTGACCGGGGTCAGCGGTTCCGGAAAATCGTCGCTGGCATTCGATACCCTGTATGCCGAAGGACAGCGGCGTTACGTCGAGACCTTTTCTCCGTATGCGCGGCAGTTTCTGGAGCGTATGGATGCGCCGGGCGTGGATCGCATCGACGGCATTCCGCCCGCCATTGCCATCGACCAGACCAACCCGGTGCGCACTTCGCGGTCCACGGTCGGCACCATGACCGAGCTCAACGATCACCTCAAGCTGCTGTTCGCGCGCGCCACGCGGCTGTATTGCCGCGGCTGCGGCGCGCCGGTGCAGCGCGATACGCCGGACAGCATTGTCGAGGCGCTGTTGCAGCGCGCCGGAGAGACCGCCCCGCGCGCCGTCATCACCTTCACCATCGAGGTCCCGGAAAATTTCACGGCGGATGAAATCGAAAAGCTGCTGGCACAGCAGGGCTACACGCGCGTGCATGCACGCGATGGCCGGCACCTGGAAGTTGTCCAGGACCGGGTGCGTCTGGCTCCGGAACGCCGCGCGCGTATCGTCGAGGCGTTGGAAACCGCATTGCGTCACGGCCATGAGCATATCGCAATTTACTGCCTTGACGAGCAGGGCGAAGCGGGCCCGGCCTGGCGCTTTTCCGCAGCGCTGCATTGCGCTGACTGCGATATCGCCTACCAGGACACCACCCCCAACCATTTTTCCTTTAACTCGCCGATTGGCGCCTGCGACACCTGCCGCGGTTTCGGTCGAACCCAGGGCATCGACTATGGACTGGTAGTGCCGGATGAGAACAGGAGCATTGCCGATGGCGCGATAAAGCCGTTCCAGACGGACGCCTACCGGGAATGTCAGGCGGACCTGATGCGCTTTGCCCGCCAGCGCAAGGTGCCGCTCGACCGGCCCTGGAAGAAACTCAGCCGCAGTCATCGTCGCTGGGTCATCGACGGCGAGGGCGGCTGGGATGATGGCGTCTGGTATGGCGTACGGCACTTCTTCGAATGGCTGGAGAGCCGGTCCTATAAAATGCACATCCGGGTGCTGCTGTCGCGCTACCGCAGCTATGACGAATGTCCCGACTGCGCCGGCGCGCGTCTGAAGCCGGAGGCCCTGTTGTGGCGGCTCGGTGACAGCCGCAGTGCGGATGCGGTGTTGCCGGCGGAGCAACGATTCAAGCCCCTGGGTGTGGAATTGCCGGACCGCCGCTGGCAACAGCTCCCCGGCCTGACGGTGCATGATGTGATGCGTCTGCCCATCGAACGATGCGGGAGTTTTTTCGCCACCCTGCAATTGCCCAAACCGCTGGATGAAGCCACCGGCGTGCTGCTCGATGAAATCCGCACGCGTCTGAAATACCTGGTCGATGTCGGGCTCGGCTACCTGACCCTGGACCGCCAGTCGCGTACCCTCAGTGGCGGTGAGGTGCAACGCATCAACCTGACGACTTCGCTGGGTACCTCGCTGGTCAATACGCTGTTCGTGCTCGACGAGCCAAGCATCGGCCTGCACCCGCGTGATATGCAACGGGTCATCGGGGTACTGCATCGGCTGCGCGATGCCGGCAATACGTTGCTGGTGGTCGAACACGATCCCCAGATCATGCTGGCTGCCGATCGTATTCTCGATATGGGTCCGGGCCCCGGCGAGCGCGGTGGTGAACAGGTTTTCTTCGGTGCCGCAAAACAGTTGCTGCGTTCCAGAGCCTCGCTTACGGCGCAATACCTGCGTGGCGACCTGACTGTCACTGAGGCTGCGGAGTCGATCGATACATCGGAACCTGCGGCGTTCATTGCAATTCACGGCGCGGCTGAGCACAACCTCAGATCGATAGACGTGCATCTGCCACTGCAGCGGCTGGTGTGTGTAACCGGTGTCAGCGGTTCCGGAAAATCCACTCTCATTCAGGATGTGCTGTATCGCGCCCTGTGCAAGCGGCAGGGCAAGCCGGTGGAAATGCCGGGGGCGCATCAGAAGATCACCGGCGCCGATGCCATCGGGGAAGTGGTGTCGGTCGACCAGTCACCGATCGGCAAGACCACGCGCTCCAATCCGGCCAGCTATGTCGGTGCCTGGAATGCCATCCGTGAACGTTTTGCCGCCGAACCGGAAGCGAAACAGCGCGGCTACAAAGCCAGCACTTTCAGCTTCAACTCCGGCACCGGACGCTGCCCCACCTGTGGCGGCAACGGCTTCGAACATGTGGAGATGCAGTTCCTGAGCGATGTGTACCTGCGCTGCCCGGACTGCGACGGGACGCGCTACCGGCCGGAAGTGCTGGAGATTACCGTGAACGGAAAATCGGTCGCCGATGTGCTGGCGATGACGGTCAATGAAGCGCTGCTGTTTTTCGCCGATCAGCCGGCGGTGCAGCGGGTGCTCGAACCGCTGGCTGCCGTGGGACTGGATTACCTGGCGCTCGGCCAGCCGGTACCGACGCTCAGCGGTGGTGAAGCGCAACGCCTGAAACTGGCCGGGCATCTGGCGAAGGCCGGCAAGGCGCGCACGCTGTTTCTGTTCGATGAACCGACTACCGGCCTGCACTTCGACGACATCCGCAAACTGCTCGGCGCGTTCCGGCGCCTGATCGCGGCGGGCCATTCTCTGGTGGTCATCGAACACAATCTGGATGTGATTGGCGCCTCCGACTGGGTGATCGATCTCGGGCCGGAAGGCGGTGATGGCGGCGGCGAGATCGTCTGCACCGGCACCCCGGCGCAGATCGCTGAACATGGCAGCAGTCATACCGGCGCCGCGCTGCGCGACTACCGCGCGCAACTCCACAGAATGTTGACGTCCGGTCCGGATGCTGCGACGCCGGCACGTAAAACTGCCGCCGGCAATGCGATCGAAATTCTTCATGCGCGCGAACACAATCTGAAAAATGTCACGGTGGACATTCCGCGTGAGAAGTTCACAGTGATCACCGGGGTTTCGGGTTCCGGCAAGAGTACTCTGGCCTTCGATATTCTGTTCAACGAGGGACAGCGACGTTACCTCGAATCGCTCAATGCGTATGCACGCCAGTTTGTGCAGCCGGCATCGCGGGCGGAAGTCGATGCGATACTGGGTATTCCGCCCACTGTCGCAATCGAACAGCGCACCAGTCGTGGCGGCCGCAAGAGTACCGTGGCGACATTGACCGAGGTCTATCACTTCCTGCGTTTGCTGTTCGTCAAACTGGGTACCCAGTATTGCCCGGACTGTGACGTACCGGTGCAGCCGCAGACCGAGGACAGTATTCTCGCGCAACTCGCCAAAGCGCATCGCAATCAGGAGATCAGTCTGCTGGCGCCGCTGGTGATTGCGCGCAAGGGCTATTACACCGAGCTGGCGCGCTGGGCCGCAAGCAAGGGCTTTGCACAACTGCGCGTGGATGGCGAGTTGCTGGCGACAGAGACCTGGCCGCGCCTGGACCGTTACCAGGAACATACCATTGAACTGCCGGTCGGCAGCATCAAGGTGAGCCCCAGGAACGAGGCGCAGCTGCGCAGCCTGCTGCGGCAGACACTGGAATTCGGAAAAGGCGTGGTGATTGTCCAGGACGCGCACAACGAGACGCGCTTCTCGACGCACCGGGCCTGTCCGGCCTGCGCCCGCAGTTTCGATGCACTGGACCCGCGTCTGTTTTCCTACAACTCCAGGCACGGCTGGTGCAAGGACTGTTTCGGCACCGGCCTGCAGTTGTCCGGTTTTGACGAGGAGCAGAGCGGCGAGGAAATCTGGTGGACCGACTGGTGGGAAGGTGAAACCCCGGCCTGCCCGACCTGCAACGGCCGGCGCCTCAAACCCGAGGCACTGGCGGTGCGCTTTCACCAGCAATCGATTGCCGACTTCACCGGCATGACCGTGAAGGACGCGGGAGTTGTGTTCAGCAAGCTGCGGCTCAGCGGGCGTGAAGGCGCGGTGGCTCGCGATATCCTGCCCGAGTTGCAGGCGCGGCTGAGGTTTTTGTCCGACGTGGGACTTGCCTATCTGACGCTGGACCGTTCGGCGCCGACCTTGAGCGGCGGTGAGGCGCAACGCATCCGCCTGGCCGCGCAGCTCGGCTCAAACCTGAGGGGCGTCTGTTACATTCTCGACGAACCTACCATCGGCCTGCACCCGCGCGATAACCGGATGTTGCTCGACACCCTCGCCAGGCTCGGCGGCAAGGGCAATACCGTCGTAGTGGTCGAGCACGACGAGGACACTATTCGCAGTGCCGAACACGTTATCGACCTGGGGCCGGGCGCCGGCGTCGATGGCGGTGAAGTGATTGCCGCCGGTACGGTTCGCGAGCTCATCCGGCAGCCGCGTTCACTCACTGGCCAGTTCCTTGCGCGACCGCTGCAACATCCGTTATCGCCGCGCCGGCCGGTGACCATCAGTGGCCGCGGCGCCGATGCATTCCTGGAGATTCAGAATGCGCGTTTGCATAATCTGAAAAACGTTACCGCGCGCCTGCCACTGCAACGCCTGATCTGTGTGTCGGGTGTTTCGGGTTCCGGAAAAAGCACGCTGGTGCGCGATGTGCTGCATGACAATCTGCATGCCTTGCTGCAGAAGCAGCGCAAGGGCAAAGCCGCACAACAGCAGATTATCGGGTGCCGCGGCATTCAGGGTCATGAGAGTCTGCAGCGGGTACTGGAAGTCGATCAGACTCCGATCGGCAAGACGCCACGCTCATGTCCGGCGACCTATGTCGGGATCTGGGATGAGATTCGAAAACTGTTTGCCAACACCCCCGAGGCGCGCATCCGCGGATACGGGCCGGGGCGCTTTTCCTTCAACGTGAAGGAAGGACGCTGCGATGCCTGCGAAGGGCAGGGCAGCAAGAAAATCGAAATGAGTTTTCTGCCCGATGTGAAAGTGCCCTGCGAAGTCTGCAACGGCGCACGCTTCAATGCCGAGACCCTGAGCGTGCGTTACAAGGACAGGAGCATCGGCGAGCTACTGGCGATGAACATTCGCGATGCAACCGGTTACTTCCACGCGCATCCGAAGATTCAGCATACTCTGCAACTGCTCGATGACGTGGGTCTCGGTTATCTGACGCTGGGTCAGCCCAGCCCGACCCTGAGCGGCGGCGAAGCCCAGCGGATCAAGCTGGTGACCGAGCTGGCCAGGGCCAGGCCGCAGAGCGGTTCCTCAGTCAGCCGCGGCACACTCTATATACTGGACGAGCCAACCGTAGGCCTGCATATGGCCGACGTTGAAAAGCTTGTCCGCGTGCTGCAACGGCTGGTGGAAACAGGTAACAGCGTTATCGTCATCGAACACAATCTGGACGTGCTTGCCGAGGCTGACTGGCTGATAGATCTTGGGCCGGAAGGCGGTGATGGCGGCGGACGGATCGTGGTGCAGGGCACGCCGGAAACCTGCGTCAAAGCCAGGGACTCTCACACTGCTACTTTCCTGCGCCGGTTTCTGCGCGAGCGGAAGAAATCAGCCTGAGGGCGACCGCATAGCGCCCGAAAGGCCGGCTGCATCTGTCGCAGGGATTCAGGTTACAATAAAAAAATGACGCACTCTTCTCTCCTCGGTGATCTCATCGATCTCAATGAAGTGCTGGATGCAGATCGCGCCAATGAACTGGACGCACGTCGGCAGCGCGATCGCAGGATCGGTCGGACATTGCAGGGTCAGCGCAATAAGCCGATTCGCCAGCTCCGCGCCTGGTTGCACGAAATGGATCGTGCGGCGCGCCGCAACACCGGCACGCAGGGCGCGCGTCTGTATCACACGCTGGGACTTGCGCTGTTGCTGGCGGGGGTGCTGACCGGCTGGGGTCTCGCCAGTGCCGTGCTTTTCTACGATGGCAAGCAACCGGTCAATATCGTCAATGCGGTAGTGGTCCTGGTATTGCCGCAAATCCTGCTGTTACTGGTATGGCTGCTGACGGCACTGCCGGTGCGCGTGCCGCTGTTTGCGCATCTTCGCGGAACCTTCGGTTTCCTCAATCCCGGGCGCCTGGCGGGACGTCTTGCCGGCCTGTTTGCGCGGCGGGAAACCCAGGGGCTGGCGACGCTCTGGAATCCGGATAATGCGGCGGTGCTGGCGCCGGCAGCGCGCTGGCTGTTTTCTTTCTGGTCGCAACTTTTCGCTTTCGGTTTCAATATCGGGGTGCTGACCGGTGCCGTCTTCCTGATTACTTTTTCCGACATGGCGTTTGTGTGGAGCACCACGCTGACGGTCAGCAATGAAGCTTTTCAACAGTGGCTCACAGTGTTGGCGGTGCCCTGGAGCGAACTGTTCCCGCAGGCGGTTCCGGATGCCGAACTGATTGCGAACAGTCGTTATTATCGTTTCGAGGAAGGCTCGCTGTCAGGCGGGCTTGCCGTTGAACTGGGGCAGTGGTGGCCGTTTCTGATCGCCGCGATCACCTGCTATGGATTGTTGCCGCGGGTGTTGACGCTGGCTTTTTCCTGGTACCGCCTGCGCCACCATCTGCGCAGGGCACTGTGTAATCTTCCCGGCGCACCGGAGCTGCTGGCACGCATGAATTCACCCCTCATCTCTACCCTGGCCGCGGAACCCGAACATGCAATGCAGTTTGCTGCGGCCGGCGTCGCCGGGGTGCCGCATGGACAGGCGCAGTATGCATTGCGCGGCCCGGTCGTCGACTGGTCGGGCGCCTGCGTCGAGGCCGGTGAAGTGGCTGCGCGACTGGCAGCGACAGGTATTGAGGCGCAGGAATTTCTGCCCGCCGGCGGGCGCCGGAGTACCGAAGAGGACCGGGAACTGGTCGCTGCACTGTGCCGGAGCAAGCCCGAGGGCGTTGCAATTCTGGTCAAGGCGTGGGAACCGCCGATGCTCGATTTTCTGGACTTCGTGCGTGGCGTCCGCCGACAGTGCGGCCACCGGCGGCCTGTCATCGTGCTGCTGTGGGGCGGGTCGGATGGCGTGTCGGCATCCGACCGCGATACCTGGCAGCTGACTCTTGGCCAACTGGGTGACCCGGACCTGCATGTCGAAGCTGTGGGCCGGCCGGCATGACAGTGCCCGTCTTCGCGATTGTCGGGCATCCGAACAAAGGCAAGAGCAGCATTGTCTCGACGCTGGCCGAGGATGAAAGCGTAGCTATTTCGCCGATGCCCGGCACCACACTCGAAAACCGCGGCTATCCGATGGCGGTAGACGGCGACGTGCTTTACGAGCTTATCGATACCCCCGGTTTTCAACGCGCTCGCGCGGCTCTGGAATGGATGCGCAGCCACGCGGTCTCGTCAGTGGATCGCGCCGACACGGTACGCCGCTTCGTGGATGCGCATCGGAATGATCCGCGCTTTTCCGCTGAATGCCAGGTGCTGACCCCGATACTCGATGGCGCCGGCATTCTCTACGTCGTCGACGGCTCACGCCCGTTTGGCGAAGATTACGAAGCGGAGATGGAAATCCTGCGCTGGACCGGACAGCCGAGCCTGGCACTGATCAACATGATCGGCGACAGCGATTATTCCGAAGAGTGGAATCGGGCGCTGGGCCAGTATTTCCGCATCGTGCGCGTGTTCGACGCCATGGAAGCCGATTTCAACCGGCGTATGCAACTGCTGCAGGCGTTCGGCGAAATCCGCGAGGACTGGCGCGAGGCATTGCACCGGGCGCTGCGGGTTCTGCGTGATGAGCATGCGCGGCGCCGCACGCTGTCGGCGCGAGTCATTGCGGAAATGCTGGTGCGCATGATCACCCATATACGGCGCCGCCGGGTGGCCCCGGATGCGGCGACGGAAAGGGTGCGTGATGAGCTCCTGAAAGCCTACCGGGAGGATCTTGCCAACATGGAGCCGCCGTGCCGGACCGAGGTCGAGCAAATCTACAATCACCGCAACGTCGAACGTCATGAACCGCTGGTGCAACTGCTCGACGATGACCTGTTTTCGCGCCAGACATGGGTGTTGTTCGGGCTGACCCGCCAGCAACTGATCACCACCGGCGCGCTGGGCGGCGCGGCCGCCGGAGGCGTCATCGACATCGCTGCACACGGGACTTCACTGCTGCTTGGCAGTGGCCTGGGTGCGCTCGCCGGCGGCGTCTCGGCGTGGCTGACATCGGATCGGGTCGCTAATATAAAGGTGCTGGGGCATCCATTGGGCGGCGAGGAAGTCAGCATCGGTCCGATGCGTAATATTAATTTTCCCTATGTGGTGCTGGGCCGCGCGCTGTTGCATCAGCGCATGATCGAGGAACGCAATCACGCGCGCCGCGGTCCGCTGGACATCAGTCGCCAGCCGGTGCAATCGCTGGTGGATGTCGCGGCACGCCGCCGCTTTGAGAAAGTGTTTTCCCGGCTGCGTAAGGAAGAAGGTTATTCTGCTGATCTGGTCGCTTCGCTGGCAGCGCTGATAGAAAAGCAGATTGAGCGCCAGACGGAGAACCGGACGAAGCACACGGCGCAGTAGACCGCCGGGATGCATGTCTATAATAGGTTCAGTGGACATAATCTGATGGTCAGGACGGAGTGACGCAAATGACAGCAGAAAAAACGCAGCGGGGACAGCGGATCGGCTCGGCGGATCTCGCCGTTTATGGCGCCTGGGATGCCAGCGTGCGCTGGTTTCACTGGATCAATGTGCTGGCTGTGATTGGTCTGGTGGCCGTCGGCGTGGTAATTCTGAATGCCAAGCTGCTTGGCGTCACCGACGACGGCATGGTCCTGCTGAAGACCGTGCATGTCTGGATCGGCTACGTGTTTGCGGTGAATCTGTTGTGGCGTCTGGTCTGGGCGTTCATCGGTGGACCGGGCGCACACTGGCGCTCATTCCTGCCGGGCGGGCGCGGCTATGTTGCCGAGGCACGCACATATATCGCGGATTTTATCGCCGGCCGGCCACGCCAGTACCTGGGGCATAATCCGCTCGGACGTATCGCCGTAACATTGTTGTTGCTGCTGATGGTCATTCAGGCCGTGACCGGGCTGGTACTGGCTGGTACCGATATTTTCTATCCGCCGTTTGGCGGATTCATTACCGAGTGGGTCGCTGCATCCGGCGTGCCGCCCGACACCCTCGTTCCCTATACACCGGCGCTCTATGATGAAGCCGCCTGGGATGCCATGCGCAGTTTCCGGAAACCGTTCATTACTGTTCATTACTATAACTTTTACGTGCTGATTACTGTCATCATCATACATATTCTGGCAGTGGTGGTGACCGAAGTGCGCGAGGGCGGCAACCTGGTATCCGCGATGTTTACCGGCAAAAAGTTGCTCAGCAAGCCACCATCCGACTCCGCCAGAAGCGATGGCTAGGATTCGGCGCTGTGCATCGCTACGGGACGCGACATTAACAGGCCGCTCTGGGTGCCGTCGCGGGTTGCATAGTAGCCCTTGAGGATCTCCTTCATGCGGAAGCCCAGCTCGCGGTAAAGCAGAATCGCGGGCCGATTGGTACGGCGGACTTCCAGCCAGACGTGCCGGCAATGCTGTTCCCTGGCTACGCCCAGGAGATGCGACATCAGGCGCCTGCCCAGCCCGCGGCGGCGGTAGGCAGGTGCGACGCCAAGATTCATGATATGGGCCTGGTCTCCTGAAAAGGAGATGATGCCGAATCCGGCAATCGTCCTGCCTGATTCGAGCACCCAGCAGGAAGCGCCGTCCCGTAATTGCCGGCGAAAATACCAGGACGGCCAGGGCGCCGGCTGTCCCGCTACTTCAATCTGGTAAACCTGTTCAAGGTCCGACTCCTGCATACGGCGCAGATGGACTTGCTCCGGTTGTCGCGTCAGAAATACCTGTTCCATGCTCTCTAGCATAGCTGACTGTCCAGCCGCGCAAGCCGGATGCGGTCAGGGCTTTTTGCGCGGCGCGCCGAGTTGCAGCTTTCCCTTGCCGAAGCGCTCGGTCACGCGGTCGATGGTCTGCAACAGTCGCTGACTGGACTGTTGTTGTTCCGGCTGTGCGAACAGATCAGCCTGGGCAGGCTGATCCTGTTCCCAGCCACTGATTCCCACGCCGATAAGGCGTACCGGTTTGGCCGGCAGGTTAGTTTCCTGGAAAAGCTGCCAGGCGGTTTTCATTATCTCGCGTTCATCCTGGGTCGGTCCCGGCCGTTTGTGTTGCCGGGTATAGGTCTCGAACCCTTCGAAACGGATCTTGAGTGTAACCACCGTACCTGCCAGGCCTTCGCGACGCGCAGTTCGCGCTACGTCGGCGGCCAGATGCCGCAATGCATCCTGCAGTACCCGGTGATCCAGTACATCCATCTCGAAGGTGGTCTCCTTGGAGATGCTCTTGCGGCCCCGTTCCGGGATGACCTGGTCCGAGGCAAGACCAAACGCCTGACGATGAAAGCTCGCAGCGGCCTTTTTTCCCAGGTGCTGTTCCAGCGCGGCAAGCGGCCAGTTGCGCAGCTGTGCAATGGTGCGGATACCCAGCCGGTCGAATATTTTTCCGGTCTGCCGTCCCAGCCCGCGCAGATTCGACACCGGCATTGGCGCCAGAAAATCGAGAACCTGTTCCGGCCTCACCAGGGTCAGGCCGTCGGGCTTGCGGTATTCGGAACCGAGTTTGGCGATCAGCCGGTTCGGTCCGATGCCCACTGAAGCTGTCAGTCCGGTTTCGGCAAGAATGCGGCGTTTGATTTCGAGGCCAATGATCTCCGGCGCTCCCAGCAGTTTTTCCAGACCGGTCAGGTCAAGATAGGCTTCATCGATGGATGCGGCTTCTACTACCGGTGTCAGAGTGGCGAGGATCGCGAACACCTGTCGTGACAGGCGCCGGTATTTCTCCATGTCCGGGCGCAGGTAAATGGCATCCGGACAGCGTCGTTGTGCTTCGGAGATCGGCATGGCGGAGCGGATGCCGAATTTTCGTGCCGCATAGGAAGCCGCGGCAACCACGCCGCGCCGACCGGGAAAGGCACCGACGATCACCGGACGCCCGGCATATTCAGGATGTCCCAGCTGTTCGCAACTGGCAAAGAAGGCATCCAGATCCATGTGTGCGATCCAGCGAACCGGTTGTTGCGATGACGTCATGAAGTGCAATGATACACCAGCCACACAGTCACTCGAGTGGCTAAAAATCCATGTCTGCCGCACTAATGAACTGACAGATTGCGCGCGGGTACAGGCACTGCCGGTGTGGGAATTGTCTGCCGGGCCGGTTTCGATTGGCCAGGGCAAGTGTGCAATACTATAGGTGCATGGAACGGGTGTCGGCAGCGGCCGATGCTGAACGCAAAAGAGGTGAGGAATGAGTGAGGGTCTGATTAGAGATGCGAAGAAGGTTCTGGCCGGCAAGGCAGGCCGTCTGGAAGACGAAGAACTGGAATATCTTGCCCGCGAGATTACCAAACTTGGATTCAAGCTCGGCTATGCGCGCGCATATGCCATGGGTCCGACGCTGGTGGCAAAACTGATACACGAACTGGAAACTCAGGACAAGAAAATGGAGCAGGTCCGCAAGATGTTGGGACTTTGATAACAGGGATCACTCAAGCGATCAGGCCGGTGCCAGTCTGGCGCCTGGCCGGGAGAGGTGAGCAATGGGTAAAAAGCTGGAAGATATTGGGAAAGAAACCTGGTTTGAGAAGCATGGCTACAGATGGGATGACCGGATAGACGCCTTCGTAAACAAGGATCACTGGAAGATTTTTTCCAAATATTATATTGATGATCATTCATTCGACACGCTGCTGGCCAACATCGAAGATGAAATTACACCGAACCGGTGGAAGGTCTATTTCAACACTGAATCGCCGGCTGATGTGCATAATGTGCATGCGCATTACGGCGTGGCCTATGGCATCGACGTATAACTGAAACACCCACTTGAAACCACTCTAGAATCCTGCTGTAATATACTGAGATAGAAAAAGTATTCCGCCGCAGGTCAGTCGTTATTCAGGAGTAGCCACCGCGCAGGATCCCTGCGCGGTGTGTCGGAGCCTTGCATTCATATGCACAGCTGCTCCAGCTGCTGCGATCGCACCTGCACGGATCACCACCTGTACAGTTTACGGAGGACGCGACGTGTGCAGCCCGATGATGAGATTCTCTTTTTACCCATTCCTTGCCCTGCTGAGCCTGGCCTTCATTCCGCAAGTCGCGTTTTCCTCCGCACATTTCGATGTGTCGTATCTCTGGCATCGTGATGTTGCCGGGGTGCGCGACTACCGGGACCGCATAGCAAGTGTGCTGGGCCCGGGTGTCGCGAAGGGGCTGAAGGTAGTGTCGCGGGGCAATCTGTACGGTCTGATCTACCTGCGTCGTGGGGATAATGCCGGGGCGGCCCGTGTGGCGAAGACCCACACGCGACTGTTGCAGTCCCGTGGCCTCGAGGCAGCGGCGGTCGTGGCTTCCACTAACTGGGCTTTTATCGATGATGAGGCGCCGGCACGTGTGGCGATGCTTACTCCGGCGGCGCCGGTCGAGCGCAGTAGCCTGACCACCAGCGAGCGTGCCCGGGAGGTCCTGCATCTCGGTGCTGCTGTCGAAAGTTACATCAAGCAACTGCGCGCGACCGGCATGATAGAACCCGATGAGCGCACCGGCTGGTCCGTCTATGATTTCACGACGGGTGAAAAGCTTGTCACCATCAACGAGGATGAGCAGTTTCAGGCGGCGAGCCTTGTCAAACCGTTTATCGCCGCGGCGTTTTTTCAAAAGGTCGAGCAGGATGAGCTGATTTATGGCCCGCGGAGTCGCCGTCACATGGAGCGCATGATCCAGCATTCGAACAATGCCTCGACCAACTGGGTAATGCGTCAGGTGGGTGGACCGCAGGCGGTCGAGAAGATACTGAAAGATCACTATCCGGGCGTTTTCAAAGACGCCCGGCTGGTCGAGTACATCCCCGCCAACGGACGAACCTATCGCAACAAGGCATCGGTGCATGACTATAGCCGGTTCCTGTATGCGCTCTGGAACGAGGGGGTTCCGGGTGCCCGGGAAATCAAGCGCCTGATGGCCTTGCCCGGCAGTGATCGAATTTACACCGGGGCCAAGTCGATTCCCAAAGGCACCATGGTTTACAACAAAACCGGCAGCACCGCGCAGCTTTGTGGCGATATGGGTATCCTTAATATCAAAGGCCGCGATGGCAAGTATTATCCCTATACGGTGGTGGGCATCATTGAAAAGCCCGGTGGCGCGGCAAATTACACCCGTTGGATACGCTCGCGCAGCGAGGTTATCCGCAGTGTCTCCAGTATCGTGTATGAAGGCATTGTCAAACATCACGATATCTGAGACCCCCTGGTGCGGTGACTCCGGATCAAAATACCTGTGCGGAAAGGAATATGAAATGAAGTTTTCAACCACGTCGATCGCAGTTGCGAGTTTGTTATGCACGACCCTGTCGCTGTCTGCGGCTGCTGAACCAGGCATGGGTGACGAGGATCTGGAGTGCATCCTGGAACCGAATATGAAAGTGGAAATCAGCGCTGCGGTGCCGGGTGTTCTGAGCGATGTGTCGGTCCAGCGCGGTGACCGGGTCAAGCGTGGACAGACGCTCGCGAAGCTGGTATCCGGCCCCGAACAGGCGGCTGTCGAGCTGGCCAGGGCGCGGGTGGAATTCGGTAAGCGCAAGGCGCAGCGCAACGAAGACCTGTTCACAAGAAAGCTGATCTCCGTTCATGAAAAGGATGAGATGGACACCGAAGTCATCATTGCAAAACTGCAGTTGAAGCAGGCCCAGGAGCAACTTGCCCTGCGTTCCATCAGTACCCCGATCAGCGGCGTGCTGGTCGAGCGGGATCGCGATCCGGGTGAATATGTTGAAGATGAACCGCTGCTGACTGTGGTGAGTCTCGATCCATTGCACGTTGAAGTCGTGGCCCCTGCAGAGCGCTTCGGTACGATAACAAAAGGTATGCGTGGTGAAGTCTATACCGCGGCTCCGATGCAGGGAGTTTATCAGGCGGAAGTCACTATCATCGATCAGATGATCGATGCGGCGAGCGGCACGATTCGCGTGCGACTGGCACTGCCGAACCCGGACAATGCCATTCCAGCTGGGCTCAAATGTTATGTAAGGCTCCTGCCCGATGAGACAGAAATTTGACGACAGGTGTCGAATCACGGGCATAGATGCGCCTATATATTAAGGAGTGGTAACACATCGCATAGCATTCATATGCAGAAATATCGTTGAATGCGACGCGGGTATGCTGTAGGCTCTGGGCTGGAAGTACAGGTATGGATACGGCGTGAAACAAACGCCGTAGTCTCGAATTAAAAAAAATACGTTCTCATGCGAAGCGCCTTAAAAAATGCGCAGTATGAGAAACGATAAACGAGGCTGGAAAAATTAAAAGCGTTCGGAGAGACGATGCGAGATTGGCTGACACGGCTGATCTCGCCTAGTCGAGAAATCGACCCAGGCAAAAAAGCGGCCGCTGAACTGGCCGAGCGTGACTCCGAGTTTCGTCTCGAATCTTTAGAACCCCGATTACTCCTTTCCGCCGATCCGATATCAGCCGAACTTGCGCGTCTTGTTGAAGACAGCGGGTCGAATGAGTCGGAAGCGCTCGCCGCCATCGTTCAGGAAATTGATTTTCAGTCCGAATCCGAAGCAGGATTTGAATTCGAAAGTGGTCAGAACGCGCTGCTGGTCGTATGGCCGGAGAGCGCAAATGCAGTGGATGCTGTGGGCAGCGATGCGGCCGAAATCGGCGCTGATCGCACGCGCATCGACCTGCTTTCAGTCGTTGAAAATCTGGTCGGCGAGGCAGTGGAAATCTTCGAATCTTCACGCACGATTGCCGGTTCTGCGGATCTGGTGGTCGGTGTTACGGCGGCCAGTCAGAGCCTCCAGAACTTCAGTCAATCGTCTGCAAATGGCTCCGATTCAACTGCTGATGTCGACATGGCGGTGATTTCATCGGCCGCTGATGACGTTGCGCAGACCTCTGAAATAATAATTACTGACCAAGTGCTTAGTGCAGTTCTGGATAACGTTTTCGAGCGTTGGACAGAGTCCTCACTGGCGTCCGACCTGGCTGGCTGGCTTGATGGAATCACCATCGAGGTGGCCGATCTTGATGGCGACCTGATTGCCGAATTGCGTGGTCAGACGCTGTACATCGACTTGACGGCCGCAGGTCAGGGCTGGTCAGTGGATCCGGGAGCGCTGGTCGATCTGCTGCAGGCGATTGCCGTGGAAGCGGCTGATGGCGGTCAGGTCGCGGTAGCCGATTCAGGTGCGGCGGCGGACACTGCTGCAGTGCCGGTGCTGCCTGTGGATAACATGTCGGGCAGCGAGCGTGCCGAACTGAACCGTCCCGAGACTTCCGGTTCGTCGATTCTCGCAGCTGCGGTGGACGTGTCCATCGTAACGGCTGGTGCCACCAGCCCGGATGCCGCAGGCAGCACGCAACAAGGCTCGGGTGCCGATAGCGACGCAGCCCGGTCAGGTGCCGGCGACCTGCTGTCAGTGAGCGGTGCTAAACCCGTTTCGGATGCGCAGACAACCGGACCCGCCGGACATGGCGAGGGCGCAGAGCAGGCCCCCGACGAACTGTTGCTGCAGGTGCTCGGGCTGGTGACTGAAGCACTCGGCCTTGGCGACTCCGTCGCCGAAGGTTCGGCTGCCGGGGATCTGGTTGTCGGTCTGGTCGCCGCCAGCCATCGGCTGCAGGAAAACAATCGTTCCACTCGCGGCGACACAAGCCGTGTAAACGGCAAGGTGGCCAGGAGTGGAACCGGCGACGCCGCACAGGTGACTCAGGTGGGCGAGACCGATGTAATCATCTCGGCTGATAGCGCCGATGAGATGGGTGCCCGTGCACCGCCTGTCGTTCAGCCAGTGACGGACAGCAATGAAGATCAGGACCCAGGCGCAGCACCGGAACCGGCCGCTGTGTTTTCTGCGTTTGAGGATGAAGTCGCTTATTCCGATTCATCTGACGATGATTCGCAGAGTCTGACGACCAACGATGAAGCGACACCACTTGCGCCTGTGACTGATGCCGACATGCCGCGCGCACCGCCTGGCGCCGATGCCATGGCGCGTGCTCCGCCAGCCGATGCGGACACTGCTGACTACCTCCTCTTTGACGGTGACGCGATCGCCAGTACCGGCGACTCCAGCTCACTGACTGCTGAACAGCTCGATACCATTTTCCAGCAAGCCCTCCGGCTCTGGTCCGAATTCTCTCTCACAGCCGAACAGCTCAGCCTGCTCGATGTCCTGACTGTCCAGATCAGTGATCTGTCCGGTAGCATCCTGGGCGAAGCTCAGGGCGACACCTTATATATAGATAGCGATGCGGCCGGCCACGGCTGGTTCGTTGACGCCACCCCCGACGAACACAGTGAGTTCCTTTTCAGCTTCGGCGATCAGGTTCTGATAGCTGCGGCAGGTAGCGAGGCGGAAGGGCACGTCGATCTGCTGACCGTCCTGATGCACGAGATCGGTCACGCTCTGGGCTTCGGTCACGAAAGTCAGTTGGCGGTCATGACTGAGCTGCTGGCTGCCGGCGAGCGTTTTCTTGTCTCTGCCACCAGCGACTCGACGGGTGAGCTGCGCCTGGTATCGGATGCGCCGCTGGTTATCGTTGAGGGTTCGACCTTCACAAACTCCGGCGACCTGTCAGGCACCGGCGAGATTATCGGCGACGTCGTCAACCAGGGTGTGCTCCGCCCGGGTAATTCTCCAGGCATTATAGACATCACTGGCAACCTGACTCTCCAGGGCTCGGATCCGGATGCTGTCGATGACAGTTATACGCCGGTCGGCACCGACACTGTCGGGAGCCTCGAGATCGAGATCGCCGGCGACGGCGGTGTGGCCGGGACGGACTTCGACCAGATTCAGGTGGACGGCGACGTCGTGCTCGGCGGCACTCTGAATATCGATGTGCTCGGCGGTTTTGCTCCGGCCGAGGGAGACACCTTCGATATCCTGACATTCACCGGCAGCGTGAGTGGCGCCTTCGAACATGCAACCGGCCTGTACGGCTTCGGCGATGGCACGCTGTTCTTCGAAGTGGTGATTCAGGCTGACCGGGTGCAGCTGGTCGTGAAGGCGGCGCCGGGCGGCAATTATATCCTGTCGCGCACTCCGATCATCAACGATGTGCTCGGCCTGTACTACAGCGATTACTTCACTTTCGACGCCTCGGTGACCCTGGGCGGCGAACTCGCCATCAGCGACTACGTCAGCCTCGCGGGCACTTTCGAATTCGGCGTCAATCTGCTGCAGGATGTGACAATCGGCACCGGTCTATCGACGAACCTGGTCGGCACCGCAACCGAAACTCTCATTCGTTCCCAGCTCGCCACGCTGACCCTGCTTTATCCGGGGCTCAGTTTGTCCAGCGATTTGCAGACTCTCAGCGGCGTGCCGGTCACTACCCTGGAAATCGG
>JAGXGS010000057.1 GCA_024636585.1 Thiogranum sp. | reverse complement strand
GTGATGCCGGGCGACAACGTGAAGATGACGGTGACGTTGATTGCCCCGATCGCGATGGAAGAGGGTCTGCGATTTGCGATCCGCGAAGGTGGCCGTACCGTTGGCGCCGGCGTGGTAGCCAAGATCCTGGAGTAAGTGTTGTGCCCGCGGACGGCCGGGTGGCCGCTTCGCGGGGACTGAAATCAGTGGGATAGATAACGTGCTATCCCGGTTCTTTTGAGGTTGACATGGCAAATCAAAGAATTCGTATCCGTCTTAAGGCGTTTGATCATCGTTTGATCGATCAATCGGCTCGAGAAATTGTTGAAACGGCACGCCGGACCGGTGCCCAGGTGCGCGGCCCGATTCCGCTGCCCACCAAGAAAGAGCGGTTCACTATCCTGATTTCGCCGCACGTCAATAAAGACGCGCGCGATCAGTACGAAATCCGCACTCACAAGCGTCTCATGGACATTGTAGATCCCACTGACAAGACGGTTGATGCGCTGATGCGCCTCGATCTGGCTGCCGGCGTTGACGTGCAGATTAAACTGAACTGATAAACCGTAGGAGTGCCGGTTTCCGGCACTGACTGGTGGCCACACGCGGGCCGCCCCTACAAAGAGGCTGATGAAATGGCGATCGGATTAATAGGCAGAAAGGCAGGCATGACGCGCATCTTCACCGAAGATGGCGCTTCCGTGCCGGTTACCGTGGTTGAGGTTGACCCGAACCGGGTCACGCAGGTCAAGGATCTGGGCAGTGACGGATACCGCGCATTCCAGGTGACTACCGGTGTGCGCCGGGCGAGTCGAGTGACCAGTGCGGCCGCCGGACATTTCGCCAAGGCGGGTGTCGAGGCGGGACGCGGACTCTGGGAGTTCCGCCTGCAGGACGGTGAAGGTAGCGATATCGAGGTTGGCAAAAAGATTGGTGTGGATATTTTCGCATCCGGTCAGATAGTCGATGTTGCTGGAACCACAATTGGTAAAGGCTTTGCCGGTGGCGTAAAGCGTCACCATTTCCACATGCAGGATGCAACGCACGGTAACTCGCTGTCGCATCGCGCGCCCGGTTCCATCGGGCAGTGCCAGACACCTGGGCGTGTGTTCAAAGGCAAGAAAATGGCCGGACATCTGGGTAATGCGCAGCGCACTACCCAAAACCTCGAAATCGTGCGGGTCGACAGCGAGCGTAATCTGCTGTTGATCAAAGGTGCGGTTCCCGGTGCACGTGGCGGCGACGTCATTGTCACTCCGGCGGTTAAAGCGCGATAAGGGGCTTGAACATGAATATCACTATGCACGGTGGCGCAAGCATGGATGTCGCGGAAGCGGTATTTGGCCAGGAATTCAATGAAACGCTGATCCACCAGGTGGTGGTGGCGTATATGGCGGGAGCGCGTGCCGGCACGCATTCGCAGAAGAGTCGATCGGACGTCAGAGGCGGCGGTATAAAGCCATGGCGTCAGAAGGGGACTGGACGCGCGCGTTCTGGTACAATCCGCAGCCCGCTGTGGCGTGGGGGCGGTAAAACCTTTGCGGCAACGACTCGTGACTACTCGCAGAAGGTTAACAAAAAGGCTTATCGCGTAGCGATTCGCTCGATTCTTTCCGAGTTGGTGCGTCAGGAACGCCTGGTGGTGGTAGACGATTTTGCAGTTACCGCGCCGAGCACCAAAGAGCTGCTTGCCAAGCTCAGGGAAATGGATCTTGACCGGGTGCTGATCGTGCACCATGAGCCGGACGAAAATTTGTACCTGGCTGCGCGGAACCTGTCGCGCATCGACGTGGTGGATACGACCATCGCCGATCCAGTAAGCCTGGTCGGCTTTGAGAAAGTGCTGATCACAGCGAATGCGCTGCGGCAGCTTGAGGAGAAGCTCGCATGAACAACGAGCGTTTGAGCAAAATTCTACTGGCGCCGGTGGTCTCTGAAAAGAGCACGCGCATGGCGGAAAGCAACAAGCAGATGGTATTCAAGGTTCTGCGTGATGCCAGTAAGCCGGAAGTGCGCAAGGCGGTAGAGAAGATGTTTGATGTGACAGTCAGCAGCGTACAGCTGATGAACGTCAAGGGTAAGATTAAGCGTTTCGGCCAGTCTGTTGGTCGCCGTTCCGATTGGAAAAAGGCGTATGTGACACTGGCGGAAGGTTCTGATATCGATTTCGCGGGCGCAGAATAATGGCCATTGTAAAATCCAAACCGACTTCACCCGGACGCCGTTTTGTCGTTCGGATCGTGGAAAGCCAGCTGCACAAGGGTGAGCCGCATGGCCCCCTCGTCGAGAGTAAGAACAAGACGGGTGGCCGTAACAATGCCGGCCGGATTACCACGCGTCATCGTGGCGGCGGACATCGCCAGCGCTATCGCATTATCGATTTCAAGCGCAACAAGGATTCCGTGCCGGCTCGCGTCGAACGGCTTGAATACGACCCGAACCGCAGTGCGCACATTGCATTGCTGCTGTACGTCGATGGCGAGCGCCGTTATATTCTGGCGCCGCGCGGCATCAGTGCCGGGTCCGAGATCCAGAGTGGTGCGGATGCGCCAATCAAATCCGGCAACGCACTGCCCTTGCGCAATATCCCGTTGGGTACCGTGGTTCATAACGTGGAAATGCGCCCGGGCAAGGGTGGTCAGATCGCCCGCAGCGCTGGCGCCGGCGTGCAGCTGGTAGCCCGCGAAGCCGGTCATGCGACGCTGCGCCTGCGCTCCGGTGAGATGCGCAAGGTGCCGGTCGAATGCCGCGCGACCATCGGTGAAGTGGGTAATGCAGAACACAGCCTGCGTTCACTGGGCAAGGCCGGCGCTACACGCTGGCGCGGTGTTCGCCCGACCGTGCGTGGTGTTGCCATGAACCCGGTCGACCACCCGCATGGTGGTGGTGAAGGCCGTACCTCGGGAGGACGTCATCCGGTGAGTCCCTGGGGAATGCCGACCAAGGGTTACAAGACCCGCAAAAACAAACGCACCGATAACATGATTGTGCGTCGTCGCAATCAGAAGTAACGATAGAGGTTAACTACCGTGCCGCGTTCCGTAAAAAAAGGACCATTCATCGACCTGCATCTCGCAAAGAAGGTCGATGAAGCAGTCAGCACCAACAGTCGCAAGCCGATCAAAACCTGGTCTCGCCGTTCCATGGTGCTGCCGGATATGGTGGGTTTGACCATCGCTATTCACAACGGGCGTCAACACGTTCCAGTTCTTATCAATGAGAACATGGTTGGACACAAGTTGGGTGAATTCGCCGTGACCCGTACGTTCAAGGGTCACGCTGCGGACCGGAAATCCAAGTAAGGGTATCGACGAATGCAATCGACCGCCAAATTAAGTCAAGCTCGCGTATCCGCGCAGAAGTGCCGCCTGGTTGCTGACCAGGTTCGTGGCATGCCGGTGGAACGCGCCCTGGAACTGCTGACCTTCAGCCAGCGCAAGGCGGCGAAAATCGTTCGCAAGGTGCTGGAGTCTGCGATCGCCAATGCAGAGCATAATGAAGGTGCCGACGTTGACGAGCTCAAGGTCGCCACCATCTGCGTTGACGAGGGGCCGACCATGAAACGTTGGCGCCCCCGCGCCAAAGGTCGTGCCAACCAGATTTTGAAACGCACGAGTCACATCAAGATCACCGTCGCTGAACGGTAATCACGGACAAAGAGCAGAGAGAGTATGGGCCAGAAAGTACATCCAATAGGCATACGCCTCGGTATCGTGAAAGACTGGACGTCAACGTGGTATGCGAATTCGCAGGACTACGCGGACTACCTGAATCTCGATCTGCAGGTGCGCGACTTTATCAAGAAGCGCCTGAAAGGCGCGTCGGTAAGCCGCATCCAGATTTCGCGTCCGGCGAGTAACGCCGTGATCACCATTCATACGGCGCGGCCGGGTATCGTGATCGGCAAGAAGGGCGAGGATATCGAGCAGCTTCGGGCGCAGATTGCGAAGAAGATGGGCATGCCGGTGCATGTCAATATCGAAGAAATCCGCAAGCCGGAAATTGATGCGCAACTGGTGGCGGAAAGCGTTGCCCAGCAGCTCGAAAGGCGTATTATGTTCCGCCGCGCTATGAAGCGTGCGGTCGGCAATGCCATGCGTCTGGGTGCGGAAGGCATCAAGATCATGGTGGGCGGTCGCCTGAACGGCGCCGAAATCGCTCGTAGCGAATGGTATCGTGAAGGCCGTGTGCCGCTGCACACATTACGAGCCGACATCGACTATGGCGTGACCGAAGCCAATACCACCTATGGCGTGATCGGCGTCAAGGTGTGGGTCTTCAAGGGTGAAATCCTGGGTCGCGACGAACAGACCGTAGAGCCTGAGGCTGGCAAGAAAGCCGCCGCCGGTAAATAAGGGAAGCGCGAAAGATGTTACAGCCCAAAAGAACCAAGTTCCGCAAGCAGTTCAAAGGCCGCAATCGCGGTCTGGCAACCAGCGGTAACAAATGCAGTTTCGGCGAATATGCGTTGAAAGCGACCACTCGTGGCCAGCTTACCGCACGCCAGATCGAGGCGGCACGTCGTGCCATCTCCCGCCATGTGAAACGTGGCGGTAAATTATGGATACGTATTTTTCCGGACGTGCCAATCACCAAAAAGCCGATTGAAGTTCGTCAGGGCAAGGGTAAGGGCAACGTCGAGTTCTGGGTGGCGAAGATTCAGCCAGGCCGCGTTCTGTATGAAATGGAAGGCGTTTCGGAAGAGATGGCGCGCGAAGCATTCAAACTTGCTGCGGCGAAACTCCCGGTGCGGACCACCTTTATTAACCGGACGGTGATGTAGATGAAAGCGACCGACCTTCGTCAGAAGTCAGGCGACGAGCTCAAGAAGGAGCTGGACGGCCTGTTGCGTGAACAGTTCAACCTGCGCATGCAGCAGGGAACAGGTCAGCTTAGCCGTCCTGACCAGATGAAAAAAGTGCGCCGCAATATCGCGCGCGTGAAGACAATACTGACCGAGAAAGCCAAAGCGGGTGAAGCGGCATGAGCGAAGAGAAAAAAGTAGTACGTACCGTCATCGCTGAGGTCGTCAGTGACAAGATGGACAAGAGTGCCGTCGTCATGGTCGAGCGCCGCGTGCGGCATCCGCTGTACGGCAAGTACATTCGCCGCTCCACCAAGCTGCATATTCATGATCAGAATAATGAGTGCAAGCCGGGTGATACGGTGACGATTCAGGAATGTCGTCCGATCTCGAAGACCAAGACCTGGAAACTGGTCGAAGTGGTCGAACGGGCCACGGTTTAATTCAGCCAGAGATGGTGAACGGGGATAAATCATGATCCAGATGCAATCCAGATTGGATGTTGCGGATAACAGCGGCGCTCGCAGGCTGCAGTGTATAAAGGTATTGGGCGGATCGCATCGCCGGTACGCGAACATCGGTGACATCATCAAGGTCAGTGTTAAAGAGGCCATTCCCCGCGGTAAGGTGAAAAAGGGTGAAGTCTATAACGCTGTTGTGGTGCGTACCGCCAAAGGCGTGCGTCGGCCGGACGGTTCATTGATCCGTTTCGACGGCAATGCCGCAGTGTTGCTCAATGCGAAACTTGAGCCAATCGGGACCCGTATTTTTGGCCCGGTAACGCGCGAGCTGCGCAGCGAACGGTTCATGAAGATAATTTCGCTTGCCCCAGAAGTGCTGTAAGCGGGAGTCAGGATTATGCGTAAGATTAAAAAAGGTGACGACGTCGTTGTCATAAACGGCAAAGATAACGGCAAGCGCGGTACCGTGCTGCGGGTAATGCCCGATGCCGACAAGCTGATAGTGGAAAACATCAACCTGGTGAAAAAGCACACCAAGCCGAATCCCCAGCGCGGGATAGCCGGGGGGATCGTTGAGAAAGAGATGGCAATCGATGTATCGAATGTCATGCTCTTCAATCCGCAGACGAAGAAGGGCGACCGGGTTGGTTTCCGGACACTGGAAGACGGTCGCAAAGTACGTGTTTTCAAGTCTACGAAAGAAGTCGTGGACGTTTGAGAGTGAGTAGCTGAAGATGTCCAGATTACAAGATCTCTATCGCGAAGAAGTAGTCGCAAAGCTCATGGAGCAATTCGCCTACAAGAACGTGATGGAAATACCGCGCATTACCAAGATCACCCTGAATATGGGTGTCGGCGAAGCCATTGGCGACCGCAAGGTGATGGACCATGCACTCAGCGATATGGAAAAGATCGCCGGCCAGAAGGGGCTCGTGCGTAATGCCCGCAAATCGGTCGCCGGATTCAAGGTCCGTGAAGGCTGGCCTATTGGCTGCAAGGTAACACTGCGCCGCGAACGCATGTTCGAATTCCTCGATCGCCTGATCAATATCGCGATACCGCGAATCCGCGATTTTCGCGGGATGAGTGCCAAGTCGTTTGACGGCCAGGGCAACTACAATATGGGCGTCAAGGAACAGATCATTTTTCCGGAAGTGGACTACGACAAAATCGATACACTGCGCGGTCTGGATATCAACATTACCACCACCGCCAAAACCGACGCGGAAGGACGTGCGCTGCTCGCGGCGTTTAACTTCCCGTTCAGAAACTGAGGATTTGGAGACATGGCAAAGACCTGCATGATTCAGCGCGAAATCAAGCGCAACAAGATGGTAAAGAAATACGCCAAAAAGCGTGCTGAACTGAAGGCAGTAATCGGTGACGTGAACAAGTCTGACGAAGAGCGTATGGAGGCCCAGCGCAAGCTGCAGTTGCAGCCGCGGAACGCCAGCTCCAGTAGACTGCGTAATCGTTGCCGTATCACCGGTCGTCCGCATGGCTACTATCGCAAGTTCGGCCTGGCCCGCAACAAACTGCGTGAGCACGCGATGCAAGGTGATGTCCCCGGTCTGGTCAAGGCCAGCTGGTAACAGCAGAGAATTGAGACAGAGGTAAGCAAGCTATGATGACTGATCCGATCGCCGATATGCTGACCCGCATTCGTAATGGACAGAGCGCCGGCAAGGTTTCGGTTTCCATGCCATCCTCGAAGCTGAAAGCTTCGATCGCGAGCGTGTTGAAAGAAGAAGGTTTTGTTGCCGGTTTCGAAATTCGCGACGAGGGTAGCAAGCCTACCTTGAGCGTCGAATTGAAGTACTACGAAGACCGGCCGGTCATTGAGGCCATCAAGCGGGTGAGCACGCCAGGCTTGCGGATCTATAAAGGCTCCGATGATCTGCCCCGGGTTCAGGGTGGGCTGGGTATCGCCATCGTCTCGACCTCCAAGGGGGTTATGACGGAACGTGCCGCGCGCGCCGCCGGCGAAGGTGGCGAAGTTTTGTGCTACGTATCTTAATGAGTATTGACCATGTCAAGAATCGCTAAAAACCCGATCGAATTGCCGTCAGGCGTTGAGATCAACGTCAGCGGCCAGTCGGTGACGATAAAAGGCACCAAGGGCACGCTCGGCCATAATATTCACAGCTCAGTGAAGATGATGCAGGATGACAAAATCCTCACATTTGCGCCGAAGGACGGTTCCAAGGTCGCGAATGCGCTGGCCGGCACCACCCGGGCCCTGATCGGTAATATGGTCACGGGCGTGAGCCAGGGCTTTGAGAAGAAGCTGCAACTGGTCGGTGTTGGTTATCGCGCACAGGCACAGGGCAACAAACTGAATCTCACGCTTGGCTTTTCACATCCTGTCGAGTACACCGTGCCGGAAGGTATTACGGTTGAAACGCCGGTCCAGACTGAAATCGTCATACGCGGCGTGGACAAGCAGGTGGTTGGACAAGTGGCGGCGGAAATCCGCAGCTACCGGCCGCCGGAGCCCTACAAGGGCAAGGGTGTGAAATACGCCGATGAAGTCGTCGTGCGTAAGGAAGCCAAGAAGAAGTAATTGCAGGGACGGGTTACAGATTCGTCTCCGGATTAAATATCAAGGTATCGGTATGGAAAAGAAGGCATCAAGACAGCGGCGCGCTCGCAAGACCCGCGCCAGAATTCGTGAAAAAGGTACACCGCGTCTGTGTATCCACCGCACGCCGCGTCATATCTATGCGCAGATCATTGGAGGCTCCGGCGATACGGTGCTGGCCAGTGCATCCACGCTTGATCGGGCGCTGCGCACCGAACTCAGCGGTACCGGGAATGCATCGGCTGCTGCGGCGATCGGCAAGGCCGTGGCGGAACGGGCCAGGGCGGCGGGTATCTCCACCGTAGCGTTTGACCGCTCCGGTTTTAAGTATCATGGCCGCGTGAAGGCGCTGGCTGATGCCGCCCGCGAAAGCGGGCTGGAATTTTAACGAAGGGTTGCACTAATGGCGAATGTGGAAGTACAAGCGAATTCGGACGGTCTGCAGGAAAAGCTGATCGGTATCAACCGTGTCGCCAAGGTAGTCAAGGGCGGCCGTCAGTTCGGTTTCGCAGCCCTGACTGTCGTGGGTGACGGCGAAGGCCGTGTCGGCTTCGGTCGCGGCAAGGCTCGCGAAGTGCCGGTCGCCATTCAGAAAGCGATGGAAAATGCGCGCAAGAACATGAAGCGCATCGCCATCAAGGACGGTACCCTGCAGTACCCGATCATGGCGACTTTCGGCGCCGCCAAGGTGTTCATGCAACCCGCTTCTGAAGGTACCGGCATTATCGCCGGAGGCGCCATGCGCGCCGTGTTTGAAGTGGTTGGTGTGCGTGACGTGCTGGCCAAGTGCATCGGTACCAACAACCCGATCAACGTGGTGCGCGCTACCATGAAAGGTCTGGCGGAAATGCGCTCGCCGGAGCAGGTTGCGGCCAAGCGCGGCAAGAAGATTGAAGAGATTCTGGGGTAAAGACATGGCCGACAAAAAGATCAAGGTAACGCAGCTCAAAAGCTCGAGCGGACGTTTGAAGTCTCATCAGGCCTGTCTGCGTGGTCTGGGCCTGCGTCGCATCCGTCACTCGGTCGAGGTCATCGACACGCCCGAGAATCGCGGCATGATCAACCAGGTGTCCTACATGGTTCAGGTAGAGGAAGCCTAACATGCGATTGAATGATTTGAAGCCAGCGGCCGGCAGCCGTCCCAGCGCCAAGCGCGTCGGACGCGGTATCGGTTCCGGTCTCGGCAAAACCTGTGGACGTGGCCATAAGGGCCAGAAGTCCCGCTCCGGCGGCTTCCATAAGGTCGGTTTTGAAGGCGGTCAGATGCCGTTGCAGCGGCGCCTGCCGAAGATCGGTTTCGTCTCCCGCAAGTCGCTGAAGCGCGAGGAAGTACGTTTGCCCGAGATCGGTAAGGTCGAGGGTGACACGGTCGATCTGGCAAGCCTGAAAGCGGCGGGTGTGATCCGCCAGAACACTTTGACAGCGAAGATTATCGCCTCGGGCGAAATCGGTCGTGCGGTTACGGTTCGCGGCGTCGGGGTCACCAAGGGTGCTCGCGCAGCAATCGAAGCGGCCGGCGGCAAGGTCGAGGAATAGTCCATGGCAGGTCCCGGGGCAGTCGCCGGCGGTCTCGCCGACGCGGGTAAGTTGACGGAACTGCGTCGGCGTATCTTTTTCGTTCTCGGGGCGATCCTGGTGTTCCGCATGGGCTCGTTTATTCCGCTGCCCGGCATCGACCCGCACGTTCTGGAAACCCTGGCGGAGCAGCAACGCGGCACCATCCTGGACATGTTCAACATGTTTTCGGGCGGCGCCCTTTCGCGCCTGTCACTGTTCGCGCTCGGTATCATGCCGTACATATCGGCATCGATTATCATGCAGCTGCTGTCCTATACAGTGCCGACACTGGAACAGCTGAAGAAGGAAGGCGAGTCTGGTCGTCGCAAGATCACCCAGTACACGCGGTACGGCACGGTGGTGTTAGCGACATTCCAGGCGATCGGAATTTCCACGGCGTTGCAGGGCCAGGTAGTGGGCGGGCAGCCGCTGGTTGTATTACAGGGTATGCCGTTCGTGATTTCGGCAGTCGCCTGTCTGGTGACCGGAACCTTGTTCCTGATGTGGCTTGGCGAGCAGGTAACCGAGCGCGGCATAGGCAACGGCATATCGATTATCATTTTCTCGGGTATCGTTGCCGGCCTGCCTTCAGCTGTCGGCGGCTCCCTGGAGCTGGTGCGAACCGGTGAAATGAACGTGTTGAGCCTGCTGTTCCTGTTTGCCGTGGCAATCGCCGTCACCGCTTTCGTGGTTTTTGTGGAACGCGGCCAACGTCGTATCACCGTGAACTACGCCAAGCGTCAGCAGGGGCGCAAGATGTACGCGGCACAGAGCACGCATCTGCCGCTGAAGCTGAATATGGCGGGCGTTATTCCACCGATTTTCGCGTCCAGCATCATTCTGTTTCCGGCGACTGCGGGTCAGTGGTTCGGCACCAATCCGGGTATGGGCTGGCTGAAGGATATTTCGACGACGCTGTCGCCAGGTCAACCGCTGTACATTCTGATGTACGCGATTGCAATCATATTTTTCTGCTTCTTCTATACCGCGATCGTCTTCAATGCCAAGGAGACGGCGGATAATCTGAAGAAGTCGGGTGCCTTTATTCCAGGCATTCGGCCCGGGGAGCAGACCGCGCGCTACATTGACGGGGTTATGACGCGGCTGACGCTGGCCGGCGCGATCTACATTACGGCAGTGTGCCTGTTGCCCGAGTTCCTGATTCTGTACTGGAACGTGCCGTTTTACTTCGGCGGCACCTCTCTGCTGATTATCGTGATCGTGGTAATGGATTTTATGGCCCAGATTCAGTCGCACATGATGTCGCATCAGTACGAGAGTCTGATGAAAAAGGCGAATCTAAAGGGACACGGCCGCTCCGGTCTGCTCCGCTAGATTGCCAAAATATAGGTGAAATGATGAAAGTTCGTGCTTCTGTAAAGCGCATTTGCCGCAACTGTAAAATTGTCCGCCGCAAGGGTGTGGTCCGGGTTATCTGCAAAGATGGTCGTCACAAGCAACGGCAGGGCTGAAACTGGCAGCAATTGCTGCTATTTGGCTGGTATTAAGATTGAAATCAGGGGCACCATCCGGTATGCTTGCGCGTTTTCCCGACTCGCAACCGGGCGCCCCGTTGAGGAGATTTGTTCATGGCTCGTATAGCCGGAATTAACGTTCCGCCACAAAAACATGCAGTTATTGCGCTGACCGCCATTTATGGCGTCGGTCGTAAGACGGCGCAAAAAATTTGTGACGCCAGCGGAATTCGTCAGGACATCAAGATCAAGGATCTGTCCGAGGGCGAAGTCGAAACCTTGCGTAGCGAGGTTGCGAAATACACCATCGAGGGTGATCTGCGTCGCACCCTGTCCATGAACATTAAACGCCTCATGGATCTGGGCTGCTACCGCGGTATGCGTCACCGGCGCGGTTTGCCCATGCGCGGTCAACGTACCCGCACCAATGCGCGCACCCGTAAGGGCCCCCGTCGCCCCATTCGTAAATAGTTGCTAGGTATCAATCATGGCTAAAGCACCAACAGGCAGCCGTACGCGCAAGAAAGTTAAAAAGAATGTGGTCGATGGTATCGCTCACGTTCACGCGTCGTTCAACAACACGATCATCACCATTACCGACCGTCAGGGCAATGCGCTGGCGTGGGCGACTTCCGGCGGTTCCGGTTTTCGCGGTTCGCGCAAGAGCACGCCGTTCGCTGCCCAGGTCGCTGCCGATCGGGCTGGCGAGATGGTCAAGGAGTATGGTCTGAAGAACCTCGAGGTTGAGGTCAAGGGTCCTGGTCCAGGTCGCGAGTCGGCCGTACGCGCCCTCAATAATGCGGGCTTCAAGATCACCAATATCACCGATGTGACCCCGATTCCGCACAACGGTTGCCGTCCGCCCAAGAAGCGGCGCGTGTAAGGGCGGAGGAGAGACTATGGCTAAGTACGTTGGACCAAAATGTCGTCAGTGCCGTCGCGAAGGCACCAAGTTATTCCTGAAAGGCGAAAAATGTTTCACCAGCAAGTGCGCTGTGGAAAGCCGCCCGTTCCCGCCAGGCCAGCATGGCCAGCGTCGTGGCCGCCTTTCCGACTATGCGACCCAGCTGCGTGAAAAACAGAAAATGCGCCGTATTTACGGTGTGCTGGAACGCCAGTTCCTCAACTACTACAAAAGCGCTGCAGGCAGTAAAGGGTCTACCGGCGAAATTCTTTTGCAGTTGCTGGAAGGCCGTCTCGACAATGTCGTCTACCGGATGGGCTTTTCAGCCTCCCGGAGCGAAGCTCGTCAGCTGGTTCGCCACAACGGGATCAAGGTGAATGGTAAGCGCGTCACCATCCCGTCGTACCAGGTGCAGCCGAACGACAATGTCGAAGTTGCGGAAAAATCAGGCAATCAGTTGCGTGTGAAGGCGGCTATGCAGCTGGCTGAGCAGCGTGGCTTCGTCGACTGGATCGATGTTGATGCGAAGAACCTGGCCGGTGTATACAAGGCGCGTCCCGAACGTGCGGAAATGCCGGCTGAAATCAATGAGCATCTCGTCGTCGAGTTGTACTCCAAGTAAGTGAACAGGTAAGAGGTCTTTACATGCCGGGCAAGGTCAACGAATTCCTGAAACCACGTATCGTAGATGTTCAGACGATCAACGAACGTACCGCGAAGGTGGTGCTGGAGCCCCTGGAACGCGGTTTTGGTCACACGCTGGGCAATGCGCTGCGTCGGATCCTGCTGTCGTCCATGCCGGGTTGCGCTATCAGCAGCGCCGAAATAGAAGGGGTGCTTCACGAGTACTCCGCGATTGAAGGTGTGCAGGAGGATGTCATGGAAATCCTGCTGAACCTGAAAGGTGTCGCATTGCTGATGCACAATCGTTCGGAAGCTACGTTGCGTTTAAGCAAGAAGGGGCCCGGTCCCGTGACTGCCGGTGATATCACGCTCGATCATGACATTGAAGTGATTAACCCGGACTACGTAATTGCCAACCTGACCAAGGAAGGCGAGCTGAACATGACCCTGAAGGTGCAAATGGGACGCGGCTATGTGCCCGCCACCGTGCGCGGCGAGCAGGAAGAAGAGAGCCGGCCGATCGGCTCGCTGCGACTCGATGCCAGCTATACGCCGGTGCAGCGCGTTGCCTACACCGTCGATTCGGCGCGTGTTGAACAACGTACTGACCTCGACAAGCTGATAATTGACATTGAAACCAATGGCACCATCGATCCGGAGGAAGCCATCCGCCGTGCGGCCGGTATTCTGCAGGATCAGCTGTCAGTGTTTGTCGATTTGCAGGGTAAGGAAGAGATCAAGTCGTTGGCACCGGAAGCGGATATTGATCCCATCCTGCTGCGCCCGGTTGACGATCTGGAACTGACTGTACGTTCAGCGAACTGTCTGAAAGCAGAGAGCATTTATTTTATTGGTGACCTGATCCAGCGCACCGAAGTCGAGCTGCTGAAAACGCCGAACCTCGGCAAGAAGTCGCTGACCGAGATCAAGGACGTGCTGGCGTCGCGTGGCCTGTCCCTGGGCATGCGCCTGGAGAACTGGCCGCCGGCCGGACTCAAGGAAAGCGATAAGCAAACCGCCTGATTTGGCATAACCTGGATCGCGTTGCCGCGAACCGAACGATGTGAGTAGAGAACGATGCGTCACCGTCAAAGTGGACGAAAACTGAATCGTAACAGCAGTCACCGCAAAGCCATGTTCAGTAACATGGCCTCGTCGCTGCTGAACCATGAGGTCATCAAGACTACCTTGCCCAAGGCCAAGGAACTGCGCCGCGTTGCGGAGCCCTTGATCACCATGGCCAAGAGCGACAGCGTGCACCGTCGCCGTCTGGCATTTGCGCGCCTGGGCGACCGTGAAATCGTGACCAAGTTGTTTAATGAACTTGGTCCGCGTTACAAGGACCGCCCCGGCGGTTACCTGCGGATACTGAAGATGGGTTTCCGCGCCGGTGACAAAGCACCGATGGCGCTGGTCGAGCTGGTGGATCGCCCCGAAGGCGGCGATGTGGTCGAAGCCGAGTAGCGCAAAGCGCGAGCAGTAAACTGAAGAGCCGGGCATTGCCCGGCTTTTTTTATGTGGAAGCGGTAAGATTGCAGAATGCTCGCTATATTCACCGACTTCGGCATCAGCGGCCCTTATCTGGGCCAGATGCAGGCCGTCCTCTATCAGCATGCGCCTGGCATTCCGGTGGCTAATATCTTTCCCGATTTGCCTGCCTTCAATGTCCGCGCTGCAGCCTACCTGTTGCCGGCCTACAGCCAGTACCTGCCGCAGGATACCGTATGCCTGTGCGTAGTTGATCCCGGCGTCGGGACAGCGCGTCGTGCGCTGGCGGTGCAGGCCGATGGGCGCTGGTATGTGGGCCCCGATAACGGACTTTTCACGCTATTGTTGCGGCGTGCCGGCAGCAGTCGCGCGTTCGAAATCAACTGGCGACCGGCGCAGTTGTCGGACAGCTTCCACGGTCGCGATCTCTTCGCTCCGGTTGCCGCGCAGCTGGCCTGTGGTGATGGCGATCCCGGGATCGAGGTAGCACCGATCTCCCTGCAGCAGGTGGGCTGGCCGGATGAATTGGCCGAAATTGTTTACATCGATGCATACGGGAACGCAGTCACCGGCTTGCGTGCAGCCAGCCTCAACGCCGATGTGGTGCTCGACATTGCGGGCTGCGGCTGCAGATATCAGCAGGTGTTCGGCACCGCACCCGCTGGCCTGCCATTCTGGTATGCAAACTCCAACGGTCTGGTTGAAATCGCTATCCCGGAATCCAGCGCGGCGGCCCGCCTGGCGCTGTCTGTCGGACAGCCGGTAGGTATCAGAACCTAGGGAAGCGGCGCCGGGCGGGTAAAGACATAATCATTGTCCTTTACCGGTATATGACAACCGAAGCACTCCTGAACGAACTCAGCGTTTTCGCCGTAGGGCTGTTGATCCATGCCGGTCCAGCGCGCGAAGCCCCAGCCTCCGGTGGCCGGGTATTTTTCCGCATCCTTCAACATGAACTCGGCGTGTACAAATTCGCCCGGCACCGTCGCTTTGTCCCACTCGGGATGACTGCTGTCTTTCCACACCAGCTTGCCGAGAATCGCACCATCGGGCCAGGGATTGGTGTTACCCGCACGTGCTGCCTCGACAGCCGCGTCATTACCCAGAATCACGCGCAACGTCTGATTATCTTCCCGATGCGAGGATGCGATCACCCGCCAGTCTTTGTAATCATCGGGCAGCTCTATACCGTTTGGCGCTGCTGCGACTGATTGTTCTGCGAGGGCCGGCGTGGCGCCAAGCACCAGCAGGACAGCTGCAATTTGACCTTTCATGGCTCTGCCTCCTTCAAACGAATGTCCGGCTACAGGGATAACCGGCTCTTCCTGCGCTCCGATTTATAGTCTAGGCCTTTCTTTTGATGATGACCTTATTCGAAACGCGCCGCAGGAGCTAAACGGTAACAAGAGCATGGATTTAACAAAACCAGTGTCTTATGCTCTGGCAGGTAACGAGGGAGAACAACAATAATCAAGCACCACCGGAGGATCGTGTGAAAAAATACAGCCAGTATTTCAATAAAAAATCGCGTTTTCTGAAAACACCCGAATTGATGGGAAAAAGTGCCGCCACGCTGGACAGTCTGAATCCTGCGGAGCTGGAATCCAGGCTCCAGGGACTGCTGAAAATCCAGAATGACTTCTATCCCTGTTTCGACTGGTCGTTTCCACCGCCCTTGCTAAGCCCGTCAAGCGCACCGGCGACTGCCGCTGAGCTGTTTTCGGAAGCCTCGGTAGTTCCCGGAAGATACAGCCTGTATCTCCACAGTCCATTCTGCAAGACGCTGTGCAGTTTTTGCTATTACTCGGTTATTCCGGGCCGCGGCATCGACCAGTCAGCAACCTATATCGACTATCTGGTGCGCGAAATGGCGTTGTACGCAGACGCCATGGCCGGTCAGATCTGCGAGTCCGTTTACTTCGGCGGTGGTACACCGACTTACCTGGACGATGCGCTGCTGGTGAAAGTGTTCGAAGGCCTGCGCAAACATTTCGTCCTCGCCGAGGACGCGGAAATTTCCATCGAAGCCTCGCCTGGAACACTGCCGCGTGAAAAGGTCAAGCTCTTGAAGACGCTGGGAGTGACGCGGTTGAGCTATGGGATTCAGACGCTGGATGAACAACTGCTGGCGACCATGAACCGCCATTATTCCGTGCCGGAGGCCATTCATGAGCTGGATGGCGCCATTGATCTGATCGGCAATGTGAACGTAGATACCATGTATGGGTTCGAGGGCGAGCCCGACCATGCACTGCTGAAGACGCTGGAGGCTTTTCATCAGATCGACGTGCCGAGCCTGTCGATTTATGCCCTGGACCGGCAGCGCAGCGAGCACAAGAACAGCTTTGTTCCACCGAAAGATGATGCTTACGAAAAAAAGATACAGCACTTCAGCGCTGCGAAGACCTTCCTGGGCGAGCGGGGCTATCGTCCGGTATTGCAGAACGTGTTCGCCATTCCTGGCAAAGCGAGCTATCGCCACCAGATACGGCGTTGGGACAACCTGCCGCTGTTGTCGCTCGGCATCGCATCACAGGGTTATGCTCCGCAGCGGCCTTACCAAAATATCGCCAGTATCAAGTCCTACTATGAAGCGATTGACCTGGGACGCCTGCCCGTCAGCACTGTAGATCATCTCAGCCCCGAGATGGAGTTATGTCGGGAACTCACCAGTAAACTGCGCTTCACCCAGATCAGTATGAGCGGCATGCGCGACAAGTATGGTGTCGATGTTGATGTGGTGTTTCGTGATCTGATCAACGTGCTGGGTGACATGGACTTCATCAGCTGCAAGGGTGACGTTCTCAAGATGACGGAAAAATCAGCCTACTACAATAATATTATTCCCATGCTGTTCTCGCCCGACAGTTTTAAACAGGAACTGCTCGGACTGCCGGAAGAATACATTGAAGAGTTCCCGGTGCCGTACATTCTCACCAGAGTCGGTCACACCCAGTCGGCACCGGTGGTCATTAATACCAGGGCGCGGATTACCACCACCATCGAGCGGCGCATGCTCTCGGACCGCAGGTGGCATGCTGAGCGTCGCTGTCAGACAACGGCAATAGCTTCGGAAAAGGAGCGCAGGCGGGCCGCAGACCGGCGGCAGAAACAGGAAGATCGTCGCTGTGCCGCCATGCCGCCAGTGTTAGTTGACCCAATGTAAAAAACGCATAAACGAGACGGAGGGATAATTTTCATTCCCTCCGTCTCTTTTCAGGTGACATGCCGGGTACGCCAGGCTCCTGGTGACAGCGTGGTGCAGCGCTTGAAGGTGCGACTGAAAGCGGCTTCCGATTCATAACCCACAGCTGCAGCAATTCTGGCGATGGTCATGCCGCCGTCCGTCAGCATGCGGGCAGCCAGTTGCATACGCCAGTTGATCAGGTAAGTCATCCGCGCCACTCCCAGGTGTTCTGCAAAGCTGTTGACCAGCACAGTACGTGACACGCCGACATCGCGAGCCAGAATCTCCAGCGTCCAGGCGCGCTTCGGATCATCATGCAGCAGCTGGACAGCGCGCCCGACGCGTGGATCAGCCAGCGCTGCGAGCCAGCCCGTGGCGCCATCCGGCAACGACTCCATATAGCAGCGCACCACTTCAATGAATAACAGTTCGCTGAGCTTTGACAGAACACTCTGTGCGCCGACCCTGTGCTTGCGACTTTCCTTCATGATCGTCCTGATCAAATTGCTAAGCCAGCCATCGCCCCTGGTGTAGCCGTCGGGCACATGGATCATTCGCGGCAGCGTGTGAATGATCGGATTGAACGGCAGCATGTCGCATCCGATGAATCCACAGATCATCCGGGTTTCCTCCGGTCCGTCTCCGAAATGCTGCACATAGAAAGGTGGCGACAGATGCGCCGGCTGATCGAAAATCGCCAGATTCGGCGCCGCCCGCGTGCCGGGAGTGCTGGATAGAACGTGCGGATCGCCTTGCGGAAACATGATAATGCTCCCGGGTGCGAGCCGAACGGGTTCTTCGCCGGCATCGATTAACGTCGCCCAACCAAAGCCGCTGGTAATCACGTGATATTCAATCACATGCTGGGCGTGCGGCATCACCAGGGGTGCGAGCGTGGCAGCCGATGGTGCTTCAGCTGTCCAGGGTGAAGAGGCTGCGACGTCGAAAAAGACTGCGCCGGAAAGCCTTACCGTTTGCAATACATCGGACAGAATGTCTTCGCGCATATACGGCCTCCCTGATCAGATGTACCGGTGAAGATTCGTACGATCGGGCATAAACAACGGCGGACCGGTCATATCCCGAGCCTACACCATCCCCTAAAGTATGTCCTGAAGACCACACCAACAGAGGAGCGCACAAAATGGACGGATCAACATGCATGACCGAAGTCAGTGAGGAACAGCTCAGTGAGTTTGCCGGAAAGGTTATGGAAGATATCGGTGGCGCGTTCGCTGTGCTGCTGTCTTTTATAGGTGACCAGACCGGCGTCTATCGCACCTTGCGCGATATCGGCCCTTGCAGTACCGCTGAACTCGCCAGTGCCAGCCAGGTCGACGAGCGTTATCTGCGCGAGTGGCTGAGTGCCCAGGCAGCCGCCGGTTATCTGATTTATGACGGGACAAACGATTATTTTTCGCTCACCCCGGCGCAGGCCGTGGTGCTGGCACAGGAGGGCCATCCTGCATGTTTGCAGGGGCTGTTCCAGCAACTGGTTTCGCAGTTCACGACTCATGAAAAAGCGATCGAGGTGTTCCGCACGGGTGCCGGACGTCCCTGGGGCGAGCATCACGGTTGCTGCTTTTGCGGCACCGATCGTTTCTTCCGTCCCGGCTACGCAGCGAACCTGGTGAATGCCTGGTTACCGGCGCTGGACGGTGTCGTGCAGAAGTTGAGCACTGGCGGCAAGGTCGCCGATGTCGGCTGCGGACATGGGTCCTCAACGGTACTGATGGCCGAGGCGTTCCCGGCATCCGCGTTTTACGGCTATGATTTTCACACCCCTTCCATCAGCGTTGCAACGGAAAAAGCCAAAGCAGCGAGCGTGCAAGGTAACGCCTGCTTTGTGAATGCCAGCGCCAGCGCTATTCCGGATGGTGATTTCGATCTGATCTGCATGTTCGATTCACTGCACGACATGGGCGATCCGGTCGGCGCAGCACGTCATCTGCGCCAGTGTCTCGCTGCTGATGGGACCCTGATGCTGGTCGAGCCATTGGCCGCTGACAGTCTCGCGGACAACCTCCACCTGCTCGGCCAGATCTTCTATTCGGCTTCCACATTGATCTGCACCCCGGCGTCACGCGCGCAGGAGGTTGGTCTTGCGCTGGGAGCTCAGGCGGGAGAGCGACGCCTGACCGCCGTGTTGAAAGAAGCGGGTTTTCGCCACGTAAAGCGCGCTACCGAAACAGACACCAATATGGTGCTGGAAGCAAGGCCCTGACAAACGGCACGGACAGGAACGACTTTACCAGGAGCACTGTGGTCATAATTGACGCGGACATCCGTCGCGCTGTCGGATGGCATTACCTGATGAACAAGCCTGATCAGGCTGTGCATCCGTCCATTATGCTTTAACCTGAGTCTGAAGTCTGGCGTCGGAAGTTCCGCTGCTCTCTCTTTCGATCACCGGTTTGAGGAATACGCCGGTGTGGGAGGCGCTGCAGGCGGCGATGTCTTCGGGGGTGCCGGTAACAATGATTTCGCCACCGCCATTGCCGCCCTCGGGGCCGAGGTCGATGACCCAGTCCGCAGTCTTTATGACATCGAGATTGTGTTCGATGATTACCACCGTATTGCCATGATCGCGCAGCCGGTGCAGCACCACGAGCAGCTGTTCGATGTCATGGAAGTGCAGGCCGGTGGTCGGTTCATCGAGAATGTACAGGGTCTGCCCGGTGTCGCGCTTGCTGAGTTCGCGCGACAGTTTGACGCGTTGTGCTTCACCGCCGGACAAGGTCGTGGCGTTCTGTCCGAGACTGATATAGGAGAGGCCGACGTCGAGCAGGGTTTGCAGCTTGCGCGCCAGCACCGGCACCGCAGCGAAAAATCCAACGGCGTCTTCGACTGTCAGCTCCAGCACTTCGTGGATGTTCTTGCCCTTGTAGCGGATGTCGAGGGTTTCGCGATTGTAGCGTTTGCCCTTGCACACATCGCAGGGCACGTAGATGTCCGGCAGGAAGTGCATTTCCACTTTGATGACACCGTCACCCTGGCAGGCTTCGCAGCGGCCGCCTTTTACATTGAAACTGAAGCGCCCGGTCTTGTAGCCGCGCGAGCGCGCTTCCTGAGTGCCGGCGAACAGTTCGCGGATCGGCGTGAACAATCCTGTGTAGGTGGCGGGATTGGAGCGCGGCGTGCGGCCGATCGGACTCTGGTCGATATCGACAACTTTGTCGAACTGGTCGAGGCCTTCGATGGCGGCGTAGGCTGCCGGTTCGGTAGAGGCGCGATTGAGTTCGGCGGCAGCGATGGCATAGAGAGTGTCGTTGATCAGCGTGGACTTGCCGGAACCGGATACGCCGGTCACGCAGGTCATCAGGCCGACGGGAATATGCAGATCGACATTTTTGAGATTGTTGCCGCTGGCGCCGCGGATGCTCAGCTGCCGGGCGGGATCATTCGGCGTGCGCGCTCGCGAACCGCTGATGCGACGCTTGCCGCTGAGATACTGGCCGGTCAGTGAGGCCGGATCGTTGATGATGTCGTCAGGGGTGCCCTGCGAAACCACCTTGCCGCCGTGCACGCCGGCGCCGGGGCCCATATCGACCACGTGATCGGCGCTGCGAATGGCCTCTTCATCGTGTTCGACGACGATCACGGTGTTGCCGAGATCGCGCAGATAGGTGAGGGTGTTGAGCAGCCGCTGATTGTCGCGCTGGTGCAGTCCGATGGACGGTTCGTCGAGAATGTACATGACGCCGACCAGTCCGGCGCCGATCTGGCTGGCCAGACGGATGCGCTGCGCTTCGCCCCCGGACAGGGTGTCGGCGCTGCGTTCAAGTGACAGATAGTTGAGCCCGACGTTGACCAGGAATTCCAGGCGTTCACGGATTTCCTTGACGATCTTTTCGGCGATGGCGGCGCGTCGGCCGGTCAGTTTCAGATCGTCGAAAAAGCGCGCAGCGTCACCTACCGGCAGCGCTGCCACGTACGGCAGTGTTGCATCGTTGATGAACACGTGACGGGCGGCGCGATTGAGGCGGGTACCCTTGCATTCCGGACAGGGGTGGGTGCTGAGATAACGCGCCAGTTCTTCGCGCACCACGTTGGACTCGGTTTCGCGATAGCGGCGTTCCATGTTGCGTAGCACACCCTCGAACGGATGTACGCGGGTCTTGATGCCGCTGCGCTCATTGATGTAACGGAATTCGATCTGCTCATCGCCGCTGCCATTGAGAACGATGTCGCGGATGCGTTCCGGCAGTTCGTCAAAAGGCGTTTCGATGTCGAACTCGTAATGATCAGCCAATGAACTGATCAGCTGGAAATAATAGGCGTTGCGTCGATCCCAGCCGCGCACCGCGCCGCCGGCCAGACTCAGATGCGGGTGTGCGACCACGCGTCGCGGATCGAACGACTGTTTCACGCCAAGGCCGTCGCAGGTCGAGCAGGCGCCGATCGGGTTATTGAAGGAAAACAGCCGCGGTTCCAGTTCACTCAATGAGTAGCCGCACTGCGGGCAGGCGAATTTGGCGGAAACGGTGATCTCGCGTGCGTCGTCCATGCTCACGACGCGCGCCAGACCGTCAGCCAGCCGCAGTGCGGTTTCGAAAGATTCGGCCAGGCGCAGCTTCAGGTCCTCGCGCACCTTGAAGCGGTCCACCACCACGTCGATGTTGTGCTTGCGCCGCAGGTCCAGGGTCGGCACCTGGTCGAGTTCCAGCACCTCGCCGTCGATGCGGGCGCGGATGAAGCCCTGCGCGCGCAATTCTTCCAGGATGCCGATATGTTCGCCCTTGCGCTCCTGCACTACCGGCGCCAGCAGCATCCAGCGCGAACCCTGCGGCTGCTCAAGAACCAGGTCGACCATCTGGCTGACGGTTTGTGCTTCCAGCGTGGTGCCATGTTCGGGACATTGAGGATTGCCGACGCGCGCGAACAACAGGCGCAGGTAATCGTAGATCTCGGTGATGGTGCCGACCGTGGAGCGCGGATTATGCGATGTGGCTTTCTGTTCGATGGAGATGGCCGGCGAAAGGCCTTCGATATGATCGATATCAGGCTTTTCCATCATCGACAGGAACTGCCGGGCGTAGGCAGACAGCGATTCCACGTAACGGCGCTGGCCTTCCGCATAAATGGTATCGAACGCCAGCGAAGATTTTCCGGAGCCCGAAAGTCCGGTCACTACGATGAGTTGGTCGCGCGGCAGATCCAGGTCAACGTTCTGCAAGTTGTGAGTGCGCGCTCCGCGCAGGCGTATCGTATCCATGTTCAATCCAATTTGGCGAACCTGATATTATACCGGATAATCACGTCGGACACGGCGCAACAGAACAAGCAATCAACGCAATTCCAGCGCTATCTCATTAAGCTTTTGCATCAATGCGTTGCAGGCCGGGTCAGGAGATCCGCAGGAAAGGATGTTGTCAATTTGAAACCGATAAGTGATGCAAGCGCGAACATGACCCGTACGGAAGTGCGCTCGGCTGCATCGATGGCAGGAATATATGCCCTGCGCATGCTGGGTCTATTTATGATTCTGCCGGTCTTCGCGCTGTATGCCGAGCACCTCGAAGGGGTGACGCCGGCGCTGACAGGCCTGGCTATCGGCATCTATGGCATGACCCAGGCGCTGTTGCAGATTCCTTTCGGACTGGTGTCGGATCGCATCGGGCGCAAACGGGTGATCGTATTCGGGCTGCTGGTGTTTGCGGCGGGCAGTGTCGTTGCGGCGCTGGCGGATTCGATCTATATGGTGATCCTCGGCCGCGCATTGCAGGGCGCCGGCGCCATCGCCGCCGCAGTCATGGCGCTCACGGCTGATCTGATCCGCGAAGAGCATCGCGTCAAGGCCATGGGCATCATCGGCATGAGCATCGGCGCTTCCTTTGCGCTGGCCATGGTGCTGGGACCGCTGCTGTACGGCTGGATCGGGGTGCCGGGTATTTTCTGGCTGACTGCACTGCTGGCGCTGGGCGGCATTGCGGTCATCCTGCTGATCGTGCCGACGCCGGTAATTTCACGTGTGCATCGGGACGCCGAGCCGGTGCCGGCCCAGTTTGCCGGAGTGCTGCGCGATGTGCAGTTGCTGCGGCTGGATTTCGGAATCTTCGCGCTGCACCTGATCCTGACCGCAACCTTCGTGGTGCTGCCGCTGGCATTGCGCGATGTCGCCGGTCTGCCCGCCGATCGTCACTGGCAGGTCTATCTGCCGGCGCTGCTGTTATCCCTGCTGCTGGTGATTCCATTCATTATCCAGGCTGAGAAACATCAGCGCATGAAAGCGGTATTCGTCGGCGCGATTGCGGTGGTAGGGCTGGCGCAACTGGCGCTGTATCAATTCCATAGCGACGTAATGGGTATAGTCGCATTGCTGTTCGTCTTCTATGCGGCATTCAATGTGCTGGAAGCGGTGCTGCCATCGCTGATTGCGAAAATGGCGCCGCCGGACAGCAAGGGCACGGCCATGGGCTTTTACTCCAGCTCGCAGTTCTTCGGCGCCTTCATTGGCGGTGTGGTGGGCGGCTGGCTGCACGGCCGGTTCGGCCTGGGAGCCGTGCACCTGTTTTGTGCGGCAGTGGCGCTGCTGTGGCTGGTGGTAGCAGCCGGCATGCGCAGTCCGCGTCATCTCACCACCCGCCTGATGCGGCTCGGCTCCCTGGACGAAGAGGGCGCGCGGCTGCTGGCCGGGCGCATGGCCGGGGTGGCAGGCGTTGCCGAGGCGGTGGTTATTGCCGAGGATCGGGTCGCGTATCTGAAAGTCGATCCGCGGGTGCTCGACGAAGAGGCGCTGAATGCGCTGGTGGCGGCGCACGCCTGATCCCGGAAGGCCTTCGGGCTCTGTTCAAGAGACCGCCCGAGCCGTTATGATGCGCGTTTCAGCAACTGAATGATAAACCGGGCACACAGGGAATGTGTGTCCGAACCACGGGAGTGAACTATGGCACGAGGCATCAATAAGGTAATTCTGGTCGGGAACCTGGGCAAGGATCCTGAAGTGCGCTACATGCCCAGCGGCAATGCGGTGTGTAACGTGACGCTGGCTACCAGCGACTCCTGGAAGGACAAAACATCCGGTGAACAGAAGGACCGTACCGAATGGCACACCGTGGTTTTCTACAGCCGGCTGGCGGAAATTGCCGGGGAATACCTGAAGAAAGGCTCCCAGATTTATGTGGAAGGCCGCCTGCAGACACGCAAGTGGCAGGATAAGACCGGCAACGACCGTTACACGACTGAAGTCATTGCCAGCGAAATGCAGATGCTCGGCGGACGTGGCGGCGGTGGCGGTGGCAGCGCCGACTTTGGTGGTAGCGAATCGCGTGGCGAATCCCGCGGCAGCTCGGCACCGCCGTCCCGCGAGCCCGCTGACACTGGTTTTGACGACGATATCCCCTTCTAGGCGCCGCCCCGGACGTCAGCCCCGAAAGCGCCCGCTGCAGCGGGCGTTTTTTTAATCTTCGCGCTCATCTCACCCATTGTCACAGCAACCTTCAGCAACTCCCTGATTTCTAATTTAAACGCATGTTGAGCATTCAGCTCGATCCGGCCCCATCTGCCGCGAAGCGCGCTAAGTCTCTGTCACTAAAGAAGGATTTATGTTCCGTCACCTTGACAAGGTGGGGATTCGCTACCTATAGTGTCAAAAAGTGGGGGTTAGTGGGCAGAAGTGGAAAACAAGGGAGGTCGAGGGGAAAAAAGTGTTTCGAGGTGGTAGTACCGTCAAGCTCGATGCCAAGGGGCGATTGGCTTTGCCAACCCGCTTTCGGGCGCTTGTTTCCGAGCGTTATGAGGGTCGCCTGGTGGTGACCGTACACGACGACGGCTGCCTGCTGCTTTATCCACAACCCGAATGGGAAGAAATCGAGCACCGTTTGATCCGCACCCCTAACCAGGACCGCCGCACTCGCGACATGCAGCGCATGCTGGTCGGCTATGCCACCGAGGTGGACATGGACGGCAGCGGGCGCATTCTGCTGGCGCCGCGGCTGCGCGAATTCGCCAAGCTCGATAAAAGCGTTTCGCTGGTCGGGGTGGGCAAGAAGTTTGAAATATGGAATGAGGAGGTTTGGGAGCAAATCTGTAATGGCTGGATGGGCGGCCGTGCAGAACAGGGCGAACTGCCGAATCCGCTAGAATCCTTGACGCTCTAGCTTTGATGGACGCCCTGCATCGTCCAGTCCTGTTGAAACAGGCGCTGGATGCTCTCCAGATCAAGCCGGATGGCTTATATATCGACGCGACGTTCGGGCGCGGCGGCCATGCCGCGGAACTGCTCGACCGCCTCGGTGACGATGGCCGTCTGCTGGCTTTTGACAAGGATCCCGAGGCAGTGGAATACGCTGCCGAACGTTTTGGCGACAGGCCGCAGTTGCTGATGCGGCAGGGTAGTTTTATCAACCTGGAAGCTGTGGTGTCTGAACTGGGCTGGCGAGGGAAAGTGAATGGGATCCTGTTTGATCTTGGTGTGTCTTCGCCGCAGCTCGATGACGCGGAACGCGGGTTCAGCTTCCTCCGGCCCGGCCCGCTGGACATGCGCATGAATCCACAGGCCGGCCTCAGCGCCAGCGACTGGCTGGCGGTGGCGGACGAACGCGAGATCGCTGATGTGTTGTGGAAGTACGGAGAAGAGCGGCATTCGCGGCGCATTGCGCGGGTGCTGGTGGCTGAGCGACAGGAGCAGCCGATCGTGCGCACTGAACAACTGGCGGCGCTGATCGAAAAAGCCGTGCCCGGCCGTCGTGATCCCAACAAGCATCCCGCCACGCGCAGTTTTCAGGCGATCCGGATATTCATCAACCGGGAACTGGAAGACGTCGAAGCGGTTTTGCCACAGACCATCGACGTACTGGCCCCGGGTGGGCGCCTGGCCGTGATCAGTTTTCACTCGCTGGAGGATCGCATCGTCAAACGCTTCATTCGCGACGAGCAGCGCGGCCCGCAGCTGCCGCCGGATCTCCCGATCATCCCGCCGGAATACCGACCGAGATTGACAGCCGTGGGCAAGCAGATTCGCGCCGAAGCTGACGAGGTGCGCGCGAACCCGCGTGCCCGCAGTGCAGTGCTGCGAGTTGCGGAGCGGGCGGCATGAAGGGCCTGTTGCTGCCTTTGCTGTTGCTGGTGACCGTCGCTACGGCGATGGGCGCCGCCTATGCTCGCCATGAAAGTCGCAAGCTGTTCCTCGATCTGCAACGCCTTGAAGCCGCGCGTGACGAGATGAACGTGGAGTGGGGGCAGTTGCAGCTTGAGCAGAGTACTTACACGCGTCACGGCAACGTTGAAACGGTGGCGCGCGAGCGTCTCGATATGCACAGTCCACGGCCCGATCAAATGGTGATATTGCGCCCATGATTGCACGAGTCAGCATCAGTCGCGGTCGTCGTCTGCTCCTGGTCGGGCTTATGTTGGCCGCCTTTGCGGCGCTGGCAGCGCGCAGTGCCCAGCTGCAGCTGGTCGATCATGAGTTTTTGCAAAGCCAGGGCCAGGCGCGCCACCTGCGAGTGGTGCCGGTGCCGGCGCATCGCGGCATGATTACGGATCGCAATGGAGAACCGCTGGCTATCAGTACGCCGGTGCAGTCGGTGTGGGCAAACCCGCGCGAACTGTTGCCGGCGCGCGCCGATCTGTCGCGGGTTTCGCGCCTGCTTGGCCTTGATGGCGATTACCTGCGTGGCCTGATCGGTGAACGCCAGGACCGCGAATTCGTATACCTGCAACGTCACATTGCTCCGGACCTGGCGGAGCAGGTCATGGCACTGCAAGTGCCGGGCGTATATCTTCAGCGCGAATACCGGCGTTATTACCCGGCCGGCGAAGTTGCCGGACATGTGATCGGTTTCAGTGATGTGGATGACCGCGGTCAGGAAGGTCTGGAGCTGGCGTTCGATGAGTGGCTGACCGGTGAATCCGGCGCCAAGCGCGTTATCAAGGACGGGCGCCGGAGCATTGTCGAAAACGTCGAGAACATCAGATCAGCCCGTCCTGGAAAGGATCTGACGCTGAGCATCGACCGGCGCATCCAGTATCTGGCCTATCGGGAACTGAAAGCGGCGGTGCGCGATCACCGGGCGCGCTCCGGTTCCGTGGTGGTCCTGAATAATCGCACCGGCGAGGTGCTGGCACTGGTTAATCAGCCGTCCTTCAATCCCAATAATCGCAAGCGCCTGCGCACCAATGAGCTGCGCAATCGTGCCGCGATCGACCTCTTCGAGCCGGGCTCCACCATGAAGCCGTTTGTGATTGCGGCAGCGCTGGAAACCGGCCTCTATAGCTCCGAAACCCAGATCCATACATCACCGGGCACGTTCCGGGTGGGCCGGCATACCATCCGTGATATGCACGATTACGGCACCCTCGATATGACCGGCGTTATCCGTAAATCGAGCAACGTGGCAGCCAGCAAAATTGCGCTGGCGCTGAAGCCGGAGCGCCTCTGGAGCCTGCTGTCCGCGGCCGGTTTCGGCACCGCTACCGCCAGCAGTTTTCCCGGTGAGGCGGATGGTTACCTGGCTGACTTCCATCGCTGGCGCGACATCGAGGTTGCCACGCTGGCCTACGGATACGGGCTATCCACTACCAGCCTGCAGCTGGCCCAGGCCTACAGCGTTTTAGCCAACGATGGTTATCGGGTGCCGGTGACACTGCTGCGCCGTGAAGATCCCGCGCAGCAACAAAAAGTCTTTGCTCCGCACGTGGCGCGTGCAGTGCGGCGCATGATGGAATCCGTGGTACTGGAAGGCGGCACTGCGCCGCTGGCAAAAGTGCCCGGGTATCGGGTCGCCGGCAAGACCGGCACGGTGCACAAGTCGATCGCCGGCGGTTACGCAGAAGACCGTTATCTATCGATCTTCGCTGGCATGGCCCCGGCCAGTGATCCTCACCTGGTGACCGTGGTGGTGATCAATGAACCTCGTGGCGACGATCACTTCGGCGGCAAGGTGGCTGGCCCGGTGTTTTCCCATGTGATGTCAGGCGCGCTGCGTCTCCTGAACGTCACGCCCGACGATGTGCCGCTGTTGCAAACCCAGAAATCCGAATCGGGAGGACCGGCATGATGACCGTGCTGTCGAGCGATTCCGGACTGTCCCTTACGCACCTGCTGGACGGGCTGGTCACGGACGCGCCCGTATTCCCGGATATCGGCATTGTCGGCATCGCGACCGACAGCCGTGAAGTGCGGCCGGGTTACCTGTTTCTGGCGCGCCAGGGTTTGCAGGGTCACGGCCTGCAGCACGCGGCCGTAGCGATTGAGAAGGGTGCGGTAGCGGTGTTATGGGAGCCGACTGAAGACGCGGTTGTAATGCAGATTGCCGACCGACTGACGGTACCGGCGATTGCGGTTCCGGGGCTTGGCCGGCAACTCGGTTTTATCGCCGATCATTTTTATGCCTCGCCGTCCCGGCAGCTGCACGTGACGGGCGTCACCGGTACTGACGGTAAAACCTCGGTTACACATTTCATCGCTCAGGCGCTGGTGAATTCCGGTCAGGCCTGCGGCCTGCTGGGGACGCTCGGTTATGGCGTCTACGGTCAGCTGCAGCCGCCGACCCATACCACGCCCGATCCGCTGCGATTGCAGGAAGAGCTGGCGATTCTGCGCGATCAGCGCGTCGAACATGTCGCCATGGAAGTCTCCTCGCATGCATTGCACCAGCACCGGACTGCCGGCGTTGCCTTCAACACCGCAGTGCTCACACACCTGAGTCGCGACCATCTCGACTACCATGGCAGTGTCGAGGCCTATGCCGAGGCCAAGCGGCGGCTGTTCTTTTCGCCGGATCTCGAGTGCGCAGTGTTGAACCTGAACGATGATTTCGGCCGTCAGCTGGCGCAAAGCCTGAAACATCGGTTGCGCGTGATCGCCTACCATGCGCGGCCGGAGCCGCTGCACGAGTTTAATGACTGGCTGGCGCTGAGCGAATTGCGGCATCTGCCCGAAGGGCTGGCGCTGCGGATCGACTCCAGTCACGGCGAGGCGCAGTTCCAGGCCGCGTTACTCGGCGGCTTCAATGCCGAAAATCTGCTGGCCGCACTGGGGGCCCTGCTGGCATCAGGCCTGCCGCTGGATGTTGCGGTCCGGAACCTGTCCGCTGTGAAAACCGTGCCCGGACGGATGGAACTGTTTACGCAGCCCGGCCAGCCGCGCGTGGTGGTGGATTATGCGCACACGCCTCATGCGCTGGAGTCGGCGCTGCAGGCTTTGCGGTCACACTGTGTCGGCGAACTGATTTGCGTATTTGGAGCTGGCGGTGATCGCGATACCGGCAAGCGCGCGCCGATGGGTGCTGCCGCTGAAAAGTATGCCGATCGTGTCTACCTCACCAGCGACAATCCTCGCAACGAAAATCCCGACGCCATACTTGATCAGATTCTGGCGGGTTTCAACGCGCCGCAACGCGCCCTGCGCATTGCCGATCGCGCACTCGCTATCGAAACTGCAATTCGTAACGCCGCGCCGGACGACCTGGTGCTGGTGGCCGGCAAGGGGCATGAAGATTACCAGCAGACGGGCACCGAAAAACGCCCGTTCAGCGATCGCATGCAGGTGCAGCAGATGCTGCGGAAGCCGGTGGCATGATGGCGCTGTCGCTAAGCCAGGCCGCACAGGTGCTGGGCGCCTTCCAGCGGGGTAACGACGTCACCTTCCACGGTGTCAGCACCGATACGCGCACGCTGTCGGAAGGCAATCTGTTCGTGGCACTGCAGGGGCCGAACTTCGACGGTCACGATTATCTGCAACAGGCGCAGGGGTGCGGCGCGGCGGCTGCTGTCGTGAGGCAGGCGCCTGATCTCGATTTGCCGGTGCTCGAAGTGCCCGACACCCGCATTGCGCTGGGGCAGCTGGCTGCCTGGTGGCGGAGTCGATTCTCCACGCCCTGTATTGGCATCACCGGCAGCAATGGCAAAACCTCGGTGAAGGAAATGGTGGCATCGATTCTGAGCGGTTGCGGTGAAACGCTGGTGACCCGCAGCAACCTGAATAACGATATTGGTGTACCGCTGACGTTGTTCCGCCTGGGGTCCGAACACCGTTATGCAGTGATCGAAATGGGTGCCAATCATGCCGGTGAAATCGCCTATCTGACCGGTCTGGCGCAACCGCAGGTCGGCGTGGTGAACAACGCTGGCCCCGCGCACCTTGAGGGTTTTGGCGATCTGGCCGGCGTGGCGGAAGCCAAGGGTGAATTGTTCTCCAGCATGCACGCAGATTCGGTGTGTGTGATCAATGCTGACGATCAGTTTGCGATGCGTTGGCGGGAACTTGCCGGCGCGCGCCCGGTCATGAGCTTCGGACTGGAGGCGCCGGCTGATGTCAGTGCCGACTGGCGCGGTGATATCAACGGTAGCGACATCGAGCTGTGCACACCTGCCGGCACTGCGAATGTGCATCTGGCGCTCCCGGGACGACACAACGTGATGAATGCGCTGGCCGCAACCGCTGCAGCGCTGGCGCTGAATGTTCCGCTGCAGGCGATCGTCACCGGCCTCGCCAGCGTGCAGCCGGTGCATGGCCGCTGGGAAACCTGTTCCGGCGTCAATGGCATGCAGCTGATCGATGATACCTATAACGCTAATCCCGGATCCCTGCACGCGGCATTGCAATTGCTCTCGGGCGCCGGTGCCGAGACCTGGCTGGTGCTCGGTGACATGGGCGAACTCGGTGCCAGCGCCGCAGCGCTGCACCGCGAGGTCGGTGCCGCTGCTGCACAGCTGGGCGTGCGTCGGCTGTTCGCGCTGGGGACGCTGGCGGAACACGCGGCGCAGCAGTTCGGCACCGGCGCCGAAGTGTGCAGTGATATGGATGATTTGATAAGCCGACTGCGTAATGCTGCGCAGCCGGATGTGGTCATGCTGGTGAAAGGCTCGCGCAGCATGCGTATGGAACGTGTGATCGAGGCGCTGCGTTACGACGCTGCGGAGGATGTCTAGGTGTTGATGTATCTCGCGGACTACCTGAGCCAGTATCACACCGGGTTCAATGTGTTCCAGTACCTGACTCTGCGGACTATCCTCGGCGTGCTGACCGCGTTGCTGATTTCCTTTGTTGTCGGACCCACCATGATCCGCCGTCTCACTTTTCACCAGATCGGGCAGCAGGTGCGCAAGGACGGTCCGGAATCGCATTTCTCGAAAGCCGGCACGCCGACCATGGGCGGCGCGATGATTCTGGTGGCAATCGCAGTTTCAACCTTGTTGTGGGCAGATTTGACGAATCGCTATATATGGGTGGTGTTACTGGTCACGCTGGCCTTCGGTGTGATCGGCTGGATCGATGATTATAAAAAACTCGTGAAGGGCAACTGCAAGGGGCTGTCCGCACGCAGTAAATATTTCTGGCAATCGCTGGCGGCACTGGCAACCGGTCTGTACCTGTTTTTCTTCGCCCAGTCGCCGGCCGAGACCGAACTGATTGTGCCGTTTTTCAAAGACGTCGCCATTCCACTCGGCGGCTGGTATGTCGCGGTCGTCTACCTGGTGGTGGTCGGTTCCAGTAATGCAGTGAATCTGACTGACGGTCTGGATGGCCTGGCAATTTTACCGACAGTGCTGATCGCCGGTGCGCTGGTGGTGTTCGTATATGCCGCGGGACATGCCTATTACGCAACCTATCTCTCTATTCCACATATACCGGGTATTGGTGAGGTCGCGATTTTCTGCGGAACAATTGTCGGTGCCGGTCTCGGTTTTCTTTGGTTCAACGCCTATCCGGCCCAGGTATTCATGGGCGATGTCGGTGCGCTGGCGCTGGGCGCGGCACTCGGTATCGTTGCAGTGCTGGCTCGCCAGGAGCTGGTGTTCTTTGTGATGGCAGGCGTTTTTGTCATGGAGACGGTGTCGGTCATTCTGCAGGTTGCTTCATTCAAGTTGACGGGGCGGCGAATTTTTCGCATGGCACCGCTGCATCATCATTTCGAGCTGAAAGGCTGGCCGGAACCCCGCGTGATCGTGCGCTTCTGGATCGTAACGCTGATCCTGGTGCTGTTCGGTCTCGCGACATTGAAGATTCGTTGATTGAGAGGTGGCGATGGACGAAAAGAGTCAAATAACTTTGGTCGGCGTGACGTTTGCAGTCATTGCCGTGGTGTTGTTTTTCATTTAACGGACAAGTGATGCTGGCTGCGGCTGACACAATGGAAATGGACTCATCACATGCGACACGTACCCTGATCGTGGGCCTTGGAGCCACGGGTTTGTCCTGTGCGCGCTACCTGGTGCGACAGGGTATAGAAGTTGCGGTAACAGACAGCCGTGCGCAGCCGCCCGGGCTTGCAGACATCCAGACAGAGTTACCGGATGTGGCGCTGTTTCTCGGCGGTTTCGATCCCCAGGTGTTCGCGCGTGCGGAACGTATTGTGGTGAGTCCGGGTGTGGACTTGCGCGAACCGGTGCTGGTAGAGGCGCGCCGCCGTGGCGTCGAGGTCATCGGCGATATTGAATTGTTTGCGCGCGCCGCGATTGCCCCGGTAATTGCAATCACCGGCTCCAACGGCAAAAGCACCGTTACGACACTGGTCGGTGCCATGGCGCGGCGTGGTGGTATGGACGTGCGCGTGGGCGGAAATCTCGGAACCCCGGCGTTGGCTCTTTTGCAGGACCACGAGCCCGATCTGTATGTGCTGGAACTGTCGAGTTTCCAGCTGGACCTGGTGCAGAGCCTGTTCTGCCGGGCGGCGACGGTGCTGAATGTGAGCCCCGATCACCTGGATCGCTACGCTTCACTGGAAGACTATGCACAGGCCAAGCGGCAGATTTTCACACATACCGAATTGCAGGTTATCAATCGGGATGATGCAGCAGTCGCGACTATGATCCAGCCCGGTAACGCTGTGGTGAGCTTCGGCCTCGATGCTCCGGACGGAGAGAATTTCGGGGTGCGCGAACTGGACGGACAGCGCTGGGTGGTCAAGGGTGAGGAACGCTGGCTACCGGTGATGCAGATTCGGATGCCGGGTCTGCATAATCTGGCCAATTCACTGGCAGCACTGGCGCTGGGTGAAGCCGCGGGCATCGAACGTTCGGCCATGCTGCAAACATTGCGCGAATTCCAGGGCCTGCCGCATCGCACCCAATGGGTCGCCCAGTGTCATGGTGTCAGCTGGTTCAATGATTCCAAGGCGACCAATGTCGGCGCCGCGCTGGCTGCCATCAACGGTTTCGATGGGCCGCTGATTCTGATCGCCGGGGGCCAGGGTAAAGGTGCCGACTTTAGCCAGCTTGCTGCCGGGCTGGACAGTCGCGTCAAGGCGCTGGTGTTACTGGGCGAGGCGGCGGCGGAAATCGAGCAGGCGTTGCAGGGACGTTTTCCCGTACAACGTGCACGGAGCATGACCGAAGCGGTGAAACAATGTGCATTGGTGGCTGACGCCGGAGATACAGTACTGCTGTCACCGGCCTGTGCCAGTTTCGATATGTTCAGTGGCTACGCACACCGCGGAGAACTGTTCATGCAGGCTGTGCAGGAGCATTGCACGTGAACCTCTCGGTGCTGTTGCCGGATATGCCGGTACGCCGCGGCGGGCATTGCCCGCAGCTGGATTTCGCACTGCTAAGTGCGGTTGCGGTGCTGTTTTCGCTGGGTCTGGTCATGGTCACATCGGCGTCCATGCCGGTTGCCGATCGTCTCGAACTGGGTACATTTTATTTTGCCGAACGCCAGAGCGTTTATCTGCTGATGGGGCTGGCGCTTGGTCTGCTGGTGTTGCGGGTGCGCATGGCCTGGTGGGAGCGCGGCAGCCAGTTGTGCATTCTGCTGGCGATACTGCTGCTGGCCATGGTGCTGGTGCCGGGTATTGGCGTTGAAGTGAACGGAAGTACCCGCTGGATGAACTTCGGTTTCCTGCGTCTGCAGGTGTCGGAGCCGGCCAAGCTGTTGGCATTGATCTACATGGCAGGCTATCTGGTCAGGCATGGAGAGAGCGTGCGGCATACGCGCATCGGTTTCGCTAAACCACTGCTGTTATTAATGGTGGTTTCGGTGCTGTTGTTGATGGAGCCGGATTTCGGAGCTACGGTGGTGTTGATGGCGACCGTGCTGGTGATGATGTTCATCGCCGGCGTGAGCCTGTGGAAGTTCGGTGCACTGATCGCACTCGCCGGTGCCGGTTTCGCGGCCCTGGCCATCTCTTCCCCTTACCGGCTGGAACGTCTGACCACTTTCCTTAATCCCTGGGCGGATCCGTTCAACAGCGGTTTTCAGTTGACCCAGTCGTTGATCGCCATCGGCCGCGGCGAGTGGTTGGGCGTAGGGCTCGGCGCCAGTATTCAGAAACTGTTCTATCTGCCGGAGGCGCATACCGACTTCCTGTTCGCGGTGCTGGCCGAAGAGCTTGGGTTGGTGGGTATCCTGGTGCTGCTCGGGTTGTACACATTTCTGGTGTTGCGCGCTTATGCCATCGCCAACGCAGCCGAGCACGATGGCAATCTGTTTTCCGCCTATCTTGCCTACGGTGTCGGTACCTGGCTGGGTTTGCAGGCGTTTATCAATATCGGCGTGAATACCGGGCTGCTACCGACCAAAGGACTGACTCTGCCGCTGATGAGCTATGGTGGCAGCAGCATGCTGGTGACCTGCATGGCGATCGCCATGTTGTTGCGTATCGATTATGAAACCCGCTGCAGCGTCAAGAGTATGCCCGCTTCCGGGACGCAGCCGGCCAGGCGACGCAGGAGTGCTGCATGATGCGCGGGCAGGAACGCAGGCCGATTCTGATCATGGCCGGTGGCACCGGTGGGCATGTGTTTCCCGCGCTGGCTGTGGCTGAGCAGTTACAGGCGCAGGGATGGCCAGTGGCCTGGCTGGGCACGCGCGCCGGTCTGGAAGCGCGCGTGGTGCCGCCAACCGGAATTCCGATCCACTGGATCCGCGTCAGCGGTCTGCGCGGTAAAGGCGCGCTGCGCCTGCTGATCGCGCCCTTCATGCTCGTATGGGCGCTGTTGCAGTCAGGCTGGGTATTGCTGCGTGTGCGACCGGCCGCGGTGCTGGGAATGGGCGGTTTCACGACCGGGCCCGGTGGCGCCATGGCATGGCTGCTCCGGCGCCCGCTGCTGATTCATGAACAGAACGCAGTGGCCGGTCTGACCAATCGCTTGCTGGCCCGGATCGCTGATCCGGTGCTGGAAGGCTTCCCCGGAAGTCTGCCGCGCGCCTTGCATACGGGTAATCCGGTTCGCGAAACTATCGCTGCTGCTGAAATGAATGAACCCGATCCTTCATCGCGCCGGCCGCGCCTGCTGGTGGTTGGCGGGAGCCTCGGTGCCGCCGCATTCAATGAACAGGTGCCGGAAGCACTGGCGGTGCTGGACACCGCCCGGCGTCCCGAGGTCTGGCATCAGACCGGGCTCAGGCATATCGACGCTGCACGTGAAGCCTATGCGCGAGCTGACGTGCAGGTACGCCTGGACGCTTTCATCGATGACATGGCGGCGGCTTACCAGTGGGCTGACCTCGTGTTATGCCGCGCCGGTGCATTGACCGTGGCAGAGCTCGCCGCCGTCGGTGTGGGCTCGATCCTGGTTCCCTATCCCTACGCCGTGGACGATCATCAGACCGTTAACGCGCATTTTCTGGTGGATGCGGGTGCGGCGCTGCTGTTGCCGCAGACGCAGATGACGCCGCAGAAGCTTCGCGAGCATTTGCAGTTGCTGGACCAGCCCGAAAAACTGCGCGAGATGGCACGCAAGGCTCGTGCGCTGGCGATGCCCCGCGCCGCGCGCGAGGTGGCGGAACAGTGCGTGGCGGCCACCGGCTGGCGGGAGGCGGCGTAATGGCAGAATTAAAGCAGCCAGTCGCTCAGCCGGACAGCATGCGACGTATCCGTTGTGCACACTTCGTTGGTATCGGCGGCGCTGGCATGGGCGGCATCGCCGAAGTACTGCTCAACCTGGGTTATGAAATTACCGGTTCTGATCTGCGCGACAACGCAGTCACGCGGCGTCTTCGCCACATGGGCGCCCAAATCTGGTTGGGCCATGAAGCCGCGCATGTCGCTGAAAGTGACGTAGTGGTGGTATCCAGCGCAGTGAATGAGTCGAATCCCGAGGTGATTGCTGCGCGCGAGCGGCGCATACCGGTGGTGCCGCGCGCGGAAATGCTCGCGGAGATCATGCGGTTTCGGCAAGGCATTGCAGTTGCCGGTACGCATGGCAAGACCACTACCACCAGCCTGGTGGCGAGTTTGCTCGCGGAAGGCGGACTCGATCCGACCTTTGTGATCGGCGGCCGTTTGAACAGCGCCGACAGTCATGCGCGTCTTGGCAGCGGACGCTACCTGGTTGCGGAAGCGGACGAAAGCGACGCGTCTTTTCTTTACCTGCAGCCGGTGTTGTCGGTGGTCACCAATATCGATGCCGATCATCTGTCTGCATACGAGAACGATTTCCAGAGGCTGCGCCAGACCTTCGTGGAATTTCTGCATCACCTGCCTTTTTATGGATTGGCGGTGATGTGTCTGGACGATCCGAATGTGCGCGATGTGCTGCCGGAGCTGACCCGACAGGTATGTACCTACGGTATCGATTCCGAAGCCGCCGATGTGCGTGCGGTTAATCTGCGCCAGAACGGTTTGCAGATGCACTTCGAGATTCAGCAGGCCGACCACGCCACGCTGGACGTAGTGCTGAACCTGCCTGGACGCCACAACGTGCTGAATGCACTGGCCGCAGTGGCAGTGGCGCGCGAACTCGGCGTCGCGGATACGGCGATTCAGCACGCACTGGAGACTTTCGCGGGTATTGATCGCCGCTTCCAGCTGTATGGCGAAGTGTCTGTCGAGGGTGGTTCCGTGCTGCTGGTCGATGATTACGGCCATCACCCGACCGAAGTGGCGGCCACGCTGGCGGCGGCGCGCAGCGGCTGGCCGGACCGGCGACTGGTGGTGGCTTTTCAGCCTCATCGGTATACGCGTACCCACGACCTGTTCGACGACTTTACCCGGGTGCTCACTGAACCGGACGTACTGTTGGTGAGCGAAGTATACAGCGCCGGGGAAACGCCGATCGCCGGCGCTGACGGGCGCGCACTCTGTCGGGCAATTCGTATTCGTGGGCGCGTTGATCCCGTATTTGTCGAAGACATCGAGAACCTGCCGGGTGTGCTGAGCGATCTGTTGCAGCCGGGGGATATTCTGCTGACGCTCGGTGCCGGTTCCATCGGCACAGTTGCCGCACATTTGCCGGAAACGCTCAGCAATAAAATGACAGGAGGTAAAGAGTGAATAGCGGTAAAAAGTTCCGTTTTCACATGGGCTGCGGCGAGCCTTTATGTTGTCGCTCGTGGGTAGCGGCTACAGTACGCAATCGGCTGGCAGACGCGCGCAGCGCTGAAGGTCGGCGGATGCGCGACACTGCGGCACCAACGGTGCGCGGGGACAAGTGCAAACCATGATGGCGGCTGAATCCATGTCCGAATTGCGCGGTGAACTGTTCTTCAATGAGCCCATGTCGGCACACACCAGCTGGCGTGTGGGCGGCCCGGCCGATCGTTGTTACAAGCCCGCCGATCTGCAGGACCTGCAGGCCTTTCTTGCCAGCCTGCCGATCGATGAGCCGGTGTTGTGGGTGGGACTCGGCAGTAATCTGCTGGTGCGTGACGGCGGTATCCGCGGCATCGTGATCCTGCCGTTTTCCGGTCTCGATACGCTGCAATTGCTGGATGAAAATCAGCTGCGCGCCGGTGCCGGTGTCGCCTGCGCCAAAGTCGCACGTTTCGCCGCACGCGCCGGCTTGACCGGGGCCGAATTTCTCGCCGGTATTCCCGGCACCATGGGCGGCGCGCTGGCAATGAACGCCGGCGCATTCGGCGGTGAAACCTGGCCGCTGGTGTGCAAGCTGCAGACGCTCGATCACCGGGGCGAATTGCACCGGCGCGCGGCCACTGATTATCAGGTGTCCTATCGCACCGTCAACGGACCGCGCGATGAATGGTTTGTGTCTGTCGACCTGCAGCTGAAGGCCGGCGACGTTGCCGCGGCCCAGGAGCGCATCAAGGTGTTGCTGGAGCGGCGCAATGCGACTCAGCCGACCCGCCAGCCGAGTTGCGGTTCAGTGTTCCGTAATCCAGCCAATGATTTTTCTGCGCGTCTGATCGAGAGCTGCGGCTTGAAGGGCGAACGCATCGGCAACGCCCAGGTTTCGGAACTGCACGCCAACTTCATCGTTAACCTTGGGCAGGCGAAGGCGGCCGACATCGAAGCATTGATTCATTACGTACAGCAGCAGGTGCAGGCGCAGCGCGGCGTTTACCTGGAGACGGAAGTGCGCATCGTCGGGGAGTTCGAATGACCGAACGAATCGAGAATCCGGAAGCCTTCGGGAAAGTCGTGGTGCTGATGGGCGGCCGTTCTGCGGAACGTGAGATTTCGCTGCGCAGCGGCGCGGCCGTGCTCAATGCACTGCAGCAGCGCGGCGTGGATGCGCATGCGCTCGACGCCGGCAGTGAAGATTTCGTTCAGCAGTTGCTGGCCGGCGGATTCGCGCGTGCCTTTAATGCAATGCACGGTCGCGGTGGTGAGGACGGGGTGGTGCAGGGCTTGCTGGCCAGCATCGGTATTCCCTGCACCGGCAGCGGTGTGCTTGGCTCGGCGCTAGCCATGGACAAGCTGCGCACCAAGCAGCTGTGGGAGGGCGTGAATCTTCCGACACCGGCTTTTGTTGCGCTGAGAGGCGATGCCGATCTGCAGGCTGCCGTGCAGCAACTCGGATTCCCGATGATCCTGAAGCCGGTGCACGAAGGTTCGAGCATCGGCATGGCCAAGGTGAATTCGGATACGGATCTGTATGCAGCCTGGCAGCTGGCGGGTCAGTACGATCGGGAAGTGCTGGCGGAGCGCTGGGTGCGCGGTACTGAGTTTACGGCAGCCATCGTCGGTGATACTGCGCTCCCGCTGATACGTCTCGAGACACCGCGTGAATTTTATGACTACGAGGCGAAGTATCAGGCTGACAGCACGCGCTATCACTGCCCTTGTGGATTGCCTGCTGAACAGGAGGCGGGACTCCAGCAGCTGGCGCTGCGTGCCTTCGCCGCACTGGATGGCGCGGGTTGGGGGCGGCTGGATTTTTTCCTCGATGAAGCAGGCAATCCCTGGTTGATCGAAGCCAACACAGTACCCGGGATGACTGACCATAGCCTGGTGCCGATGGCGGCACGTGAATTCGGCTGGGGCATGCCGGAGCTGGTGTGGCGCATTCTTGAAACCAGTGTCGGTGTGAGCGACTGATATGAAAGATAAGCGGGCACAGGCGCGACGCGCACAGAAAGTCCGGCAGCCGGTCGGCGTATGGCTGAAGCCGACGCTGGCGGCATTGACACTGATCTGCAGTGCGGCAGGGCTGGTGCTGATGATGGACTGGATGCAGGACGCAGGTCACTGGCCGGTGCACACGGTGCGGGTTGAAGGACAGCTGTTGAACCTGGATCGCGAAGCGTTGCAACAGGAAATCATGCCGCTGGCAGCGAACGGCTTTTTTAACATCGATGTTGGCGTCATACAACAACGTGTTCAGCAGATGCCCTGGATCGACCAGGTCTGGGTGCGCCGGGTGTGGCCCGATCAGCTGACCGTGACGGTGCTGGAACAGAAGCCGGTGGCTCGTTGGGGCGACACAGGATTTCTCAACGCACGGGCGGAGTTTTTTGCGCCCGAGCGCCCGGTTGAGTTGGCAGCCCTTCCTCAGTTGCAGGGTCCGGAGGGCCACGAAGAGCGAGTGCTGCAGATGTATCAGCGGTTGCTGGCGATGGTGGATCCGCTCCAGCTTGATATCGATACGCTGCATCTCGATGCGCGGCGTACCTGGCAGGTGCAGCTGAGTAACGGACTGAAGATTCAGATGGGCAGGAATGATCCGGAGCAGCGAATCGCGCGCTTTGTGCGCGTTTACCCGGCAATACTGGCGACAGGCAACGGGCAGGTGATAGCAGTGGATCTTCGTTACAGCAACGGGTTCACAGTTCGCCGGCAACCAACAGATGAGGCAACCCGGAGCACCGGCTAAGACGTTATGACCAGAAAATCGGAAAAAAACATGATCGTCGGTCTCGACATTGGCACATCCAAGGTCGTAGCTATCGTGGGAGAAATTTCACCCAGCGGCGAAATCGAAATCATCGGCCTGGGCTCGCATCCATCCAGAGGCCTGAAAAAAGGCGTGGTCGTCAATATTGAATCTACGGTGCATTCGATTCAGCGGGCTGTGGAAGAAGCGGAGCTGATGGCCGGGTGTCAGATCCATTCGGTATATGCCGGTATTGCAGGAAGTCACATTCGCAGCCTGAATTCGCATGGAATCGTCGCCATTCGGGATCGTGAAGTAACGCCCGGCGACGTGGAGCGGGTAATCGACGCGGCGCGCGCGGTAGCCATACCTGCTGACCAGAAAATGCTGCATATCCTGCCGCAGGAATTCGTTATCGATGATCAGGACGGCATCCGCGAACCGGTCGGTATGTGCGGCGTGCGTCTGGAAGCCAAGGTGCATATGGTGACCGGTGCCGTCAGTGCTGCCCAGAACATTATCAAGTGTGTGCGGCGCTGTGGTCTTGAGGTTGACGACATCATCCTTGAACAGCTGGCGTCCAGTTATTCGGTGCTGACCGAAGATGAAAAAGATCTTGGTGTCTGTCTGGTGGATATCGGCGGAGGCACCACGGATATCGCAATTTTCACGGAGGGATCGATTCGCCACACGGCAGTAATACCGATCGCCGGCGATCAGGTTACGAACGACATTGCGGTTGCCTTGCGCACGCCTACTCAATATGCAGATGAAATAAAAATAAAGTACGCCTGTGCTCTGACACAGCTTGCCGCCAGCGATGAAAGCATCGAAGTGCCGAGTGTTGGCGAACGGCCGCCGCGGCGTCTGGCGCGGCAGACACTGGCGGAAGTTATCGAACCACGTTACGAGGAACTGCTGACGCTGGTGCAGGCAGAATTGCGGCGTAGCGGTTTTGAAGACCTGGTGGCGGCGGGCATTGTGCTGACAGGTGGTAGTTCAAAGATAGAGGGGCTCATCGATCTGGCGGAGGAGGTGTTTCATATGCCGGTGCGGCTGGGTGTTCCCCAGAATGTCATCGGTCTGGTGGATGTAGTGCGTAATCCTATTTATGCGACAGGTGTAGGTCTGTTGTTGTTCGGGCACCAGAATCGTGCCCAGCGCCCGTTCGATCCCACCACGGGACGTGGCGCGCGCGGTGTGTGGGAGCGGATGAAAGGTTGGTTTCAGGGAAATTTTTGATCGTTGATCATTGAATTAGAGAGAGGAGAAATTGCATGTTTGAATTAATGGACTCATACAGTCAGAACGCGGTCATCAAAGTCATCGGCGTCGGTGGCGGTGGCGGTAACGCAGTGCAGCACATGGTGGACGCGCAGATCGAGGGCGTGGAATTCATCTGCGCAAATACCGATGCGCAGGCTTTGCAGAGCATGCACTCGCGCACGACGTTGCAACTCGGTAACAGCGTGACCAAAGGGCTTGGCGCGGGCGCCAATCCGGATATCGGTCGCCAGGCTGCCATGGAAGATCGTGACCGTATCTGTGAAGTTATCGAAGGTTCCGATATGTTGTTCATCACTGCCGGTATGGGCGGCGGTACCGGTACCGGTGGTGCGCCAGTTGTCGCACAGGTGGCCAAGGAGCTGGGCATCCTCACTGTTGCGGTTGTCACCAAACCGTTTCCTTTCGAGGGTGCGAAGCGTCTGGCGGTGGCGGAGCGAGGACTTGCCGAACTGGGTCAGTATGTCGACTCGTTGATCACCATTCCGAACGGCAAGCTGCTGTCGGTGCTCGGCAAGGACATGAGCCTGCTGAGTGCGTTCAAGGCAGCCAATAACGTGTTGCAGGGTGCGGTACAGGGTATTGCGGAACTGATTACACGGCCAGGCCTGATCAACGTCGATTTCGCTGACGTGCGTACAGTTATGTCGGAAATGGGCATGGCGATGATGGGTTCAGGTTCGGCTTCCGGCGAAGATCGTGCACGTGAAGCGGCCGAAGCGGCAGTGCACAGTCCGTTGCTGGAAGATATCGATCTGATGGGCGCGCGCGGTATTCTGGTCAACGTCACCGCCGGCATGGATCTGTCCATTGGTGAGTTCGAGGAAGTCGGTAATACCATCAAAGAGTTCGCGTCCAAGGATGCAACGGTGGTAGTGGGAACTGTAATTGATCCGGATATGAAGGACGAACTGCGTGTGACTGTGGTTGCGACGGGTCTCGGCGGACACGTTGAAAAGGTCGAGGAAAAGCCAGTGCAGCTGGTGCAACGCAAGCGCAGCGGCGAAGTGAATTATGCGGAACTGGACCGGCCGGCGGTCATTCGCAAGCAGCGTGCAGCGGGAGATTCGAGGCCGGTGCCTGCGCCGACCGATGATCTTGATTACCTTGATATCCCGGCATTCTTGCGTCGGCAGGCTGACTGATGACTCCTGCCGCCCGACAGGGCGGCAGCAAGATCAGCATTTCCTGGCGTTTGCAGGAAGCGATCAAGCGACGGAACTCTGGCACATAGCCGGAGGCGGCGGCGTTGCGGCTGAATAAAGCGGCAACAGCGTTGCTGATTGCTTGTCGTGGCTGGCATAATCGGATCGAGGCCAAAACCAGAAAATGACCCGATCGACATGAGTCTGAACCATCGAGTCGATCTTCCACGAGTCTGCTGACACAATGATTTGTCAAACAACGTTAAGGAACGTGATCCGCGCCAAAGGCGTCGGACTGCACAGCGGCGAGCAGGTCAGCCTGACCATGCGACCGGCGCCTGCGAATACCGGCATCCTGTTTCGACGCACCGACCTTGAGCCGCCGGTCGATATAGCGGCTTCACTCGATAATGTCGGTGATACCCAGCTATCCACCAGCCTCATCAGCGGCAATGTGCGGATTGCAACGGTGGAGCACCTGCTTTCCGCTTTCTCAGGTCTGGGCATCGATAACGCCATCGTCGAACTGAGTGCGGCAGAGGTGCCTATCATGGATGGAAGTGCGGGGCCGTTCGTGTTTCTCATTCAGTCCGCCGGTATCGAAACACAGCCGGTTGCGAAACGGTTCTTGCGAATATTGCGTCCCGTAGAGGTTAAGGACGAGGATAAATGGGCGCGCTTCACACCCTTCCAGGGTTTCAAAGTCGGCTTCACTATCGAGTTTAATCACCCCCTGTTCCGGGGCAGCTGCGGTCAATCGGAAATCGACTTTGGCAAAACATCGTTCGTCCGTGAAATCAGTCGTGCCAGAACTTTTGGATTCATGCGCGATATCGAGAAGCTGCGGGAGCGCAACCTGGCGCTGGGCGGTAGCCTGGACAATGCGGTGGTGCTCGATGATTACCGGGTGGTCAACGAAGATGGTTTGCGCTACGAAAATGAGTTCGTAAAACACAAGGTGCTCGATGCAGTCGGAGACCTGTACTTGCTCGGCTACAGTCTGATCGGCGCATTTACCGGACATAAATCCGGCCACTCATTGAATAACCGGCTGCTATGCGAGCTGGTTGCCCATCAGGATGCCTGGGAAATCGTGACCTTCCAGGATCCCGTTGATACGCCTCAGTGGCTGAGGCGCCCGCAGTTCGCATCTGCCTGATAATCCAGTCAAACCTTTAGATATCCCGCGCCTTCGCCGCTAAACGGTACAGCGCTTCCTGAAGCTCCGGATGATCAATGTCCTGGGCGGTACCGGCAAGAAGGTCACCGCTTTTCATGGAAAGTGTGAATTCCTGCCGTTTTTTTGGCGGCGCTTCAATGGATACTGGTTGAATGCGAACCTGCGTTGATCGCACCAGCCCCGGAAACTGGCACTGTAATTGCTTTATAAGGGCGGGCTCGGCAAATCGAAGGCGTGCCGCCCATGCCGAAGAGTCAGCACTAAGGATCAAGGTTTCATTTTTCAGGTTGAGAACTCTACAATGGACCGCGAGGTTTTCAGGTAATAGTTGCAACACAGCCTGTTCCAGGCGCGACAGCTTCCGCGCCCGTTCAAGTAACGGGACCGCTGCATTTTTCAGGAGCTGGGCGCAGGTGGCCGTTTTATTATGGGGCACATGTTTCAAACTATCGAACCGATAAGTAAATGATATGAAATTTTTACTCTATACCACGAGCTATGGCAAATCCGGCAGTATTCCGCTGAACCGGCCCATTGTCTGGATACCAGCCTTTGCGATTTTGTTCGGCATACTAGCAGGTGCGGTGGCCGCGGGTTATTACTTCGCTCCGCTTATGGCCGTCGGGGCAGCGCCGCCGGAGACGGTAAAGCCCGAGTGGCAGCGCGCAGTGCAGGAACAGAAACAGGAACTGGAGCTGGCGCGGGGGCAGGCGCAGAACCACCTGGATGCGCTGGCGGTGCGGCTGGGTCAGATGCAGGCGCAGATGCTTAGGGTGGAAGCGCTGGGCCAGCGGTTGACAGAGATGGGGCAACTGGAAAAATCCGAATTCAATTTCGACCAGATACCTGCACAGGGTGGTCCGTCTGATCCGGTCGAGGGCGAACAGCTCAATGCGGCTGATTTCATCAAGGCGCTGGACGATCTGGCCGCCCAGCTTGAGGATCGCTCGCAGCAGCTGGAACTGCTGGGACAGATTATCAGCGAGCGCAAGCTGAGCGACGCAGGCTCGCCGGCCGGCAGACCGGTCGAAAAAGGCTGGCTGTCATCTTACTACGGGATGCGTGCCGACCCGTTCAATGGGCGCAGAGCGATGCATAAAGGGGTTGATTTTGCTGGAAAATCTGGTGACAACGTCATCGCTACTGCAGCCGGGCTGGTGACCTGGGCCGGATCCCGGTACGGCTATGGGAATCTGGTGGAAATCAACCACGGAAATGGGTATTCCACCCGCTACGGTCATTGCGACGAGATTCTCGTCAAGCAGGGTGACAAAGTGGAGCCGGGGCATGTTATCGCGCTTATGGGCTCCAGCGGACGGTCGACCGGACCGCATGTCCATTATGAAGTGCTGAAGTCCGGAAAGCAGATGAATCCGACCAAATTTGTCAGTGCCAGTCGCTAGAGCCTCTTCCAGAATCCGCAAGAAAAACAATGTCGCCTTAAGCGACAGATAAACTCTGCCGGCGCCGCCGTTATGCGGTATCATTTTGCATTCATCCTCCCGAACCGAATTCGAGCGTTACCTAGATAAATTATGGTTACTTCACTGATTCGCAGGGTTTTCGGTAGCCGAAACGACCGGACCCTCAAACGCCTTTCCAAAATCGTTAACAAGATAAATGCCCTGGAGCCGGACCTGGAACCGCTCAGCGACGCCCAGCTGCGCGCGAAGACAGGCGACCTCCGTAGCCGTTATGAGCAGGGTGAGACGCTTGATCAACTGCTTCCCGAAGCTTTCGCGGTCGTGCGTGAAGGTGCACGGCGATCTCTTGGGATGCGGCACTTCGACGTGCAGCTGGTCGGCGGCATGGTGCTGCACGAGGGGAAAATCGCCGAGATGCGCACCGGTGAAGGAAAAACCCTGGTAGCCACCTTGTTCTGTTACCTGAATGCGCTTTCCGGCAATGGCGTCCATGTCGTCACTGTCAATGATTACCTGGCGAGGCGCGATGCTGCCTGGATGGGTAAGTTATATGAATTCCTGGGGCTTTCCACCGGAGTTGTGGTGGCCGGCATGAGTGCCGACGAAAAGAAACAGGCGTACAACGCTGATATCACCTACGGCACCAACAACGAGTTCGGGTTTGATTATCTGCGCGACAACATGGCCTTCCGCAAGGAAGACAAGGTTCAGCGGGAACTGAATGCCGCAGTGGTCGACGAAGTCGACTCCATCCTGATCGACGAAGCGCGCACACCGCTGATCATTTCCGGTTCCACTGACGACAATACCGATCTGTATCAGGTGATGAACAAATTGATTCCTACGCTTGCCAGGCAGGAAGAGGAAGAAGGGCCGGGCGACTACAGTATCGATGAAAAGCAAAAGCAGATTCATCTCACTGAACAGGGTCACCAGCACATTGAGGACCTGCTGGAAAAAGAGGGTCTGTTGCAAAAGGGCCAGAGTCTGTATGACGCAGCTAATTTGCCGCTGATTCACCATCTGAACGCGGCGCTACGGGCGCATGTGCTGTACCACAAAGACGTCGAATATATCGTTCAGGATAACCAGATCGTTATCGTCGATGAGTTTACCGGTCGTACCATGCCGGGGCGGCGCTGGTCCGAAGGCCTGCACCAGGCGATCGAAGCCAAGGAAGGCGTCAGCATCCAGAATGAGAATCAGACCCTTGCGTCGATCACCTTCCAGAACTATTTCAGACTCTACAGCAAGCTGTCCGGCATGACCGGTACCGCAGATACCGAGGCCGCTGAATTTCAGCAGATTTATGGACTTGAAGTGGTTGTTATTCCACCCAACCAGCCAACCATCAGGAAAGACTTCGGAGACCTCGTCTTCCTCACGGTGCCGGAAAAGTTCGACGCCGTCATTGAAGATATTCGCGACTGTAAAAAGCGTGGGCAGCCGGTGCTGGTCGGCACCACGTCGATTGAAACATCGGAATACCTGGCAAAGAAGCTGCGCGAAAACAAGGTTGATCATGAAGTGCTCAACGCCAAGCAGCACGAGCGCGAGGCGCATATTATTGCGCAGGCGGGAAGTCCGGGCGCCGTGACCATCGCTACCAATATGGCAGGCCGCGGTACGGATATCGTGCTTGGCGGGAGTCTGGAAGCAGAGTTGGCGACGCTGGACGATCCTGACGAACACACCGTGGCGCGCTTGACCAAAGAGTGGCAAAAGCGGCATCAGGAAGTTCTGGATGCAGGCGGCCTGCACATTGTCGGTACCGAGCGTCACGAGTCGCGGCGCGTCGATAACCAGTTGCGCGGACGCGCGGGACGCCAGGGTGATCCTGGATCCAGCAGGTTCTATCTGTCCCTCGAAGACAGCCTGATGCGCATTTTCGCCTCTGAGCGCGTCTCCGGTCTGATGCAGAAACTCGGCATGCAGGAAGGTGAAGCGATCGAGCATCCCTGGGTGAGCAAAGCAATTGAAAATGCGCAGCGCAAGGTGGAAGGGCACAACTTCAATATCCGCAAAACCCTGCTCGAGTTTGACGATGTGGCTAACGATCAGCGCAAGGTCATCTATGAGCAGCGTAATGAGTTGATGGCCACAGACGATGTGTCCGACACCGTTAAAGCCATACGTGCGGATATTGTCGATAATGTCATTACCGATTTCATTCCGCCGGGAAGCCTCGAAGAGCAGTGGCGGGTACCGGAGCTGACGGATGCCATCGAAACCGAGTTCGCGTGCAAGCTGGATATCCAGGGCTGGCTGGATGCAGATGACAACCTGCATGAAGAGACCTTGCGTGAGCGAATTCTTGAAGAAATAGAAAAAGCCTACGATCAGAAAGAGCAGCAGACAGGCCCCGAAACCATGCGCCATTTTGAAAAGGCGATCATGTTGCAGGTGCTGGACCAGACCTGGAAAGAGCATCTGGCGGCAATGGATTATCTGCGTAAGGGCATCCATCTGCGCGGCTATGCCCAGAAGAATCCCAAGCAGGAGTACAAGCGTGAAGCTTTCGAAATGTTCACCAGTCTTCTGGATCGGGTCAAGCTGGAAGTGGTGAATATCCTTTCCAGGGTGCAGATACGCGCTGAATCCGACGTCGCAGCAGTCGAAGAGCAGCGCCGCAGCAATGCGAAAGTAGAGTACCGGCACGACCAGGTCGATCCGCTACAAAGTGAGTCTGCGCAAGCTGAAGATGAGAATGCCGAACATGCCCAGCCTTTCGTAAGGGATGGCCGAAAAGTAGGCCGCAATGAGCCTTGTCCCTGTGGATCGGGTAAGAAATTCAAGCAATGTCATGGCAAGCTGACTTGATCGGCGGGTTTATGAGCAGTCGCTGGATTCTGTTTTCCGCAGGCAAACAATGCCAGTAGCCTGTCCCGAGCTACCGGATCTGGTGCCCGTGCCAGGCGTAAAGCTCGCCTCGGCTGCAGCAGGCATCCGCTATAAAGGGCGTGATGACCTGTTGCTCGTCGAGTTGGCCGAAGGCAGCCAGTGTGCCGCGGTATTCACTCGCAACGCTTTTTGTGCAGCGCCTGTGATAGTGGCAAAGCAGCATCTGGCCATCTCCAGACCTCGCTACCTTTTGATCAACAGCGGGAATGCTAACGCGGGTACCGGAGATCCGGGCGTTGCGGCGGCCAGACACAGCTGTGGAGAGCTTGCGCAGAAAGCCGGCTGTGCGACGGAACAGGTGCTGCCATTTTCAACTGGTGTTATCGGCGAGCCTCTGCCGGTCGAGCGGATTGAGGCGGTGCTGGAAAAAGCGATCAACGGCTTATCTGAAGATGGCTGGGCGACAGCAGCGCGGACCATTATGACGACCGACACTGTCCCAAAAGGAGTTTCACGGGTAATAGATCTGGCGGGGCAGCAGGTTGTTATAACGGGGATCGCCAAAGGCTCAGGTATGATCAGGCCTGATATGGCGACCATGCTCGCCTATATCGCCACTGACGCGAACGTCGATCCAGAATCTCTGCAAGTTTGTCTCGATGAAGCGGTAGAGCAGTCATTTAATCGCATTACCGTCGATGGCGACACCTCGACCAATGACGCATGCGTGCTCATGGCGTCCGGTGCTGCGCAAATGCCAATGTTGTCGCTTGACCAGCCGGCTTTCAAGTTATTCAGTGCAGCGGTGAACGAGGTTTGCCGAGAGCTTGCCCAGCTGATTGTGCGCGATGCCGAAGGGGCGACCAAGTTCGTGACGATTCGAATCGAAGACGGGGTCGATAGCGAGGAATGTCTGCGCGTCGGCTATACGATCGCACATTCTCCGTTGATAAAGACAGCCTTGTTTGCCAGCGATCCGAACTGGGGGCGCATTCTCGCCGCCATTGGCCGAGCCGGTATAAAGGATCTGGATACACATTGTGTAGATATCGCGCTCGACGATGTCTGGATCGTGCGCGGGGGCGGTCGTGATCCAGACTACCGGGAAGAAGCGGGGCAGCGGGTGATGAGCCAGGAAGAAATCCTGATTCGGGTGAGGTTGGGCCGGGGCAGTGCCTGTGAAACTGTGTGGACCTGCGATTTGTCTCACGAATACGTCAAGATCAATGCGGAGTATCGCAGCTAGTTTTCTGATGGCGCTGTGGCTGCTGACGGCCTGTGATCGGCAGCCCGATCAACAGGCGGCGTCAATATCGTTGCCAGTGGATACGTCCTGTGATGTGGCGCCGGGATGTAGTGTCGCTATAAACGATTTTTCAGTCGATTTTCTAATCGGGCCGGAGCCGCGTGCGCTGCGGCCTTTCCCTGTGCGGGTCAGTATTTCTGATGATGCGGCACTCACAGCCATTGCTGTCGAGTTCGTGATGGCGGATATGGATATGGGGATGAGCCGTTATGGTCTGGTGTCGCAGAATGATCGCAGCTGGCGAGCGGATGTGACGCTGCCGGTCTGTATGTCAGGACGCTCCGACTGGATAGCGCAATTTGAACTGGTGTCTCGTGAGGCCCGAACGCGCGTGGATATACCGTTCAGCCTGGAAAAGTAGCTGCGTCAGGGTTCAGTGCGGATCTTCTTCTGGAGGTTCCTGATCGGGAATCCGGTGGCGTTCTTCAAACCATTCACCAAGATCGATCAATTTGCAGCGTTCGCAGCAGAATGGGCGCCAGGGATTATCCGGACTCCACACTACCGGTTTCCGACAGGTCGGGCAGTTGACGATTTTTTCCGGGTGCTCATCACTGTTCATCTGATAATTGCCTGATCAGCCGTCGCTGGACCCTCAAAGCGCACAACAGCCCAGCTCGAACGCAATGTCACAGGTTGCCTGTCTGGTATGACCATCTACCTTGCCTGATTCCATAAACCGCACCGTAAAGCGATGACGACCGCCACTGATCTCAGCATAGTATGGAACAGCCCGGTCCACGGCGACCCTCACCAGCTGGCATGGATGGCTGGGATCCAGTGTTTTCTGGAAAAAGCCATTTTGTGCGGTCACCGCCTTGAGCGTGGCACTCTGCCGTATCAGCTTCAAAATTAACTGAATAGCTTCGGCAATTGCTTCGAAGCGGCCGAGCCAGCTGGCCAGATCGCGTGTCCGCTCCTGTGCGGGTTGTTGCAACCAGAAGTGGTAGGCGGGCAGATCAAAGTCGCAGGTCCCGCCCGGGATTGCCGAGCGCTGTTGAATACTGGAGAGAAATTCGTGCTTCTTGAGATCGGCGCCGACTGGACCACTTGTTTTATGAAGTTTGGCGGAGACTGTCTCGAGATCGGAAAGGATGCTCTGCAGGTGGGCCTGATCGATACCCTGATTCGCTTTGAGGCGCGTCAGAATCGCGGCACTGCGCTCGAGTTCCTTCAATACTTCAGTCTTCAGGTCCGTGCGCCCGAAAATGCTCAATATATCCAGCATTCCAGCCAGGGTGCTGCGGCTATCCCATTGACTCGACTGGTGCAAATGGTGAGTAGCCTGGGCGAACAGGAACTCGAGGCGCAAAAACGTCCGTATGCGCTCGTTCAGTGGCTGTTCATAAATAATCGTCTGGTTCACCGGGACGCCGCAAGCTGTCTAGAGCGGGCTATTGTCCAACAGGAGCCTGGTGGGCGCAATGTCGACTAACAGCGACAGTGCG
>JAGXGS010000056.1 GCA_024636585.1 Thiogranum sp. | reverse complement strand
TTATTACGGAGGCGTTCATCATAGCGGCAGCGACAGATTGTGAAAACCGCCAGTTTCGGAGGGAGTGGCGATATCCCGGTGAAAGGGGTCTTGAGCCGGATCAAGGACTTCGGCTGCCGGTGAGGCCAGGCTTGGGTCAGAGTCGCAACCAGGCTGAAGTGCCATGACCCGAACCTCCCGCATCATGCCCGGCGCCATTATTGCGGGCACCGCCGTTTTTATCGTTCTTTATTTTGCTCTGGCGCTGAGCCTGGTGTTTGCCCTGAGCCTGCTGCAGGATTTCATCAGCGGCGTCTGGATAGAGGGTGCATTCAAGCTGCTCGGCCTGCTGGCGCTGCTCTTCTGCGGCTACGTTGCCGCGCGAATTGCACGTCGAAACGGGGTCTTGCACGGTCTGTTGACCGGAGCGGCAGTGTCTCTGGTCAGCGTCCTGTTCCTCATGCTGACGTTCAGCTGGGAGGCGCATTTATGGGGCGCCGTGGGCCTGGCTATTCTGAAGATTGCAACACTGGGCCTGTTGATGGGAGGCCTTGGCGGCTTCCTGGGTGACTGGCGTAACAGACGCCGAGCGGTGGTGAACTAAATAGCATGCGCGCGTAGAGAGGTTGCCGAGACCCTGGACACTCTCCCTTTCATGCACCCGGTGATACTGACCCTGTGAAGCGTGGCACGGCTACAAACCGGGTCTGATTCCACCCATGGTCGATGCCATGAAGCACACGGCTAGCGACCTACGCAGCAAATATCTCGGAAAACCTGACGCCGGTCAGCAAGCTTCGACCGGGACGGACGTATGCATGCCGGGGACAGATCACGTGCCGGCAACACCCGTGGCGATACGGTCGCCGATGTCCTTGTCGATATTGCGCCAGTACTCGAGTGCGCGCTCCAACACGGGTTCGGAAACCCCCGCCTTGAGGTGACCGACGACGTTGGACACCAGCCGCGCGCGTGCGTCGTCGTCCATCACCTCGCGCACCAGGGTCCCGGGCTGGCCGAAATCGTCGTCATTCTTGCGCAGGGTGTAGGCGGCGCGGACCATGTCCCCATCGGCCGCCCAGGTCTCCACGCCGGGGTAGCGCTCGCCGTCGGCCTGCGGGCCACCCTTGGAGTTCGGCGCGTACACGGGGTCGGACACGTTCTGCACGCGCATCGCCCCGTCCTTGCTGTAGCTGTGCACGGGGCACTTGGGCCTATTGACCGGGACCTGCTTGTAGTTGGTGCCGATGCGGGCACGATGGGCGTCCGCGTAGGCGAAGATACGGCCCAGCAGCATCTTGTCGGGACTCACGCCGATACCGGGCACGAGATTATTGGGCTCGAAGGCGGCCTGCTCGATCTCGGTGTGGTTGTCGGTGGGGTTACGGTCCAGGGTCAGCTTGCCCACCTCGATCAAGGGGTAGTCTCCATGCGGCCACACCTTGGTCAGGTCGAAGGGATTGAACCGGTAGGTCTCCGCGTCGGCGAAGGGCATGATCTGCACGTGCAGGGTCCAGCTGGGATGGTCACCACGCTGGATCGAATTGAACAGGTCGCGCACATGATAATCGCCGTCGGCGCCGGCCAGATGGTCGGCCTCCTCCTGGGTGAGAAACTCGATACCCTGGTCGGTCTTGAAATGATATTTCACCCAGAACTTCATGCCATTGGCGTTCACCCACATGTAGGTATGGCTGCTATAGCCATTCATGTTCCGCCAGGTCTTCGGGATGCCTCGATCCCCCATGAGCCAGGTCACCTGGTGCGCCGACTCCGGCGACAGGGTCCAGAAATCCCATTGCATATCGTGGTCACGCAGGTTGGAGTCCGCGCGGCGTTTCTGGGAACGAATGAAGTGCTGGAACTTCATGGGGTCGCGGATAAAGAACACCGGCGTGTTGTTACCGACCAGGTCGTAGTTCCCTTCGGTGGTATAGAACTTCAGCGCGAACCCGCGCGGGTCACGCCAGGTATCGGGGCTGCCACGCTCGCCGGCAACGGTGGAAAATCGCGCCAGCACATCGGTCCTGGTGCCCGGCTGGAAAACCGCCGCCCTGGTGTAGCGGCTGACGTCCTTGGTGACCTGGAAATGCCCGAAGGCACCACTACCCTTGGCGTGAGGCTGACGCTCCGGGATCCGTTCCCGGTTGAACTGTGCCATCTGCTCGATCAGGTAGTGATCCTGCAGGAGTATCGGGCCGTCAGGGCCGATGGTCAGGGAATGTTCATCGCTCGCTACCGGTATCCCGGCATCGGTGGTCGTGGGCTTATTGCCTTTGCTCGCCATCGTCCATGCTCCATTGGTTTCCGTCTTCGACAGGAGTCCACCGCGCTCCATTGCGGCGCATCCCTGAATTCAGTTTAGACTAAATCCAGATGCAAAGTTCCGGAGGCGGGAATCCATAAAATCACGTATCTGGATGCATGCGGTAGATGAAGACCCGATGGCGCAACTGCTGGGGCATGCCATCACCTACCGCATCGCCGTCGGTCCGCAGGCAGGGCGCAAGGTGTTTACTCTGCAAACGTTGCCGACGTGCGACGAGCCGCTTGATGACAGGGAAGGGAAGGTGGCCGGGTTCTCGCTGCACGCCGGCGTCGCGGCGCTCGCGGATGATCAATTTTGAACATCATGCACAGCATGATGGCCTGAAAGGCGATCTACATGGATGTAGCAAGTAAATTTTTTCCAGAAAAATTTGTCTGCGGTGAATGCTTCTGGCAGTTCCAGCATTCAGCTTTTCATTTTCTCATCCAGCCAGACCGGTGTGTTTTCTCTGCTTGCTCTGAGGTATTCGGCAGACTGTTGCAGAAACCGGGGTCTGATGACTTCGTTAATGTTTATGTTGTTGGCGAAGTTTTCCATCTGTGCAGTTTGTGATTCAAGGCCGGAATTGGATTGTGCGTTTTTATGTTCCATCATAATTTCTCCTGTAACGCTGCGTGGTTGTAAATAGTGACCATGGGCAGACTTTACGGATTGAGTATGACAAATAAATGACGGATTCAGATTTTATTGCTTTTTTGCTGGTGTTAATCAAGCTTTCCGTTCTATAAAAACAGGGCCTTTCGGGTGCTAACGGTCTGTCGAATCAGAACTTAATCAGCCGCTACTGTTTTATGCTGACAGCCTCCTAGACCGCACCGAACCAGACTTGGTCACTAATCACACTGTTGAAATGCTGAATAACAAATGGCCGCGTTATTCCCTTTAAACCATGAGAAGTTACCGGTGTCGAATGCCAAGCTGTATATGACGAACCTGTCGAGGAAAAGCGGAAGTCTTGTAATGCACCAGGGCTAGTTTGGGTTCGCCCGTCAACGAGCCAGTTCCCATCAATAAGCTATTTAATCTTCCTGAAACTCAATTTACTACTTTAGCGCACTCAATAGTTCCTCCTGAAGAAATCTCATTTTATATGGCGTTTGATCTCATCTTATATGGCGTGAATCTCACTTTTCGTGGCGCTCTACGATGCGGGTTGCATTTGGAAACTACCTGTATATAATTACAGTCCACTGGACATATTCACAGCAGGTGGACCATGCTAGAGCTGACCCGCCGTCAGGATGAGATCCTGGCCCTGATCCGACAATACATCTACGAGGAAGGTTATCCGCCTACGCGTGCGGAAATCGCCAGGGCTTTTGGTTTTCGCTCGCCCAATGCGGCCGAGGAACATCTGCGCGCACTGGAGCGTAAAGGCGTAATCGAATTATTGCAGGGATCTTCACGCGGGATCCGACTGCTGGAATCCGGTGAAGAAGAAGCAGGCATCCCGGTGGTTGGGCGGGTGGCCGCCGGTGAACCCATTCTGGCCGAGCAGCATATAGAAGACCGCTACCCGGTCGATCCGGCGCTGTTTCATCCACGAGCCCATTACCTGTTGCGGGTGCGCGGTATGAGTATGCGTGACATCGGGATTATGGACGGCGATCTGCTGGCGGTGCATCGAACCCAGCAGGCACAGAATGGTCAGGTCGTGGTTGCACGCCTGGATGACGAGGTCACCGTGAAGCGGTTTCGTCGGCGAGGTTCCATTGTCTACCTGTTGCCGGAGAACGAAGAATTCGAGCCCATTCGTGTCGACCTGCGTGAACAGGCGCTGGTAATTGAAGGTCTGGGCGTAGGCGTCCTGCGTAACAACGGTTTATGAGGGAACTCATGAATAGTGACAGCATGAATCTGGATACGGTTTTGCAACGTGCCGATATCTGGCGCGGCAATCAAATGGCCTCGCGCACCCAGACAGTATCCAGCGGCTTTGGCGAACTGGATGAACAACTTCCCGGTGGTGGCTGGCCGCGCGGCGCATTAACCGAGATTCTCATGCCGCAACATGGCGTCGGCGCATTGCGTCTGCTGGTGCCGGCGCTGTCCCGACTCAGCCGGGACGATGACAAGCGCTGGATCTGCTGGGTAGCGCCGCCCTACATACCTTATGCGCCGGCGCTGGTAGGTGCCGGTATCGATTTATCCCGTGTATTACTTGTGCACCCGAAAGCACAGCAGGATGGTTTGTGGGCTGTCGAACAAAGTCTGCGTTCCGGAACCTGCAGTGCGGTGCTGGCCTGGCCGGCTCTTGATGACTCCACTGCCATGCGACGTTTACAACTGGCTGCCGAGGCTGGTGATGCACTGGGTTTTCTTTTCCGCCCCAAACGCCTGGCACCACGACCCTCCGCGGCCGCGTTGCGTATTCAGCTGGAGCCGGGAGCGGACACTGATCTGTCAGTATCCATTCTCAAACGACGTGGCGGCTGGGCTTCAGGGCCGATTCATCTGGATGTTCCGGTAGCGCAGTATGACCGAACGGTGGCTCTGCATTCGTATTCCGCAACTGCCCCTGGAAGTTTTCACGCGCAGTGGCAGTGATGAACAGATGCTGGCAGTCTGCGACGGCACATCCCGCCGCAGTGTCCTGTTCTGCACTGTTCCCGCCGGCCGTCAGGGTGTGTGCTCCGCAATGCCTGTGGCCGCGGCGCGCGCGCTTGTTCATGACCTGATCGTTCATCCCCGGGACCTGCGCGCCGAGAACCGGGCGCTGCATGCTCTGGCCGCCTGGGCCTATCAGTTCAGTTCGCAGGTCAGTGTGTATCCGCCCTGCACGGTGCTGCTGGAAGTACAGGGAAGTCTGAAGCTGTTCGGCGGCTATAGCGTTTTGCTGGAACGTATCCAGCAAGGTATCGAGGCATTGGGTTACAAGGCGCAAATTGCCACGGCACCAACACCGCTGGCCGCTTACAGCCTGGCCTGTTGCAATCACCAGCAATATATTGAAGACGCTGCCGATCTGGCTGCCGCACTGGCAGACTTGCCGCTGTCGGTGCTGGACTGGACGCAGCCTCTATTGGATCGTTTGCATGGCATGGGTGTGCGCCGTCTTGGCGAGGTGCTGAAATTGCCGCGCGATGGCCTGGCGCGGCGTTTTGGACCGGACAAGCTGCTATATCTGGATCGTATGTTGGGACGCTGCCCTGATCCACAAACCATGTACAAACCACCTGCGCGATTTCGGCGTCGCCTGCAACTGGTGGCCGAGGTGGAACAGACCGATGCAATGTTGTTTGTTCTGCAGCGCCTGGTCATGGAGCTGTGTGGCTGGCTGCATGGACAGGGCGGCGCGCTGCAGCATTTCGAAATACGACTCTGGCATCGCTGCCAGCAACATACCCGGCTGACGATCGGCCTGCATGAGAAAAGTCGCGCCGCAGATCAATTCATGGTGCTGGTGCGTGAACGTCTGGAACGGCTGGAGCTGGAACAGCCGGTACAGGAAATCGAACTGCGCGCTGACCAGCTGCTGCAACTCGATGCACAGTCGCTGGATCTTTTCGATACTCATGTCCGGAGCAATCAGGTCGATCTGCTCGACCGCCTGCGTGCACGTCTGGGAAGCGATGCGATTCGCGGTCTGAGCGCTGTCGCCGAACACCGTCCCGAGTACGCCTGGTCCTACAGTGAGCCTGGCCATAGCGAACAGTGCAGCGACGATCGGCAGCGGCCATTATGGCTGTTGCCGGTGCCCCGGCAGCTTCGCACAGATAATAACTGGCCCTGTCTCCAGGGTCGTTTGACCTTGCAGCAGAGTCGCGAACGCATCGAATCCGGCTGGTGGGATGAGCGGGATATCGCCCGCGATTATTTCATTGCTCGCAGTACCTCCGGCGCCTGTTACTGGATCTACCATGAGCTGAGCGGTGAACAGCGTTGGTTTCTGCAGGGTATTTTTGAATGAACAGGGGGCAAATGAACCGCCTCCAGGCCTTGTCAATGCGTCGAAAACCGGCAATGATCGAGTTGCCCTGTCATTAACCGATAGCCTCTCGAGGCCTTCGTGCTGAATGGAAATGTCATGACAAAACCGGTTCATCTCGCTTATTTTTCGGACATGCTCTGTGTCTGGGCCTATGCCTCACAAATTCGGCTGGATGAGCTGAAGCAGAACCTGGGTGACAAGGTCTGTATTCACCACCACTTCATTTCAGTGTTCGGCTGCAGCGATCAGCGAATAGGCGAAGGCTGGGCCGATCGCGGCGGGTATGACGGCTTTTGTGCCAATGTCTGCCAGGTCGGAAGCCAGTTCCCGCATATCTCCGTCAATCCGGAAGTCTGGAGTCGCTGCCGGCCAAAAACATCCTGCACCAGCCATATCTTTGTCAAGGCCGCCCACCTGCTGGAGACCCACCAACTGATACCTTCGGACGTTGATCCGCTGTACAACCGGACTCCGGTCGAGGAACTGATGTGGCGGATCAGACTGGCCTTTTTTCACGACGCAAAAGATATCGGCCGTTTCTCGGTGCTGTATGGAATCGCCGAGCAGATGAAGTTGCCGATCGCCGATCTTGAAGCGCTGATCAATGACGGTTCTGCGCTGGCTGCGCTGCAACGCGACATGGAATTCAGGGAGCTGCAGAAGCTGGACGGCAGTCCGACCTATGTGCTTAACAATGGCCGCCAGAAACTCTATGGCAATGTCGGGTATCGGGTCATCGAAGCCAATGTCCTCGAATTGCTGGAACGCCCCGATCTGCAGGCAAGCTGGTGCTGATCAGCAGCGCAACCGGGCGGCAGTCGGCGGCAAAAGTTTGCCGGAACATCAGCCGGATCGAGTTGCCGCGCACGCGTCATGATCTGCCACAGTCAGACCCCTCAGGGGTGAAATCAGCGACTTAGCTGCACGCCCCTGTTCGGGAACAGTTCTTGCTCTATTCCCATTGAAAGTGGCTTCCACAATGGGGAACGGGTATGAATCAATCCACAGTTATCGGTTTGCTGGGCGGTGCCATCGTACTGATCGGCATGCTCATCATGGCACCGGTGAATGCCGGCGCTTTCTTCAATATTCCCGGGCTGATCGTGGTGCTGGGCGGAACCTTCGCCGCCACCTGCATCAGTCGTCCGTTCCGCGACGTTTCCCGTCTGCTGCGAACTTTGCCTGGCCTGTTCCGAGAGGACGCCGGCAGCATTGAAACCGATGTCGCGCAGTTGTTGCAGTTCGCCACCCGTTACCGGCATGGCAATCTTCAGGCGGCGGAACGTGAGCTGGCAAATATCGAAAATCCTTTTCTACACGCAGGCTTGCGGCGGGTAATCGATCGCGGCACCCTGGAAGATCTGCGCAATTCCATGCAGTGGCGCATCTCCGGTCTACGCAGTCGCGAGCAGGGACGTGTGCAGATTCTGCAGACCATGTCGGTATTCGCACCGGCATTCGGCATGCTCGGCACCCTGTTTGGCCTGGTGCAAATGCTGTCCGGCATCGGCACCAGCGGCCTCGATGAAATCGGCGGCACGATGGCTTTTGCAATGATCACCACGGTCTATGGCATTGTCGCCTCCAATCTGTTTTTCAAACCGCTGGCGATCAAAATGGAACGCCGAACCGTACAGCGCCTGATGCACCTGAATGCGCTCATGGAAGGTGTTATGCAGGTCTATGAAAAGCGCCACCCGACGCTGATTCGTGAATCGCTGGAAGGCTTTTTCGCCCACCAGGCATCCCCGATCGTCGCCCCTGGCGCTCTGGAACTGGTCAGGATCTGAGGCAGGACGCGGACATGCTGCCACTGCCGGCACAAGCGAGCTATGCGACGCCGGCGTCTCCCTCTGCCTGGGAAGGGGACGCCGGATCGCCGCTCATCCAGAATGACACCGCCTGGCTGTTGAGCTTCATTGATATTCTGGCCTTGCTGCTTACGTTATTCGTATTGCTTCTGGCTTTCGATCGCGATGAACAGCCGGCTGAGAAATTATCGTTACCGGCACCACAGGAGCGCGGGTTTGAATCCGTGAGGCAGACGATGTCCGCCGCCCCGGAACTTCCGGGTGGATTTTTTTCCGCTCTGCCGATGCAGGTGAGCAAAGGTTTTCCGCTGATTGATTCGCGCAGCATGAGCGAGGCGCGAAGCATCGAGGAGCTGGCCGGCGGTACTGAGCCGGATCTGGCTTCGCTGCCGAAGGCGACGACGCCGCAGGCAGAACTTCCGATGCTTTTGCAGGCCAGCAGGCGTGTGGCCGAAGCGCCGCTGCATTCACCGCTGCCAGATAGCGGGTCCACGATCATCCCGTTACTGCCGCAACTCACATCGCTCGCCAGCCTCACACCGGCGTTAGCGCCAGTGGAAAGCCTGGCCGAGGTGCCGCAGGCGGCCGCTCCCGTACAGCAACAGGAAATGGCAGCCGCGCAGAAGCTGCTGCAGAATTTCGGCAGCGCGCTGCGCGACCGCCTCGAAATCAGCGTGGCCAGCGGCATGATCAATCTCCAGGTCAGCGACAATATTCTGTTCCCGGCAGCGAGTGCCACATTGACAGGCCCCGGTGACGCCGTGCTCGAGGAGCTTGCGGCGGCGCTCGACGACCAGACCTTCAGTCTGTCAGTGGAAGGTCACACGGACAATTTGCCGATTCAGACCAGCCTGTTTCCTTCCAATTGGGAATTATCGTCGGCACGCGCCGCGGCAGTGACCCGCGCGCTTATTGAGCGTGGCATTGCGCCGGACCGCGTGCGGGCAATCGGTTATGGTGATACACGCCCGCGCGCTGACAATCTCAGTGCTGAAGGCCGTTCGAAAAATCGTCGGGTATCCTTCGTGCTGCATCTCGAATGAGTTGACCCCAGCGGACTTCTGAGCAATACGAGGCGCGTAGCGCCGCGGCAATCTCATGACGACACCTGCATTGGCCTGAGATTGCCGCGTCACTTCGTTCCTCGCAATGACGGCAGCAGCCTCAACCAACGGGTACCTTATCCTTCGGGTCAAGGCATCGCACTGACGGAAAGAACGGAATTTATCAGAGCGTCCCTAGTATACTTCCCGGATACCTGCTCCCGGGAAACTCGTCATGCTTGAAACTGCGATGATCGCGCTTGCGACTTTGTTCGCTACTGTTGGTCCCGTTGACGTGGCCGCAGTATTCGCCGCGTTGACAGCCACCACCCCGCCAAAGGAGCGCTACAGAATTGCGCTGCGCGGCACCCTGGTGGCAACCGGAATCCTGGTTTTTTTCGCTCTGCTGGGCGAATTGCTGCTGGCCGGGCTGGGCATTTCACTGGCGGCGCTGCGCACCTCGGGCGGTATCCTGCTGTTGTTGATCGGTATCGATATGGTGTTTGCCCGCCCTTCGGGCGCCACCTCGACCACCCTGCAGGAAACGCGAGAGGCGCGCAAACGCCAGGACATCGCAATATTCCCGCTGGCCACGCCACTGCTCGCGGGGCCGGGTGCCATGGGCTCCACGATCCTGTTAATGGCGAATGCGGAAGGCAATGTGGTTGAGCAAATGATTGTGCTGGCGGCGGTGCTGGGGATCATGGTCGTGGCACTGTTGGCGATGCTCACTGCCAGTCAGATACACCGGTTTCTCGGCGTTACCGGCACTCAGGTGATCGGGCGGGTATTCGGGATTCTGCTGAGCGCGCTGGCGGTGCAGTTCATTTTTGACGGCGTCACCCAGAGCGGCTTGATCGGCTAGCGCGGGCCTGGCTAACCGGCGTTGCCGCTGCGTACCGCGGTTTTGTAGTGCCGGTAATGCTCAGTCATTACCTGCCACAGCGGACCGGGAACACCGGCGCCGACCGGTGCTGCGTCGAGCCGCGTTACCGGCACGATTTCACGGGTGGAACTGGTGATCCAGATCTCCTCGGCGTCACGCAAAGTCGCTTCCGGAATATCGCATTCCCGGTAAGGCAGTTTGTGCGCCCTGGCCAGTTCCAGCACCAGGTCGCGGGTGATTCCCGGCAACATCAACTGACTTTTGGGCGGCGTCTGCATGACGCCATCCCTGATCACGAACACATTGCTCGATGAGCCTTCGATCATCAGTCCGTCTCGTATCAGCAGTGCTTCCGCTGCGTCCTGGTCCGCCGCACGCTGGCGCATCAGTACATTGGCCAACAGGGTGATGGCCTTGATATCGCACCACTGCCAGCGAATATCTTCGAGTGTTACTGCAGCGATGCCGCGCGTGGCAATCTCGGGATCGACAGCCGGAATCGGATTGGCTGTGGCATAGACAGTGGGTGTGACATGTTCCGGAAAACTGTGATCGCGCTTCGGAGCCGGACCGCGCGTGACCTGAAGATAAATCGACTGGTCATTTTCCGGACCGGCACGCTCGCGATTGCGCTGCAGCAGTTGCAGGAATACCTCTTCCCAGGCGGCGTCGCTGAGAGGATTGGCGAGGCGGATGCCATCGAGACTGCTCTGCAAGCGTTGTAAATGATGCGACAGTCGTAATAGTCGACCACCATAGGCAGGGATCACCTCGTACACACCGTCACCAAACAGGAAACCACGATCGGTGACTGGAATGCAGGCGTCCTCGATCGGCAGAAAACTGCCGTTGAGATAGACCGTGTTTTGCATAGTCGGCTTAATCGAAATACAGCAGTGCTTCGTCGACAATGCGTTGCCAGAAGCTGCCTTCGTCGACCGCCTGCAGTGCTACCAGGTCCTTTTCCGCAACCAGCTCGCCATCGAGACGCACCACCACCTGGCCGAGTGCCTGGTGTGCTGCGGTCGGAGCAATGATCTGTTCCTGAAGTTGCAGCGATGCGTCGAGATTTTTATATTCACCGCGGGGAATCGTTACGTAGAGTGCCTGGTTCAGGCCCAGATCGACATTTTCCCTGACGCCTTTCCAGATACGTGTGGTCGCCAGTTTAGTGTCCGCATCGTAGAGCTTATGAGTTTCAAAAAAGCGAAAGCCGTAGCTGAGCAGAGACTGCGTGGCATCGGCACGTGCTTCTTCACTGCGGGTGCCCAGCACTACGCTGATCAGGCGCATACCCTCGCGCTCGGCAGAGGTGACCAGACAATAACCGGCGGACTCGGTGTGGCCGGTTTTCAGCCCGTCTACCGATGCGTCCCGCCACAACAGTTTGTTGCGGTTGTACTGGGTAATCTTGTTATAAGTGAACTCGCGTTCCGAATACCAGCGATAGTATTCCGGAAACTCATCGATCATCACGCGTGCAATCTTCACGATGTCGCGTGCGGTCGTGTAATGCTCCTTGTCGGGCAGGCCGGTACTGTTGACGAAATGGCTGCGCGTCATGCCGAGTCGTTCGGCGTGGTGATTCATCAGCCCGGCAAAGCCTTCCTCGGTGCCGGCTATATGTTCTGCAAGTGCCACAGTGGCATCATTACCCGATTGAATAATCAGACCCTTGAGCAGATCGGCCACGCTGACGGTGGTGTTCACTTCGACGAACATCCGTGAGCCTTCAGTGCGCCACGCTTTTTCGCTGATCCGCACCTTGTCTTCCAGAGAGACACTGCCGTCACGGATTTCCTTGAACACGACATAGGCGCTCATCAGCTTGGTAATACTGGCCGGCTCCATCGGCTCATCGGCATTTTTTTCAGCAATAGCGCGACCGCTGAGAAAGTCCTCTACGAGATAGCCGCGCGCACCGACATCAGGCTCCTTCGGAATCGGCATTGCTGCCTGCACTGCCAGTCCGGCGAACAGTGAGGCAAGAACGAAAAAGGTCGCAAAGCGTGGATGTTTGATCATTAAAATACCTGTTGTCTGTGCAGGCGCTGCAGGTTGCACGCCTGAAAATAATTCGCGGATGAATCCGGTGTCAGTCGATGACTATCCGTGGCGAGTCGATTCCCCGAGTGGCGAGAGCCCGGCTCGCCTGATCGGCGGAATCCACCGTCGGCAGCGGACCAACCCGTACCCGGTATACGCGTTGCTTGCCGGCAACGCCTTCACTGATGTGCAGTTTACCCGGAAGTTCCAGGCCGTCGAGTCGGCTGCGCAGACGTTCAGCATTATCAGGATCAGAAAAAGCACCGAGTTGCAGATACATGACCGGGTCCGAAGAGGTCTCCGTCACCGGCTGCTGCGATGTAGCAATCTTTGGCTTGCTGGCAGTGATCTCGGGCTTCTTCTGATCAGTCAGGTGGCGCTGCGGATCGATTGCCCTGACCTCGACCAGCCCGGTCCCGGCGCTCAGAATGTCCAGCTTGGCTGCCGCCGCGTAGGAGAGATCGATGAGGCGGTTGTCGTGAAACGGGCCGCGATCGTTGATCTTGACGATTACTGATTTGCCGTTGCGCAGATTGGTGACTTGCGCATAAGTCGGCAGCGGTAGCGATTTATGTGCCGCCGACATCTGGTACATATCGTAGGTGTCGCCACTGGAGGTGCGGTGGCCGTGGAACTTGGTGCCGTACCAGGAAGCAACGCCGCGCTCCACATAATTCTCGTTACTCGCCAGAGTCTGGTAGCGCGTGCCCAGCACCACATAGGATTCGGCATTGCCCCAGCGGCTTTTCGGCTCGACCCGCGGCACCGCATCCTTGAGTGTGGCGGGGTCCATGATTCGCGCAGGCGCTGTATCCTGCGATTGCGAATAACGGCTGACCGGTTCATCAGCAGCACAGCCGATCAACAGGACGCTGACGCACAGGCCCATGAAGCCGAGGGCCGTTAATGGCGTCGCTTCAGGACTGGAGCTTCTGGTAGGCATCGCGTATCGCTTCACTGAGCTGGTATACCGCCATCGAATACAGCGGGCTGCGGTTATAGCGGGTGATCACATAAAAGTTATTGGTCGTCAGCCAGTATTCCGGACCCTGCTCCTGTTCAAGGGCGAGCAGTGCAACCGGCTGGTTTTTCGGCAGCGAGGCTTCGCTGGTGACGCCGGCGCCGTTCAGGTCCGCCACAGTTCTATCCGGTTTGCTGTTTTTTGAAATCAGCTCAGCCGGTAATGTTTTTCCGCCGTTCACTTTACTGGCGATCGGTTGTCCGTCACTCCAGCCGTGGCGGTGAAAGTAGTTGGCGACACTGCCAATAATGTCGTCCAGGCTGTGCCAGAGATCACGTTTGCCATCGCCGTTGAAATCGACTGCGTAGTGACGGTAGCTCGACGGAATGAACTGACCGTAACCCATGGCGCCGGCGTAGGATCCCTTGACCTCGCGCAGGTCGACATCTTCCTCGCGGGCGAGAATCAGCAATTGCTCCAGTTCGGAACGGAAGAATTTGCTGCGCGGCGGATATTC
>JAGXGS010000055.1 GCA_024636585.1 Thiogranum sp. | reverse complement strand
GTCCGAATACCTGCAGATGGGCGCTGTAATCGCCTTGCATCACCACGAACGTTTTAACGGTACCGGCTATCCACACCGCCTGGGTGGGGAAGACATCCCTCTGATCGCTCGCATCGTGAGCGTTGCCGATGCCTATGACGCGCTGACATCCGAACGCCCGTACAAAGCCAAATGGCCTATGGAAAAGGCTCTGGATTACATCAACAGTCAGCGTGGAAAATTTTTCGATCCTGAATGCCTGGATGCATTTCAGGCACAACTGGAACGGGTTATCCGCGTTCAGAACATGCTGGGGGATAACCCTCGAAAAGCATTGATCGCGGGTTAGCCCCCATATAGATCCAGGATTTTTAGTCGCTATGCAACGAAGGGATAGTTGTCAGTGAATCGAGCCAAGGGAGGTACTAACAACATGACCCAGGAACAACCACTTGAAAAGGTAGAATTGCTGGCTGATGGCCGCCTCGCAGACCTGGAAGCCTGGAACCGGAATATCGCCGAACAGCTTGCTGCCAAAGACGAACTGCAGTTGAATGATGATCACTGGCAGGTCATCAAAACGATGCGAGCCTACTATGATCAGTTCGGCGTATCGCCAGTAATGAAGCTTCTTAGACGCAGCCTGAAGCAGGATACCGGCTCCGACCGGTTCAGCGATGAACTGCTGCAAACATTATTCCCGCACGGGCCATTGATTCAGGGATCAAAAATCGCCGGTGTTCCGCTGCCTCACCTGGACGTGGAACTGGAGCGCAGCACCTACGCTGAAAACACTCCAGATGCCTCACACTTCACGGGCAGCTTTGAATTCGAAGGTGAACAGTATCCCGTCACGCGTCTGGGAAATCTCGTCGACCTGCATATGTGGAATGACCGTATCGCCACATTCATGGCAAAAAAGGAAGGCATCGAGCTGACCAGCGATCACTGGCAGGTCCTGCACTTTCTGCGCAAGTTCTACTTCGATTTCGGCATCACGCCAATGGTCAAGATACTGCAGAAACACATGGCCGATGAACTGGGCCCTGAAAAGGCTTCCAAGCAACGTCTGTACACCCTGTTTCCCGAAGGTCCATCGCGGCAGGGTTCGCGAATCGCAGGCTTACCCGAGCCTCAGGGTTGCATCGATCCCTGACACCGGATCTGACGTGTCGGCTTGTTCCCCCGCCCGGCACCCACCGGGTGGGTTCAGTTCTGATATTGCGAATCGTTATTCGAACGGATGCCGTTTGACGATGGTTTCGGCGCGATCCGGGCCGGTCGAGATTATGTCGACCGGCACTCCAGTCAGCTCTTCCACTTTGTTGAGATAATCCCGGGCCGCCTGCGGCAGTTGCTCAAGCGACTTTGCACCGACTGTGGATTCACCCCAGCCCGGCATATCGATCAGCACCGGCTTGCAGCGGTCGAATCGATCAGCGCCTACCGGCGGCACATCGATTTTCCTGCCATCCAGCTCATATGCCACGCAAATCTTCACGGTCTCCATACCGTCCAGCACATCCAGTTTGGTGATGCACATGCCAGTAACACTGTTCAGGTCCAGTGATCGACGCAGTGCCACCGCATCCAGCCAACCGCAGCGCCGCTTGCGTCCAGTGGTAGCACCAAACTCATGGCCTTTCTCGCCCAGGTATTCACCATCCTTGTCAAACAGCTCGGTGGGAAAAGGACCGGCGCCCACCCGGGTCGTGTAGGCTTTCACGATTCCGAGGACGTAATCCAGGTCGCGCGGACCGACACCACTGCCGCTGGCCGCGCCACCGGCCGTGGTGGTCGAAGACGTCACGTACGGATAAGTCCCATGATCGATATCCAGCAACGCGCCCTGCGCGCCTTCGAACATGATGCTTTTGCCTTCTCTGCGCAGACGGTGGAGGGTGCCGGGTACGTCCTCCACCAGAGGCCCGATCTGCTCAGCCTGGGCCAATGCTTCATCCAGTACCTGCCGGTAATCCACTACCGGCGCCTTGAAATAATGCTCCAGTGCGAAATTGTGGTACTCCATTACTTCGCGCAGGCGCTCGGTGAAGTGCGCCGCATCCAGCAGTTCCCCGAATCGGATTCCGCGCCGTGACACCTTGTCCTCATAGGCCGGGCCAATACCGCGTCCGGTCGTGCCGATCGCCTTTTTGCCGCGCGCCACTTCACGCGCCTGGTCGAGCGCAATGTGGTAGGGCAGGATCAGGGGGCAGGATTCACTGATGCCGATGCGTTCGCGCGCCGGCACGCCACCGGCCTCCAGCATGTTCATTTCCTCCAGCAGCGCAGTCGGCGAAAGCACCACACCGTTAGCGATCAGGCAATGCACGCCATCGCGCAGGACTCCGGACGGGATCAGATGCAGCACCGTTTTCTTGCCCTCGATCACCAGCGTGTGGCCGGCATTATGTCCGCCCTGAAAACGCACCACCGCAGCAGCACGATCCGTCAGCAGGTCGACAATCTTGCCCTTGCCCTCATCACCCCACTGGGTGCCGATTACGACTACATTCTTGCCCATCAGTGTTTAACCCTGTCAGATTTTAATAAAATCGCCACACTGCGATCAGTTTATTGATTCGATCAGCCATTCCGTACCATTCCAGCGCAGCCGTCTGTCACAACCCATTTCTGCGAAACTGCCCCCCTGGCCGGGTAACTCCTGAACCACGATTTCGCCCGCTGCGCGCAGGCTGCCAACTTTTTCCGACAGCGCTGCATTGCCCTCCGATGGGACAAGAATGACACCACTGCGGATCTTCCAGCTTCTACTGCCGAGTTGCATCAGGCTGCGCAGATCAGTACTGAATCCGGTTGCAGGACGAGCCCGTCCGAAGACTCTGCCAATATCGTCGTAACGCCCGCCGCGCGCAATCTCCTGGCCGCGGTCGGCAACGAAGGCGGCAAATACTGCGCCGGTATGGAACCGATAGCCGCGCAGTTCCGCCAGGTCAAAATGCAGACTCAACCCCGGCAAACGCTGGACCGCAAGCCTCGCGATTGCAGCAAGATTATCGAGCGCGCCACGAGTTTCTTCTCCGGCGCCCCTGAACAAGGTCTGCGCGCGTTCCAGGACTTTCGCATCGCCACTCAAGGTTGCCAGCGCCGCAAGCCGTTCGCGCTGCGCGGTAGACAAGTCCAGCTGGCCAAGAAATTCATCGATCTCCGGAATTGCCTTGCGCTGCAGGGCATCGAACAGCAGAGCTTCCTGTTCGTCGTCGAGCTGCGCATCGTTGGCCAGCCCACGATAAATACCGACGTGACCGAGATCGACATAGATGTCATCAACTCCCGTCAGGGCGAGGGTTTCGACCATAAGTTGCAGGATTTCGACGTCGCTCTCCGGACCAGCATGACCGAATAACTCGGCACCCACCTGCATCGGACTGCGTGAACCGGCAAAGCCATCGGGCCGGGTGTGTAAAACCGTACCGAGATAGCACAGGCGCGTCGGACATTCACGCTGCAACCGATGCGCATCGATGCGTGCCGCCTGCGGTGTCATGTCGGCGCGCAAGCCGAGTAGACGCCCCGACAACTGATCAATCAGTTTGAAGGTTTGCAGATCCAGATCATGCCCGGTACCGGTCAGCAATGAATGCAGATAATCGATGAATGGGGGGATGATCAGTTCATAGCCCCACGAACTGTACATATCCAGCAATTCGCGGCGCAACTGTTCCAGCTGTGCGGCCTGCTCTGGCAGCAGCTCCTCGACGCCCTCGGGCAACAGCCAGCGGTTTTTATTTTTCATTCGAAGCGCCTTGCTCAATGGACCCAATATAGTAACGCCAAACCGGCCAGCATGCTGATCAGCGCGGCGATACGTACGCTGCGATCATCCATCTGTGCCACAGTTTCCAGCATACGCCGCAGCGCATCCGGCCTCAGGAATGGCACAATACCTTCTATAATCAGCATCAACGCCACCGCAGTCCAAAGATCATCCCACATGGCTTGATCCAAAAAAAAGCCGGGCGAAGGAATATCGCCCGGACTTTACACTGCGGTCCATAAATTGCCTAACGTTCTGGTGCTTCGTTCGCCGATTTGAAGTATTTGAAGAACTCGCTGTCGGGCTGTAGCAGCATTATATCGCCACCCTGACCAAAGCTCGCTTCATAAGCCTTGAGGCTGCGGGTGAAGGCATAAAAGTCCTCCGCGCTTCCATAGGCTTCGGCGTACAGTTCAGCGGCTCTGGCATCGCCTTCACCACGTATCTGTTCCGCTTCACGATAGGCTTCAGCCAACATGATCTGGCGTTCACGATCCGCGTTAGCCTTGATCTTTTCCGCCTCTTCGAAACCGACCGAACGGAATTCCTTGGCGACACGGGCACGCTCGGCCTGCATACGCCGGTACACCGATTCATTGACGTCTGAAGGCAGATCGATGCGCTTGATGCGCACATCGACTATACGAATACCGATCTGCTGAGCCTGACGATTGGCATCCGAAGTCAGCTGTTCCATGAGCATTCTGCGCTCGCCCGACACCACTTCATTGATGGTGCGTTTGCTGAACTCTCCACGCATGCCATCCTTGACCACCTGCTCAAGACGCAGACGAGCATTCCGTTCATCACCCGCCACTGCCGTGTAGTAGCGCCTCACATCCGCGATGCGCCACATGATGGATGAATCGACGATGACGTTTTTCTTCTCCACCGTGAGGAACCGTTCCGGATCCATGTCCTGGGTAAAGATGCGAGCGTCGAACTTGCGCACATTATTGATGAATGGAATCTTGAACTTCAGCCCCGGCTCGAATTCCGACTGACGGATTTCACCAAGCCTGAACATGATGGCTTTTTCCCACTCCGCAACCTGGAACATCGAAAACGATGCCAGCACCAGCAGGACCAGTCCCAGCCCCAGCACAAAACCTTTCGTATTGGCCATCAACGTGACTCCCGCGTTGGACGCGCCGAGGGACGCGTGAGGTCTGGCATCCCGGATTGCGTACTACTGTTATCCACACTCGACCCACTACGCGTATCGCGCACCTCGCGACCCTGCTTTATCAACTGGTCGATTGGCAGGTACATGAGATTGCTGCTATCGCCGCTGTCGATCAGCACTTTATTGGTAGCTGTGAGCACCTCTTCCATAGTTTCCAGGTACAGGCGTTTGCGGGTGACTTCCGGCGCCTTATTGTACTCGGCAGCCAGTTGGCTGAAACGACTGGCCTCACCGCTGGCCCGGGCGATCAGCGATTCCTTGTAACCTGTCGCTTCCTGCAGCCGTCGTGCTGCCGCGCCGCGAGCTTTCGGAATCACTTCATTGGCATAAGCCTCGGCTTCATTGGTCAGGCGCACCCGATCCTCGCGCGCCTTGATAGCATCCGAGAAAGCGCCCTGCACTTCTTCCGGCGGCTGCGCGTCCTGAAGGTTCACATCCGACACTCGCAGACCGGCCTCGTAGTCAGAGAGAATCTCCTGCATCCCGCTCTTGACCTTGCTTACCACCTCGGCACGGCCTTCCTTCAGCACGAAGTCCATCTTGTTTTTACCGACCACTTCGCGCAGCACGCTTTCAGCAACCTGCTTCAGAACAGCGTCCGGCTCGCGCACATTGAAAAGATAGCGCCGCGGATCTTCCACCTGGTATTGCACCGCCAGCTGTACATTGACGATATTCTCGTCTTCGGTAAGCATCAATGCTTCGCGCGGCACCTTCAGTGCACTCTGACCGCCATTACTGGACCGGTAGCCGATTTCGATGAAACGGCGCTGCTCGACATTGACGATTTCAACGCGATCGACCGGATAGGGAATGCGCCAGTGAGGGCCCGGTTCTGTGGCCTCGACAAACTTGCCGAAACGCAGCACCACTCCGCGGGTACCTTCATCGACGATGTAGATGCCGGAAAATAACCACACCAGCAGCGCGATTCCCAAAACCAGACCCAGCCCGGCAAACCCGGCTTTCGCTCCGCCACCGCCACCACCACTGCTGCCGCCACTGCGACCACCGCCGAATAATCCACCGAGCTTGTCCTGCACTTTGCGCACGACCTCGTCAAGATCCGGTGGTCCCTGATCTCCACGACCACCCCATGGATCCTTGTTCTTACCGTTTCCCGGCTCATTCCAGGCCATATATGACTCCGTCTGGATCGTGCTGATTAAAGAATATTATTGCTCGCAACCGCCAATTTTAGGGAGCTTGAGCGATGCCCGCAACACGTTCCGGCTCTCGATCGGGCAGCAGCGCGTAATTCTGCCCCTCGCGCCGGTATAAATTTTCAAGTTGCCGGAAGCTGATTCGAACTTCCATCCACCAGCCACCGGCTGCATCCGGTTCGTCTGTGAGGACTTCACCGGTTTCGTAAATTGCCGCGCGCAGGCGCCCGGCAGACGCAGGTAACTGTAACCAGCCATGCACCTGGTCGGCCATGAAACATTCGCCCAGGGCCTGTTCCAGCAGATCGAGTCCGGCGCCGCTGACAGCAGAACACCAGACGCGGCTAACCTTGCCTTCCACATCACGCAACAGGTGCGGTGGTTCGTCACTGAGATCGATCTTGTTGTATACCAGAAGTTGCGGGACCTCGCGCGCACCGATGGCATCCAGAACTTCGTTAACCTGTTCAATGCGCGTATGACGCTCCGGATCATGCGCGTCCACCACGTGCAGCAGCACATCGGCTCGCAGGGTCTCTTCCAGGGTCGATCGAAAGGCTGCAACCAGTTCATGCGGTAAATTTCGCACGAAGCCAACCGTGTCGGCCAATACCACTGGGCCGAACCCGGGCAGATCCAGCCGCCTCAGAGTTGGATCGAGAGTCGCGAATAACTGGTCCGCCGCATACACGTCAGCATTGCACAGGCGATTGAACAAGGTGGACTTGCCGGCGTTTGTATAACCCACCAGCGACACTGTCGGCACCTCGGCCCGGGCTCGCGCGCGACGTCCCTGGGCGCGCTGGCCGCGCACCTTTTCCAGCTTCCTGTGAATCTGTTTGATGCGTTCGCCCAGTAACCGGCGGTCGGTCTCCAGCTGGGTTTCACCCGGGCCGCGCAGGCCGATACCGCCCTTCTGGCGTTCAAGGTGAGTCCAGCCGCGCACCAGGCGCGTGGACAGGTGCTGGAGCTGCGCCAGTTCGACCTGCAGCTTGCCTTCAAAGGAACGGGCGCGCTGTGCAAAGATATCCAGAATCAGGCCGGTCCGGTCCAGCACTCTGGCTTCGAACAGCTTTTCCAGGTTGCGTTCCTGACTGGGACTCAGCTCATGATTGAATATAACCAGGTCCGCCTGCAGCGCGACGACCAGTTCACGAATGCTCTCCGCCTTGCCGGACCCCACGTAGTAACGGGAATCCGGTGCGGGACGGCTTGCAGTTACCAGATCCAGTACTTCCGCACCGGCGGAGCGTGCCAGATCGGCAAACTCGAGCAGGTCTTCGGGCTCCGATGCACCGGGAAAATTCACGTGCACCAGAATTGCCCGCTCACCACTTTGTGGGCGTTCAAACAATTGTCAAAAATCCTTTGGGAAAGCGCGGCACGGCGTCAATGCCCTTGTGCCAGCGGGTCCGGAACCGGGCGACATGCCCGGTCCACAGAATGGGGAACAGGATCAGGCGTTACCGGGCTCAGGAAGCGTTCCTTCATCGCCTGTCGAGAGACGAACATTCCGGGCCGGTACCACCGTTGAGATGGCATGCTTGTACACCATCTGACTAACACTGTTTTTCAACAGCACTACAAACTGATCGAAAGACTCGATCTGGCCTTGCAGTTTAATTCCATTTACCAGGTAAATGGATACAGGAATACGTTCTTTTCGAAGCGCATTCAGGAAGGGTTCTTGCAGCGACTGCCCTCTAGCGGCCATGTCATTTCTCCTTCTTCTCGTAACGTGCAACACATGTGATCTTCCATCCTCGCGCTTTACTCATATTAGCGAAGCTATTGCCTGAACCCTGCATGTTCTTCCCTGCGTCAATTTTATACCGGCAAAACTATAGCACATTCAATTGTCTGCTGCGCCAGCGGCCTCGATCAGTGCCTTCACTACAGACACTGCGTCAGTCGTGCTGACGGGGTCTATCCAGCGGCTGTCAGATTCCGATCGCAACCAGGTCAACTGACGTTTTGCATACTGGCGAGTCGCGATGACTGCCCGCTCCTGCCAGTCCTGCTGCGCCATCTCCCCGTCCAGATAAGCCCAAGCCTGACGATAGCCGACTGCACGCATGGCTGGCAACTCCGGATGCAGATCGCCACGCCCGCGCAATGCGCCAACTTCCTCGAGGAACCCCTGTTCGACCATAAGCCGGAACCGACGTTCAATGCGAGCGTGTAAATACTCACGATCCGCCGGTGCCAGTACGATTTTGAGGAATCGGTAGCCGGGGGCCGCATTCCTGCCGCGTTCGCACAATGCGGTCAGGCTTTCGCCCGTCAGCTCGTAGACTTCCAGGGCGCGCTGAATACGCTGGGGATCATTGGGATGGATACGCCGCGCCGCCTCGGGGTCAATCGCCTCGAGACGCCGGTGCAGGGTTTGCCAGCCATCACGCCGGGCTTCCGCTTCGAGGCGCGCCCGCACCTCGGCATCGGCCGCAGGCAATGCCGACAGACCGCGCTCCAGCGCATTGAAATACAGCATGGTTCCGCCGACCAGCAGTGGGATTTTCCCGCGCGAGACGATCTCGTCCATCGCGTCCAGTGCATCTGCACGAAACGCCGCCGCGGAATAGGATTCGGCCGGGTCGCGAATATCGATCAACCGATGCGGCGCTTCACGCAGCACCTCGGCCGCAGGCTTGGCCGTGCCTATATCCATGCCGCGGTACACCAGCGCCGAATCCACACTGATAATTTCCAGCGGCAACTGCTGGACCAGTTCGACCGCCACGCCGGTTTTACCGGAGGCAGTCGGCCCCATCAGAAAAACGGCCAGTGGGCGATTCAATGCTGTTCTCCCTAGCGCCCGCGCAGGAACAGACCATCCAGCTCCTGAACACTCATCTGGACCCAGGTGGGCCTTCCATGGTTACACTGGCCGGATCGTTCAGTGCGTTCCATATCGCGCAGCAGCGCATTCATTTCTTCAAGTCGCAGCAGCCGGTTGGCGCGCACCGAGCCGTGGCAGGCCATGGTCGACAACAGCGCGTTGAGCGATTCCTCTATGCGCTGGCTGCGACCGTGGCTGTGCAAATCCGCCAGCACGTCGCGAACCAGTGCGGCGATATCGACGTCCGACAGCAGTGCGGGTATCTGCCGCACTACCAGTTGTTCCGGACCGTTGCGGTCGATTTCAAAGCCCAGCGTCGCGAACCAGTCCTGGCGCTGTTCCGCCTCTTCCGCGTCGCGGCGCGATACCGCCAGCGTCAATGGGACCAGCAGCGGCTGCGAACGGATGCCGTCCTCGCGGAAGCTGCGTTTGAGGTGCTCATAGGTGATACGTTCGTGTGCTGCGTGCATGTCTACCAGCACCAGTCCCTGCGCATTTTCTGCGAGAATATAGATGCCCTTGAGCTGCGCCAGCGCAAATCCCAGCGGCGGTACAGTGTCCGGCTCCGCTTCGGACAGGACCCCAACTCCCGGCGACCGTGCTGCACTGTCAGCAGACTGGCTGGCGACGCCATGCAGGCGCTCGTAGTGCGCCAGCTGTTCGCTGATCTGGAAAGGCATTCCGGCCTGGCGGCCAGCATAGCCGCCGCCACTGAAGCCGATTCCGGACCCGGGCCGCAGCGACTGGGGCGACGGCTGATCGGCAGCAGGGCGAACATCAGCCAATGCCCGCTGCACGCTACGGAACATGAAATCATGCACCAGACGCGAGTCGCGAAACCGCACTTCATGTTTGGCTGGATGCGCATTCACATCGACCTCTGTCGCATCGATCTCCAGAAACAGCACATAGGCCGGATGCCGGCCGTGATACAGCACATCCTGGTAGGCCTGGCGCACCGCGTGCCCGAGCAGCTTGTCACGGACCGAACGTCCGTTGACGAAAAAATACTGCATATCCGCCTGACTGCGCGAGAAGGTCGGCTGCGCCATCCAGCCGTACAGGCGCAACCCGGCCGCAGCATGCTCGATCTCGATCAACTGCGCGGCGAAGGCCTCGCCGAGGAGAACGCGCATGCGCTCCAGCTGTTCCACTGCGGTCTGCCCGGCGCGCAGATGATAAATAGCCTTGCGATTGCGCCGCACCAGCAATTCCACCTGGGGGCGGCTAAGCGCAATCCGCTGCACGACCGCATCCAGATGTTTGTGCTCGGTGGCTTCTGCGCGCAGGAATTTGCGGCGCGCCGGCACATTGAAAAACAGGTCGTGTACTTCGATGCTGGTACCGACAGGATGCGGCACCGGGCGTGGCGCCGGCATCTGCTCACTGCCGTCGCCGCTGATTTCCCAGCCGCTGTCATCGTCAGCAATTCGTGACTGCAGCAACAGCCGTGAAACCGAGGCAATACTCGGCAATGCCTCACCGCGAAAACCCAGGCTGGCGACCCGCTCCAGATCGTCCAGTGAGGCAATCTTACTGGTGGCGTGCCGCGACAGTGCCAGCGCGAGGTCGTCGTGGTGGATTCCGCTGCCATTATCCCGCACCCGGATCAAGCGTTTACCGCCCTCCTCGATATCCACCTCGATACGTGTGGCGCCGGCGTCCAGGCTGTTCTCCAACAACTCCTTGAGCACTGAAGCCGGACGTTCGACCACCTCACCGGCGGCGATCTGGTTGATTAACTGCGGTTGCAGCGGCTGAATGCGCATGACGTCACGAGGGGTCTGAATTTCACGGCAGACATGGTAACGCGAATTGACGCTCAACGGCGATTACCCGCCGAAGCGGCGGGGGTTCAGCCGTCGGTCGAGGGAATGTTCAGCACCTTGCCGACAAGCAGGCGATCGCCCTTGAGTTTGTTGCTGGTACGCAATGCCCGCATGCTGACGCCGTAGCGATGGGCAATATGGCTCAGGGTATCGCCGCGCTGCACCACGTGCCGGCGCCCTTCTTTCGTGGCCGCCGCCAGGCGCGTGCCGGGCGGCGGATTGTACTGATAGTACCGCCGCACGCCGTTCAGAATCGCCTGCGCCACCTGCTCCTGATGCTCGCCGCTGCGCAGACGCTTTTCTTCGTCGGGATTGGAAATGAACGCGGTCTCGACCAGGATCGAGGGGATATCCGGGGACTTGAGCACCATGAAGCCCGCGTGCTGAACATCCTTTTTATGTACCTTGCCCAGGCGTTTCATTTCCTGCAGCACATTGTTCGCGACCGCACTGCTGGTTTCCAGGGTTGCTGTCTGCGCCAGGTCCAGTAATACCTCGGCCAGCAGTTCGTCCTTGTCGACCAGACTGACACCACCGACCAGATCGGCGGCATTTTCCCGTGCCGCCAGCCAGCGTGCCATCTCGGACGATGCGCCTCCGCGTGACAATACGAATACCGAAGATCCCTGCACCCGCTGTTCGCGGAATGCATCCGCATGAATGGAAATAAACAGATCGGCGCCATGCTGACGTGCGGTGTCGATGCGCTTGCGCAGCCCGACATAATAATCGCCGTCGCGTATCAGTGCCGGCCGCATGCCAGGTTCTTTTTCGATGAGTTTGGCCAGACGTCGGGCGATATTAAGCACCACATCCTTTTCGCGGGTGCCGTGGCGACCGAGTGCGCCCGGATCCTCGCCACCATGTCCGGCGTCGATGGCAATGACCAGATCACGCAGGCCGGCTGGCGCACTTTTCGGCGTGACCCGGGTCGGTACCGCCGTGTCGGACGCGCCGTCGGCTGTATACAGATCGACCACCAGACGGTGGCCGTATTGTGCATTGGGTTTTAATACAAAACTTTTCGGCCGGACCGGTCCGACGAGATCCAGCACCAGGCGCAGATCATCTTTGTTGCGCGCACCGCTGCGCAAATTTCTGACCAGACCACCGCGGGTCGGGCTGCTGGCGAAATCGCGATCGGCGCTGGCGCCATTCAGATCGATGACCAGCCGGTCGGGACCCTGCAAGCTGAACAGCCGGTGCTGTACCGGCCCACTGACATCGAAAACGACCCGGGTGCTGTCGGGAGCCGCCCACAGCCGCACGCCCTCCACCTGCAGCGCCGCTGCCTGTGTCAGAGAAGTCATTAATAGAAGAAGTGTGAACCAGCCCAGCCGCATAAGCTCGCCCCCAATAAAACCTGTCAGGTGGGGGATTTATACCGCACCTCAAGCTGAATTACAAACGAATACGTATATTTCTCATCGGGATAGCGCCCGTTTCTGGCAATTCAAATTAAATTACCGGGCGACGCTCAATGCGTCAAAGATTCGACAGACAATCGAGAACCTGCTCACCCGGCGAAGTTCCTGCCGAGAGCCGGGCAGTACGGCCGTCGCCATCGCTCTTCAGATCGATGGATACATCAGATTCCGGCAGCAATCCGGTGCCGCGTTCCGGCCACTCGATCAGGCAGATCGACGTGCCGTCCAGCAGATCGCGAATGCCTATCCACTCCAGCTCCTCGGCATCGGCCAGCCGGTACAGGTCGAGGTGGTAGAGGTTGCGCCCGTCCAGACTGTAGGGTTCGAGCAGCGCATAAGTGGGACTTTTCACCGGCCCGGTGTGGCCCAGCGCGCGCAGGAAGCCGCGCACCAGTGTCGTCTTGCCCGCACCCAGCTGCCCCTGGAGAAACACCAGCAGCCCGGCACTGCTGCAGATGGCAAGCTGCGCTCCCAATGCTTCAGTGGCCGCGGCATCAGCCAGCCGCAGCTCAAGCGCGGCCATTTAACTGCGCCCTCACCCGCGGAATGACATCAGTTGCCAGCAGGCCGCGCTCACCTGCAGCGGCCGCCGCCAGATCGGCCGCCCTGGCATGCAGATAGACCGCAGCTTCAGCGGCTTCGCCGGCCGCCACCCCCTGCCCCAGCAATGCCGCCAGCACGCCGCTCAGCACATCACCCATGCCGCCGCTGGCCATGCCCGGGTTGCCACGGTCGCACAGCCGCAGCGGCTGCCCGGCGCGTGCCACCAGCGTACCTGCCCCCTTCAACACCACCACGCCGCCGAAATCGCTACTGAGCTGCCGGGCCGCCGCGAAACGATCGGCCTGAATGTCGCCGCTGGTTTGCCCTAGTAACCGCGCGGCCTCGCCGGGGTGCGGCGTCAGTATCCAGTTGTCCCTGGTCAACGGGTCCAGCGCCAGCAGGTACAGGGCATCGCCGTCCACCACCAGCGGCAAGGAGCTATCGAGCACTGTCTCCAGCAGCTGGCGGGACCAGTCCGTGCGTCCGAGACCCGGACCCACTACGACTACCGACGCCCGCTCCAGCAACGGCTGCAGATCCCGGGCTGCTTCGATACCGTGCACCATCAGCTCGGGACAGCCAGTATTGAGGGTCGCGGCATGTTGCGGGTGCGTTGCAATCGACACCAGTCCGGCGCCGCAGCGTGCTGCGGCTTCCGCAGCCATGCGTGCCGCGCCGGCCATACCGGGCGCACCGCCCACCACCAGCACGTGTCCGACCTGCCCCTTGTGCGTATCGCGCCGGCGTGGCTGCACTATCCACGCCTGCAGCGGCGCGTCGATCAGTTGCGCACCGGCGGTGACTTGCGCGTGCACGCTCGCCGGCACATCCAGATCAGCAAATTCAGAAACACCGGCATGATGGACGCCGGCAGCGGTATACAGACCACGCTTGCGTCCTATGAACGTCAGGGTGCGTTGGGCTTCGACAGCGATGCCGAGTACGCGCCCGGTATCGGCGTGCAGGCCGCTCGGAATATCCACCGCGAGCACCGCCGCAGGATGCGCGTTGATGGCCTCGATGGCGGCGCGGAAGGCGCCTTCGACCGGCCGGTCCAGTCCGGTTCCGAGCAAGGCATCCACCAGCAGACCGGCAGCCGGCAGTTCACCGGCCCAGGCTTCGGCAACTCCGCCAGCAGAAAAGAACTCATCAGCCGCCTGCGCTGCAGCGCCCTGCAACCCGCTCGGTTCCGCCAGATACCGGACCAGCACCTCATGGCCGTGCTGCCGCAGCAGCCGCGCCAGCACATAACCATCGCCACCATTATTCCCGGCACCGCACAGCACGCATACCCGACTCACGCGTGGCCACTGCAGGCTGATGCAGTCGCTCAGCGCCTGGCCCGCGCGACCCATCAGCTGGTAAGCTGACAGGCCCTGTGTCTCGATAGCAAGACGATCCAGTTCCCGCACCTCGGCAGCGGTATACAGAGCAATGGCAGCGCTTTCCGGCATACAATAAAACCCATCATTCAGACTGTGCGCACCATACCGTGAAGCTTTCATCCAAATCCAGCCCGGCATCAGCCGATCTGACCGATAGCGATTTCGCGCAACTGAGCGACGAAATCAAGCAATGGGGACGGGAACTCGGTTTCCAGGACGTCGGCATCAGCGATACCGATCTCAGCCACGACGAAGCGCACCTGCTGCGCTGGCTGGATGACAGCTTCCATGGCGATATGGATTACATGCAGCGCCACGGCAGCAAGCGCAGTCGCCCGGCTGAACTGGTACCGGGGACACTGCGGATCATCTCCGTGCGCATGGACTACTGGCCCGGGAATGCCGCGCCGGCGGCCCGGACGCTCGACGATCCGCTGCGCGCCTACCTGTCCCGCTATGCACTCGGACGCGATTACCACAAGGTGCTGCGTAACCGTCTGCAGAAGCTCGCCAACCGCATCGAAGCGCGGGTCGGCCCGTTTGGCTATCGTGCCTTTACCGACAGTGCGCCGGTGCTGGAAAAGGCAATTGCCCAGAAAGCCGGCCTTGGCTGGATCGGCAAACACACCAATCTGATCGACCGCGACGGCGGCTCCTGGTTTTTTCTCGGTGAACTGTTTACCGATTTGCCACTGCACGTCGACCCGCCGGCACAGCCACACTGCGGCACCTGCACCAGCTGTATCGATATCTGTCCGACCCGGGCGATCGTCGGGCCCTGGCGGCTGGATGCGCGGCGCTGCATCTCCTATCTCACTATTGAACTGCGCGGCTCGATTCCCGAACCGCTGCGCAAGCTGATCGGCAACCGCATCTACGGTTGCGATGACTGCCAGCTGGTATGCCCCTGGAATCGCTTCGCCAGACCCGGCGCAGGCGATGACTTCCAGCCCCGACACGAACTGGACAGCGCTGCGCTGATCACTTTGTTTGGCTGGGATGAAACGCAGTTTCTGCGCAATACCGAGGGCTCGGCGATCCGCCGCATCGGCCATATCAGCTGGTTGCGCAATATCGCTGTGGCGCTCGGCAATGCACCGACCGACGCATCGGTGATTGCAGCCCTGCAGGCGCGCCGGACCCATCCATCGGAGCTGGTGCGCGAGCATGTTATGTGGGCACTGGCACAGCACGACTGCAGCTGAAGGCGCTGCGCCAGCGCCGCTTCACTGCTTGAGCTGCAGCGCCCGATCATAAAGGGCACGCTTGTTGATTCCGGTCATGCGCGCGGTCAGCTTGGCGGCCTGCTTGATCGGCAATTCTTCCAGCAAAACCACCAGCATCTGCTCCGCCTTATCGGTCACTGCACCTTCCTCGGGCTGCGCGGCACCGGCGACCAGCACCACCATTTCGCCCTTCTGCTGATTGGGATCGTTTTCCACCCACTCCGCGAGCGGCCCCAGCGCATCACCGTGCACGGTCTCGAATTGCTTGGTCAGCTCGCGCGCCAGCACTGCCTGGCGCATGGCGCCAAAACCGGCCGCCATGTCGCTCAGCGAGTCGACGATCCGGTGACTCGATTCATAGAAAATCAGGGTGCGCGGCTCGCTCCGCAACCTGTCGATACGGGCGCGCCGCGCAGCACTTTTAGCGGGCAGAAAACCTTCGAACGCGAAACGGTCGGTCGGCAGGCCGGATACCGAAAGCGCACAGATCAGCGCACTGGGTCCCGGCACCGGCACCACCCTGACGCCGGCCTCGCGCGCCAACCGCACCAGATTGAATCCCGGATCACTGATCAAGGGCGTGCCGGCGTCGGAGATAATTGCCAGCGAACGTCCCCCGCCGAGCTGCTCCACCAGCTGTGGCGCAAGCTCCCGTTCGTTGTGCTCGTGCAGGGCGCTGAGCGGCGTGGCAATGGCATAATGCTGCATCAGTTTGCGACTGTGGCGGGTATCTTCCGCGACGATACGATCGACCTGCCCCAGTATTGTGATGGCCCTCGTACTGATGTCGGACAGATTGCCGATCGGTGTCGCCACTACATAAAGCGTGCCGCTGGCAGTGGCGTTCCGGCTGAACTCGGTCATGGGTCCTCGATGTGTAAGCAAATAGCGAGCGGTAAAATAACATGCATCCGGGGTACGACGCCTTTACAATAGCAGCCCGACAGAATGAAGTTATCTTCCTCATACTCGTGAATCGCTTGTATCCATGGCTGCTGATCGTGCTGCTGGCTCTGGCCAGTTGTACCGGCGCGCCGCCGCGCGGCCCGCAGCCGGTGCTCGACCCGTTGCAGCAATCCGCGCAGGCACTTGTCGAGCGCGGTGACCATCTGGCGGCTGCACAGCTTTATCTCGACGCCGCTCAAACCGCGCCGCCCAACCAGGTTCCGGATCTGCATCTGCAGGCGGCCGAGTACCTGGCGCAGGGTCAGTTATGGGAGCAGCTCGGCAGCCTGCTGGCAAGCCTGCGGCGCGAAACTCTCACTACCGAACAGCAGCCCCGTCTACAGCTGTTGCTCGCGCAACGTGCACTGGCGCTGGGAAAACCCGCGCAGGCGCTCGAACACCTTCAGGTTGTTGCTCAACCGGAACAGCTCCCCGACCATGGCCGCCGTTATTACCAGCTGCGCGCCAGCGCCTACAGTGCCGCCGGGAACCCCCTGGAGGCGGCGCGCCAGCTGATCTGGCTGGACGGGCTGCTCGATGACCCGCAACAACAACTGGATAACCAGTACCGGATCTGGGAACAGCTTTCGAGCCTGAGCGATCAGGCGTTGGGTGAAATACTGGCAGCAACATCCAGCAGCTTGCTGCGGGGGTGGATGGAACTCACCCTGATCGCCCGCCAGACGCGCGGTGACCACCAACAGTGGGAACGGCGTCTCGATGACTGGCGCACCCGCTATCCCCGGCATGCCGCTGAACGCGCACTGTTGCCTGACCTCGCCACCCAGCTTGCTCAGCCTGGCGCGCGCGCGGTGCACATCGGCGTGTTACTGCCACTGTCCGGGCGCAATGCAGAAGCCGCCGCCGCTATCAGAGATGGGATCATCGCCGCCTACTATGCGGATGCGTTGCAACGTCCAGCGCTGCATTTCTACGACACCGGCGGCAATCATTTGCAGGTCTGGGGCCTCTATCAGAATGCCATCCGGAATGGTGCCGAAATCATTATCGGTCCCTTGCTCAAGGAGAGCGTCGAGCAGTTGGCCGCTGCCGGCGAACTGACAGTACCGGTACTGGCACTGAATACACTGGAAACTCCGCCGCCCCCGGATTTACCCCTGTACCAGTTCGGGTTATCGCCGGAAGACGAGGCAGGTCAGGTAGCGAACCGGATGTTCAGCGAGGGACACCGCGCGGCGGTCGCGCTGGCGCCGGACACGCCCTGGGGTACAAGAGTTACAGCCGCTTTTGCCGAGCACTTCAGTGCACTCGGCGGCCGGCTTCTGGAGAGCCAGTACTATGCACCCGGCAGCTCCGACTTCAGAGCACCGATACAGGATGCTCTCAATCTGGATAGCAGCATCGCACGCCATCGCGCCCTGCAACGCCAGCTTGGCCAGAATTTGCACTTCGAACCGCGGCGGCGCCAGGACGCAGAAGCAATTCTGATGCTGGGCTCAGCGGAACAGGCGCGTCAGATCTATCCACAGCTGAAATTTCATCATGCCGGTGACCTGCCGGTGTTTGGCACCTCACACGTGTTCAGCACCAGCGGCGGGCAGCGACTTGACCGCGACATTAATGGCCTTTTCTTCTGCGACATGCCCTGGGTTCTGGACAGCGATGGTGACTGGTTTTCCCATCGCCAGCGGATTGCGGCCATCTGGCCGGAGCGCGACGAGCGCAACCCACGCCTGTTTGCGCTCGGCATCGACAGTTATCGCGTACTGCCGTGGCTCGCAACACTTGATCGGTCCGGACTCGCACATTTCCCGGGCGCCACCGGCTTGATCAGCATCGACTCCGGTCGGCAACTGCACCGCAGTCTGGAATGGGCGCAGATCCGCAACGGCAATCCGCACAAGCTGGCGAACACGCCAGAACCCCTGTCCATGGAGGGACAAAATGAATTTACGCAAGACACTTGGAGACAACGCTGAGCGCAGCGCCTGTCGCTTTCTATGCCGGCATGGACTGGAGCTGATTACCGCTAATTACCGTTGCAGACGCGGCGAACTCGACCTGATCATGCGCGACGGCGACAGCCTGGTATTCGTTGAGGTACGATACCGCCGCAGCGCCGAATTCGGACATGCATCGGAAACGATTTCCCGAACCAAGCAGGCGCGCATCATACATTGTGCACGTTGTTACCTGAGCCGTTATCAGGCGTGGAACGAAGCTGCACGGTTCGATGTCGTATGCATTGAAGGCCGGCCCGGCGAGGAACAGATCGAGTGGCTGAAAAATGCCTTCGGCGCAGCAAACTGACGCGCTAAACACGATTATTCAAAGAGAGAGTGATGATGACCAAACGCTGGTTGGCCCTGGGTATTCTATTGAACACAGCACTGCTGTTGAGCGCATGCGCGCCGGTTATGTTTGGCGGTGTCGCCACTACCGCATCGGTGGCGCACGATCGCCGCACCACCGGATCAGTGATCGAAGATCAGGCCATTGAACTGCGCATTGGCAGTGCGTTGCGGGATGCGGGTATTCACAAACAGGCGCACGTCAACATCACCAGCTACAACGGCATCGTACTGTTAAGCGGCGAAGCCCCCACCGAAGATCTGCGCAGCAGGATCGGCGAATTTGCACGTCGCGACGAAAAGGCGCGGCGGGTTCACAATGAAATGGTGCTGGCGGCGCCAAGCTCTTTTATGACACGGTCCAGCGACGCGCTGCTCACCACCAGAGTAAAGGCTGCGTTGCTTTCAGTCAGAATCGACGGCTTTGATGCAACGCGAGTCAAAGTCGTCAGCGAGAACGGTACCGTCTTCCTCATGGGATTAGTGCATCACTCCGAGGCGGCAGCCGTCACCGGGGAAGCCCAGTCGATCGGCGGTGTACAGCGCATCGTGAAGCTGTTCGAGTACCTGGACTAACCGCCCTGCCGCGCTGACAAGGCGCCGGAGAACCGTGCACAGCGTTTTCATCAATTTATTGAAACAGCTGATCGGCGAGCAACGCCTGCTTACCGATGCTGCGGATTGCCGCACCTATGGGTATGACAACAGCACCCTGCAGGGACAACCGATCGGCGTGGCCCTGCCCGATCGCCACGAGCAGGTCGTCGACATCGTGCGGCTTTGCTATGAACACGACATCCACCTGATTGCGCGCGGTCAGGGCACCGGCACTACCGGCGCCACGGTGCCGATGGATGACCGTTCGCTGATTGTGTCACTACAGCGCATGAACCGGATTCTTCGCGTGGACCGTGATAATCGCCTCATAGTGGTGGAGCCAGGCGTCACCAATCAGGCAGTGCAGGAAGCGGCCGGGGCGGCAGGCTTCTTCTGGCCCCCCGATCCCACCAGCGCCGCGGTCTGCACTATCGGTGGCAATCTTGCCTATAACTCCGCAGGTCCGCGCGCGGTGAAGTACGGCACGCCGCGCGAAAATACGCTGGCGTTAAAAGCTGTAACCGGGACCGGCCAGACATTGCGCACCGGAGTCATGACTACCAAAGGTGTGGTCGGCTACGATCTGACCCGACTGCTGATCGGTTCCGAAGGCACTCTGGCGATCATTACCGAAGCCACTCTCAAGCTGACACCGCTACAGCCGGCCAAACGTTTGCTGCGTGCGGAATACCGCGACATGCACAGCGCTGCCGCGGCAGTCGCGAACATCATGGCGCAACCGGTCACGCCCTGCGCGCTGGAGTTTATGGATGGCGAGGCTATCGCAATGGTGCGTGACGATGTGCCATCGGATCTGCACCCGGATGCCGGCGCTCTGCTGATAATCGAGGTTGATGGCATGCCGGCGCATCTGGATGACATCAGCGCCGCGGTCAGTCACGCGGCACGGGTCGAAGGCATCCTGAATATCCACGAAGCGCGCACTGCACAGGAAGCCGCGGCACTCTGGGATGTACGCAAGGCGCTGTCGCCGGCGCTGCGCCGGGTGGCGCCGAAGAAAATCAACGAAGACGTGGTGGTGCCGGTATCGCGCATTCCGGCGCTGGTTGAGCGCCTTTCCCGACTCGCGACGCAACATGCCATCCGCATCGTGAATTTCGGCCATGCGGGCAACGGCAATCTGCATGTGAACCTGCTCTACGATCCGCAGGACCCCGATCAGAAACAACGTGCGGAAGCCTGTCTGGCGGATGTTTTCGCGGCGGTGCTGGAGATGGATGGAACTATATCGGGTGAACACGGCATCGGCGTGGTGAAACGCGACTGGGTAGCCAATGAGCTGGACCCGGTCGGACTGCAACTGATGCAGGCGATCAAAGCCCAATTCGATCCGAAAGGAATCCTCAACCCGGGCAAGACACTGCCTGAAGGCACGCCGAAAGGCGCACCTATTTAAACGCGCACCAGCCCGGAGTCCTGCGCAGACCGTCCTGCAACTGAATCCGCGGCTGCCAGTCGAGCACCTTCTGAATGTTCTCGTTATCGCACACCCAGTCTGCATGGCTCAGCTCGCAGAGCTTTTCGGGTGTCAACATGGGTGCATAGCCGAACAGCCGGGCCAGTCCGCGATTGAGCCACGCGGGCAACTGCAGCAGCGCTGCCGGTATCACGATTTCCCGCACTCGCCGTCCGCACAGGCGCGACACGATGGTCGCCACATCAGTCCAGCAGTAGCCGCCCTCGCGACCGTCGTGAAGCGTGTAAATACCGGAAGGCACGTCCGCCTGCTGCAACCATGCGAGGATTGCCGCGGCGAGGTCGTCGACATGGATCATCGAGAATCGTGCCGCGCGGCAACCCGGGACCGGCGCAATACCCCGGGCCATCAACCGGAACACCGGCAGCAATTCCTTGTCACCCGGTCCGTAAACCGCCGGCGGACGCAATGCCATCCAGCGCAACTGCCGGGCACGCTGTTCGAGCACCTGCTCACCACGGCGCTTGCTGGCTGCATAGAAAGAAAGTTGCGGCTCACGCGCGGCCAGCGATGAGAGGCACAGCAAACGTGGCGGCTGCGGGCACTGCGCCACTGCCTCGACGAGATGCCTGACGCCTTCGACGTTGACGCAGTCAAAATCGTTCTGGGTGGCGCCGCGTACGGCACCGGCAAGATGCACCACCGCCAGGGTATCTTTCACCAGCGCCTGCAGCGCCTCGGGATCGGCGATATGTCCGTAGACCTGCTCGTCGCTCAGCCCATTGAGTGCGCGCAACCGGGCCTCGGAACGCACCAGAACGCGCACTTGCCAGCCCTGTTCATGTAATACGCGGCAAACAGTACGGCCGATAAAGCCGGTAGCGCCGGTTACAGCGATCAGATTCGACATAGCGCCACTTTCCGCAGACAAAAAATAACCGGCCGAAGCCGGTCATTGGGTTTTTCCTGGTCAGGCTTCACACCGAATGGCGCCGCGGCTCCAGCTCGTCCGCCATTTCTTCCGCCAGCAACGACAGGTCATGCGATTCAATGAAGTTCTGGCGAGCCTTGGAACGCGACAGCTTGCCCGACGAGGTACGCGGCAGCGTATGCAGCGGCACCAGTTCCACGAACACATCGATGCCAAGCTCCAGACGTACCAGGCGATTCAGGCGATCGATCAGATTGGCGCGCTTGGCCGGATCGGATTCACGGCATTGCACCACCAGTATGCAGAACTCCGCATCGTCCGGCCCCGGCACCGAAAATGCCAGTGCATCGCCGATACGAACCTCCGGCTGATGCTCGGCCAGGTATTCGAGATCCTGCGGCCAGATGTTGCGGCCATTGATAATGATCAGGTCTTTCTTGCGGCCGGTGATGATAAGGCTGCCGTCGACACGATATCCAACGTCACCCGTGTTCAGCCAACCGTCCGCTGACAGACACGCAGCGGTCTCTTCCGGCGCATTGAAATAACCGGACATCACGCTGGGACCGCGCACGAATATAGAGCCACTGCGACGATCCGGCAATATCGCACCCTGTTCGTCACGCACCTCGACCTGGTACTCCGGTAACGGTGTTCCGCAATCGACGAAGCAGCGCGCCCGGCCCGGATTCTCGGACAGGTGAATCGGCAGGGCTTCCTGGTGATCGGAATGATGATCGCCATCCACACAGTCGATCGACGGGCCTTCGAACAGTGGCGCGAAACTGATCGCCAGCGAACATTCCGCCATCCCGTAACAGGCGAGAAAAGCATTTTCATTGAAGCCGGCCGGTTTCAGCGCCCTGGCAAAACGCGTCAGCGTCTCCGAACGAATCATCTCTGCACCGACACCGGCAACCCGCCAGTTACTTAAATCGTACTTGGTCGCCTCACCGGGACGCAGGCGCCGGGTGCACAGTTCATAGCCGAAGGGCGGGCCAAAGGAAATAGTCGCTTTGGTCTGCGTCATCAGATTCAGCCACTGGCGCGGACGCATGGCAAACTCGCGCGTATCCAGGTAATCAACAGAAACCTGCGAAGCAACCGGCACCAGCACCAGGCCTACCAGACCCATGTCGTGATAAAACGGCAACCATGAGAAGCAGCGGTCGCCTGGACCCATTTTCACACCGTGGCAAATAATGCCGGCCAGATTGCTCATCACCGCCCGCTGCCGTATCACGACACCGCGCGGGAAACGCGTGCTGCCGGACGTATACTGGATGTATGCAATGTCTTCCGGCTGTGGCTCAGGGAATTCGACATCCGCTTCAGGCAGTGCGTCGAACACTTCCGGCGCACCGACCAGCTTCATGTCCAGACCGTCACCAGCCTCTTCAAGAAACGAGGCGTAGCCGCTTGGTGCCATGGCCACTGCCGCCATGCTGCTCTGCAACAGACCGCGTAACTGGGTGACGTAGACGGTATGCCCGCCGAGATTCACAGACGCGGGGAGTGACACCGGCACCAGTCCGGCATACTGGCATGCAAAAAAGAAGCGCAGGAAATGGGGATTGGTTTCGGCTACCAGCGCGACGCGGTCGCCTTTCTGCAAACCCATGCCCAGCAGCTTGCGCGCCAGCACGCGTGCCTGGCTGCGCAATTCCGAGTACGGCAATACCGCATACAGCTCACCCCGGCCGGTATAGAAATTCGTGCCGGTTTCGCCTTTCGCCGCGTAATCGAGCGCTTCCGCCAACGTAGCGAAGTCAGCAGCACGAAACGGCAAATTGTTCAAAGTTGGAGTTGATTCTGTGCCCAAAGCTTTTCCCTTTGAGGTTTCCAAAAAGTTACCGGGCCCTTGCCCGTCGACAACGACACCCCAAAAATCCTAAAGTCATCCACAGCAGGCGAGAAAGTCTAGTATCAATGCGTGTTCCGGGAAACCCGAAAATTACGCCGAACTGCCGATCAGCGGCGAACCGTTGCTTTTAACCAACGAATTCATCCAGGTTCCGCTGTCCCGCTAGTCGGGCCTGAATTATTCCTTCTATAAGATAGAAACACAACACTTTTTCAACGAAATTTCGGTACTTGTTGAAGATACTTCAGACCTGTCGTTATTTCACAACAGGCGACCGGAGACAGTTTTCGGCCAACAGATGTATCTTCTGTAATACAACTTGAACTATATTGGATATCGCTCAAGCAACTTACGGGCCAGTTCGTCCTCACAGACCGACCGCCCGTAGCCTAACCGTAAGCGTTCCCTGGAAGTGCGCACGGGTTCTCAAACAGGCGCATTCTGGCAGCACCGCCGCCTGAGCGGTATGATCAGCCTTTTAGTCACCAGCCTGCAGAGTCCCGATGCCGTCGATTACGGAAGAAATCCGCGTCCATACTGTGGACAGCGCCCGCCGTCTGCGCGACTTCCTGCATCTTCCGGCTACCCTCTACAGTTCTGATCCACAGTGGATAGAGCCCCTGCAACTCGAACAAAAACAAAGGTATAGTGACAAAAATCCCTTCTTTGAACATGCCCGCTGGCGGGCCTGGGTAGCCTATCGGGGGAAGCGTCCTGTCGGTCGCATCAGCGCCCAGATCGACGAACTGCAGTTGCGCATCCATCAGAATGCCACCGGTCACTTTGGCAGCCTGGAGGCCGAACAGGATCCGGCAGTTTTCACCCGCCTGTTCGATGCGGCCAGCGAATGGTTGCGCAGTGAAGGAATGCAGCGGGTCACCGGCCCCTTCAATCTGTCCGTCAATGAAGAATGCGGCGCACTGATTGAGGGCTTCGATACACCGCCTTGCGTTATGATGGGGCACGGCCGGCCCTGGTATGGAGAAAATATAGAGAATCAGGGTTTTAATAAAGCCAAAGACCTTCTGGCCTACTGGATTTCACCGGATTTCATTTCTCCCAAAGTGATGGTGGCACTGGCGCAGAGAGCCTCCAGTCGGGTGCATGTACGCCCCCTGAACCGCAAGGCCATCAAGCAGGAACTGGCCATACTGCGCAATATTTTCAATGATGCCTGGTCGGAAAACTGGGGCTTCGTGCCTTTTACGGAGGCGGAATTCAATGAGATCGGCAAAGCCATGACGCTATTGCTGGACGACGATTTCGTGCAAATTGCCGAGGTCGACGGTGAACCCGCGGCGATGGTAGTGGCACTTCCCAATGTCAACGAAGCCATTTCCGACCTGCAGGGACGGCTGCTGCCGTTCGGCTGGGCGAAGCTGTTGTGGCGCCTCAAAGTGAAATTTCCAGTCACCGCCCGGGTGCCGCTGCTGGGGGTGCTGAAAAAATACCAGCACAGCCGTCTTGGCCCGACCCTCGCATTCATGATCATCGATGCGGTGCGGCATGGGCTGTTACGCAAGGGTGTGACAGGCGTGGAACTGTCATGGGTACTCGAGGACAATGCCGGCATGTGCAGCATTATCGAATCCATAGGCGGCGTCGCATACAAACGCTATCGCCTGTATGAAAAGCGTCTCCCATAGATGGCTGTCACCCCTGCGAACTCCTTCACCGCCGTCATACTCGCTGCCGATCGACGCGCGGACGATCCGCTGCTGAAACACAGCGGTGTCAGCTGCAAGGCACTGGTGGAAATCGAGGGAGAACCGATGGTGCTGCGCGTCATGCGGGCGTTGCAGGAAAGTCACTTAGTGGATAGCATGCTGCTGGCCGGTCCCGCGGAACAACATCTGCACAACAGCATGGCCTTGAGCGATGCGCTGAACTGGCAGCAAACGAGCTGGATAGCACCGCATAACAGTCCGAGCAGCAGCGCCTATCACGCCATGCAAACGCTCCCCGACTCGGTACCGGTCCTGATAACGACTGCGGATCACCCGTTGCTGCGCGCTGATATTGTCGATCATTTCCTGCAGGCGGCGCAGGCCAGTGGCGCTGATGTCGCGGTGGCACTAACGCGTTTCGATGGCATTCAGGCGCGATTTCCGCACGCTAAAAAGACCGTGCTGCGCTTCCGCGACGGCGGCTACTGCGGCTGCAATCTGTTTGCCTTCCTGACGCCGCGTTCCCGGAAACTGGCGGATGCCTGGCGGAAGGTTGAACAACAGCGCAAAAATCCGCTGCGTATTATCAGCCAGCTTGGCTGGTGGTCGGTACTGCGCTACCTCACCGGTCGACTGACGCTCGATGCAGCATTGCAGCAGCTTTCCCGGCGTCTGGACCTGGATATACGTCCGGTGCTGCTGCCGTTTCCGGAATCCGCCATCGATGTTGATTCGATAGCGGATCAGCAGCTGGTGGAAGGCATAGCCGGCAATAACAACTGATGCCGCTGCCCACCGACGAAGCGGTTACGGCTGGAATCGTAGATACGCACCTCGATGTCCAGCGACCAGTCGCCGCTGTCGATGTCCCGACCGATCCGGTACAGACCATACTGCGCACGCCGTTCCTCACGCTGGCTCATGGCCGAGGCGGAAGACACCCCGAACACCGGAATCGGCCGACCGGCAAAACTGAGTTCCGAACGGTGCGCCCGGTGCCCGTGTCCGTGCAACACCAGTTCCGCGCCGACGCGTTCCAGCACCGCGCACAGCGCCCGGCTGTCAGTCAGCCGCTTGCGCCATTTCTCATCTTCCGCACGCGGCGAATGATGCAACAGCACAACCCGGAACAGGCCCTGCTCTGCCGTTTCCTGCAGCCGTTCTTCCAGGCGCTCGAGCTGCGCGCGGCCAAGCGCGCCGGTCGCCATGAGCGGCGCAGTGACGCAGGCGCTGGACAGGCCGATGAACGCCACGCCGTCGCGTATCCGCAGACTCGGGAACAGGTCCTCGGGCCCGCTGATGGCGGCTGCGGCGAAAGCGGCGTCGGAACGCATATAGCTTTCCCACTCAGAAAACGTTCCGCGCCAGGGCGCCGCTGCACAACTCTCGTGATTACCGGGAATGACAGTGACTGCATCGCTGTGGCCGAGACGCTCGAGCCAGTTGCGCGCCTGGCGGAACTCGTCGGGCAGCCCGATATGCGTGAGATCACCGGTCACGACCACATGCCCGGGGCTGGTGACCTGAAGATCCGCCAGCAATGCATCCAGCACTTCCATCTGATGTTCGGCACGCCGGCGGCGGTGCCAGGACAGATAACCGAGCAACCGCTTGTTCAGCAATTGCTGCCAGCGCACACTGGTGAGAGAGGTCAGGTGCGGATCAGAAAGGTGGGCGAAATACAGACCGGTATCCGCGGCCGTTTGTTGAATTCCCTGCATTGAATTAGGATGCCGCCTGTCATCTTGATTGATTTACACACACTCTGCCGCATTCCTTGAACCCGGACAACACCAGCATCAGGGCGCCGACCATTGGCCTGCTCAGCAATCCGCACAGCCGCCGCAACCGCAGCGGACTGCAGGCGGTGCGCGACATTGTCGCAAATCATCCGGCAATCCACCATCAGGCGACCGACAGCGCCGCAGACATTGCGGAAGCCCTGAAGGCGTTTGCCGCACAGGGCGTGAACACGCTGGCGATCAATGGCGGCGATGGCACTACCGCGCAGGTGTTCACCGAACTTTTCAAGAGCCGGCCGTTTGCAGCGCTGCCGGCGGTGATACTGCTGCCGGGCGGCACCACCAATATGAATGTCGGTGACGCGGGTGTGCCGGGCAAACTCCCTGCGGCGGTCACACGCATGGCGCGCTGGGCCAGCGACGGCAGCGGTCGGGTGGAAAAGGT